>CAKUNS010000019.1 GCA_934668515.1 uncultured Eggerthellaceae bacterium
GCGCACCAGTAGGGCTCGCCGTCATCGACGACCTGCTCGTTCTTGTTGAAAACCCACTCAACGTTGCCGTCCCAGTCAACCATCTTCAGGTCGAGAGTGTCCTGGTAAGCGAACTGAGCCTCACGAGAACCACTGTTGGCGATGAGGTGGCCGCCAGGAAGCATCTTGGGCGGGAAGCCGCCGAGGCCCTTCCACACACGAACGACGTTGCCGTTCATGTCGATGAGGATGCTGCCAACACCCGGGCCCGCAAAGAGGGTGTAGCCGCTAGCGGCCTTTTCGGGGTTGTAGAGCGTTACGCCAGTAGGATGAACTGTTGGACGTCCCATTTAACTTCTCCCTTTCATTATTCTGCTGGACGCTTTCGCGTCATTCCTATCTAGTTTTCCGAATATTCGGCGTTACCGAATATCTCCTATATTTTCGGTTTTCCTAGACAACGCGTTCATATTAACATGCTTTCAATCGAATTCCAGCGTGATTTTTGCCTCTTTGATCACGGTTACAATTTTGTTGCTTTCCGTTTACTTTTGGCGACTTCTTACTCGTTTTTTGCTTGATTTCTGCAAGACGTTGATTGGCTTTACGACAAGCGCCGATAGGCTTATTGTTGCGTTTACCGAGTGCCACCATTTGACCCACCAATCAGGTAAGGATTTCAAAGTGAAAATCTCGATCCAACAATTGCGCTACCTTATTGCAACTGTCTCGGCTGGTTCCATCACGGGTGCTGCTCATGCTCTGAGCGTCTCTCAAGGCACTATCTCCGAAGCTATTTCGCAAATTGAATCGGAAGCGGGCGTCGAACTGTTCACACGCAAGCGCAAGCCCTTGGTGCTTACCGAAACCGGTGAGGAATTCTTAGGTTACGCTCGTGGTGTTGTCAAAAAGATGGACGCCCTTGAGTCTCGATTCGGCGGCGAGAACAAGAAGATCAACTTTGCCGTTTCTTCGCTGCCCTTCCGTTTTTCAGTTAACGCCCTGGGCATGGTATCCGCTGCGCAGCCCAATGATCGTTACGAGTTCTCTATCGACATCGCCCCGTTCTCGAAGCTGGTGCAGGACATATCCTCAGGCGCACGAGACTTCGGCGTTCTTTACCTGACCGAAGACAACGAAATGCCCATGTTGCGTGTCTTCTCGGATAGCGGCCTTGTGTTCAAGAAAATGTTCGAGGCCAAGCCCCATATCCTGATAAATCCGCATCATCCTCTTGCCGGCAAAAACAGCGTGACGTTCGACGATCTGAAAATCTATCCGAAATTCCTGTTCTCACAGTACATTTACGTTGGCACTCCTTCGGAATGCGAAGCGCGACTGCCGTACACTGCCGAACGCGCAGGCGGCCTCATCCAGATGAACAGCGTTCTTTCGCTAAGCGAGTTCGTTAGCTCCTTCTCGAGCATGGATGGCTACATGATCTGGTGCGATCTGGTTCCCGAAGAAACGAACCCCGAAGAGTTGGCTTCGGTGCCCATCGAGGACGGCGCGCCTATGACCATCGGGTACCTTAAGCCCGCCGATACCTCTCTGACCGAAATCGAGCGTCAGTACGTCGACGCCATGATGACTTACGCTCCCGAAAACCGCCGTTAGATCTTTCGCGAATCCAACGCTGGCCACAACCAAAACCAACAGAGAGTCTGCACCGTTCTCGGTGCAGACTCTCTGCTTTCTTTCGCGAAGCCAACCTTCAACACGACGCAAGCCAACAGCAAGCTTGCGTCATCTCGACGCGGGCTTTCCCTTTTCCAATACGGGAATGTGCGCTTTCCGACGCAAGCCTATCGTCCTCCCAACAAAAATTCGCCCCCAGCTCTAACGAGCCAGGGGCGACAGAAGGGAGAGTTCTTTCATGTATCCAACCGAAACCTATCGGCTGGAACCTTAGTCAAGTCTCAACCGTTACAACGGGAACACCAAGCACCAAAGAACGATGAGCACCGTGTTAACCAGAACAGTCGGAACGCCGTACTGGTAAATCTCCTTGGCGCTGATCCACTCCTTGTTGGGGAACAGCAACGAACTTGCTGCGCAACCCGCGGGGGTGAGGATGGCGTTGACCGAAGCCAGCATGATGCCGAAGGAAACCAGCTCGGGCGAAAGACCCATGCCAGCGCAAATCGGGATGATAACAGGCAAGAACATTGCGACAACAACCATGTTGATCAGGAAGTTGGTCAGCAGGACAACCACAGCGATAACGATCAGCAGGAACATGCTGCTGGGAACACTAGTAAGCGCGGGGACGACGTTCTGGGAAAGGAAGGCAGCGATGCCGGTCTTCTCGTTGATCAGGCAGCCGCCAATGGCCAGGATGACCGCAACCATCATGAGCATGTTCCAAGGAACGTTCTTCGTGGCAAGGTCGGCGAAGTTCAGAACCGGCTTATCCTTGTAGTACATCAGCGTGATGATGATGAAGAACAGAATGGCGATGCCTGAAGAGCCAAAGCTGTTATAGAACGTGGCCAGCTCGGAGCCCTTGGGGATAAACGAGGGGGCAAGCAGCAGAACGACGAACACAACCAGCATGATAAGGGCAGTCTTCAACTCGTGAGCAAGTTCGCCCTGGCTGCTGACGTCAACCTTGTATTCCTTAAGGGGTGCAACATCCAGACGGAAGATGAACTTGGCCAGTGCGATGTAGACCATGATTTCAAGAATGCCAAATGGAACCATGAACAACACGTACTGAATCATGTCAGCAGGTGCGCCCATGATGTTGGCGTACACACCCAGGTTGGCGATGGCGTTGCCGCCCCACGGCATAGCGGAAAGGCTGAATGCACCCTGCATCGCGATGCCGAAAACCATGATGGACGGGAACTTGTCATGCGGCTTCTGGCCGATGCCGTGCGTGATGCCGTAGACAACCTCCCACATCAGCAGCATGCCAACGAAGGTGTTGACCAGCGAGCAGATCAGGTACGTTGCGAACAGGATCATCGCGATGAGGCGCCACGGATGCCCCTCAAGGATCTTGCGGCCAAGCAGCCAGTTGGCCAGGAACTGGCTAACGCCGGTTTCCTTCAGGTAGCCAACCAAAACGAATGCGACAACCAGGAACAGGAACGTGTCAGTACCCCAACCAGCAGCCACGAACTGCTTCAGGGTCATAACGCCCGTTGCCGGGAACAGCAGCAAGCCCATCAAGCTGGGCCATGCGCGACCCGTCAAAGACCAACCAACGATCATCGACAGGAACACGGTAACGCACCTTATGCCGATCTCGGTCATAGGTGCGGGGGCGGGAATGAACCAACCAGAAAACGCGATCACCAAAACGATGACGGCCTTCAGGAACTCCTTCTTTCCAGCCCCGGCTTGTACTTCAGCCATTAATACACTCCTTTTTGTTTCTATAGCGGGCGCATGCCCCTTCAACATGCGCCAAACCCTCAAATCCTTAAGCGCCTATCTTACTTGGTATCTACGCAATTAGCGAAGCCCTTGTCGAATCCGCGCGTACCCTCGACAGAAACCTGCACGCCCTCGGCCTCAAGATCGAACTTCTCGGCACCAGGCAGCACGTATTCGGTGTTGTCGATGCGCTCGATGGCAACCTCTTCCTGCTCGGGCAGCTGGGGTACCCAGTCGTACGGAATGCGGTAAGCGCGGTAAATCAAACCAGAGCCCAGACGCGGGTAGTTGTACTCCCACACCAGCTCGTTGTCAGGAGTGAACTCCATGAAGCGGCCGCTGGTGCCCTCGCAAATGAACGTATTGCCATTGGGCAGGCGCTGCGCGTCGGAAGTAAGCGGGCTGTAGAAGTAATGCGTGGTGAACGGAGCGTCGGTCGCGCCGATTTCCTCGCCCTTGCACTCCCAAACAATCTCGAGGGTGGTGGGGTCGAACTCGACAACACGGGAACCATCGCGACGAGTAACCTTCAAGCCGGTCTTCGAGAACTGGTTCGGGGCGCCATAACCTGCCCAGCCACCGTTGTCGTAAACCATGATGTTGCCCTCGCCCGGCAGGCCCTTGGGGATCATGTGCGTATGATGCGGACCGACGATGGTACCGAAGATGCGCAGTTCAGGCGTCTTGGTAAAGTCGGGACCAACCTGCCAAACGATCTCGCCTGTTTCATGTGAAACAATGAACATGATGTTGCACTCGCGCGAATCCATAATGATGTTCTGCGGGTTGAAGCGCTCGTCGCCCTCGTCGTACCAATGGTTCGGGCCGACATAGCTGGCGCAGTTGATGTGGAACAGATCGCCTTGGCCGGTAGGACGCATGGTGGGGTCGCGATACATCGCGTTCTTCTGCTCTTCAGTGAAGCCGAATTCGTTGAAGTGGTCGATGACGCTCCACTCCCAAAGGATGTTGCCCTCGCGGTCGATCTCGATAAGACAGTCGTCAAGCAACTGATGCGGGCTGATCTTCGGCTTGTTCACATCTTTGTGGGTGAGGATCAGCATCTTGCCGAAATCGGTGGTAACTTCCTGGCCCGGAACCGGGTAACCAACAGGGTTGCCTTCCATCTGATAATCATGATGCTGACGAGCGGCCCACTCGATTCCGTCGGGGTCGTTCACGTGATCATACTTGTTGAACGTCCACTCAACGTTGCCATCCCAGTCGATCATGGTGACGTCGGCAAAGTCCTGCGAAGCAATGGCAGCATCGCGCGCGGCAAGGCTTCCAAGGATATGACCGCCCTTAATCATCTTGCAGGGCATACCCATGAAATCTTTCCACTGGCGAACAACCTTACCGTTCATGTTGATCAGGATCGCACCGATCTGGCGACCCATAAACAAGGTGTAGCCGCTATCGCATTTGCTGGGATCGTAAAGCGTGGTTCCCGTAGGGAAAACTGTTGGACGTCCCATTGCTCCTCCTTCATTTCGGTAATTCCGATTTGACTATTCATTAGTTCGTCACATTCGAACGCTGGGGATAATATCATGCGATACAACCGAAGTTGTGAACATCGCCATCGTGTTTGCCTATATAAGCTTTTCCTATTCGGGATTCCCGATTCGTTAGTAAAATTAGGGTCAATTTACCGATACAATCAGTTAACCCTATGAGATAAATCCCGCATGAGCTCAAGGACGAAACCAACCAGCTGAAGCACATGCACCAGGAGGAACCATGCGCTCCGCGAACAACAGAATCACCGTTCAACAACTCCGCTATCTTATGAAAACAGCCGAAACCGGATCGGTCACCGATGCCGCACGCGAGCTCGGCATCTCGCAGAGCACCCTTTCCGAAGCCCTTTCCCAAATGGAAAACGCCACGGGCTTCACGATCCTGGCACGCAGCCGCAAGGGCGCCACGCCTACGCCGCTGGGAACCGAGTTCCTCCATTACGCCCAGAACGTTGTCAATCGCATGGACGACCTGGAACGCCGCTTCGTCATCGGCTTCCCCAGCAAGAACAACTTCCGCATTGCCTCGCAATCGTTCGGCTTTGCCTGGGAGGCCCTGGTCGAGCTTGCAACGAAGCCGGAAAGCGCGCGCTACAACTTCACCTGGGATCTTTGCGGAGCACCGAACGTCATTTCAAAAGTTGCAGCCGAAAAGGCCGACGTCGGACTGATCGGCATAAGCTCAAGTAACCGCAAGATCATCGCGAAGTTGCTTGCCGACAACGACGTCCAGTTTTATCCAATCATGAATGCGACGCTGTTCGCCCTGTTCAACCCCTCGCATCCCCTTGCAAGGCATGGGCGCCGTTCCGTTTCACACGAGGAACTTGCGGATTATCCTTTCTTTGCATTTGACCAGTTCGTGCATCTGGAGCTCCGCCCAAGCGACGATTCCAGTAACGGACGAAGCGACAAACCTGCCGCATCGTGCACAGCGTACGGCATAGCGGTGCCGAACGGTCTTATGGTTTCGCCCACTCAACTGGTAAAGGACATCGCCGACAGTTACGCCTACACCGTATGGTGTCGCGTCATCACCGACGGAATCGTGCATAATCACGTCGACACATGGCCCATCGACCCCGAAGAGCGCAGGCGTATCGAGAAACTTGCGATGCAAACCGACTTCTCGGCCAAAGACGTCGTTTCCATCCCCATCGAGAACGAGGACCCCATGGAAATCGGCTACGTGCTGAAAAAGGGCATGTCGCTCGATGAGGTCGGCCAGCTGTTCATCAATTCCGTTGCTTCTTACGATAATTAAAAGAATCAACAATCCCGAAAGCGCTCGATGTGACGACTCGAGCGCTTTTTTACTGTCAAAACGTAGAAACTTCCGCTGATATACAAGCATTTGCCGATACCAATCACGAAAATACCCTTGTCTGATAGGCTGTAGAAGTTTGCGTCCAACGTTTCCTCGTGCCAAACCAAGCGAGATCCAATAGACATGGCAAGGAGTGTTCTCGTATGTCTTTGAAGCTTTCCAAAAACGACATCGCGATGGTCGCCGTGCTTCTGTCCGGCGCCTTCCTCACTTATCTGAATCTAACCCTCATGACGCCGGCTCTGCCGACCATCATGGCCACCATGAGCGTCGACCAGGCAACCGTTCAGTGGCTCACCTCGGCATACTGCATGACCGAGGCCATCGTCGTTCCGCTTGCCGCCTACCTGATGGGCCGCTTCACCACGCGTCAGCTGTTCCTGTTCGGCATGGCACTGTTCGCTGCCGGCAGCATGACCGCGGCGGTGGCGCCCGTTTTCGCCGTCATCCTTCTTGGCCGCATCATGCAAGCTGCAGCAACCGGCTACATGATGACCATGGTGTTCAGCGTCATTCTTCTGGTATTCCCCAAGGAAAACCGCGGCATGGCAATGGGTCTGGTCGGACTGATCATTGGCGTGGCACCTGCAATCGGACCGGTGCTTTCAGGCATTTTGGTTGACCACGTTGGTTGGCGCATCATATTCGTTCTTGTCGCCGCACTAGCCGTGGCAACCATCGTCCTTGCGTTCTTCGCGCTGCCCAACTACGACAAGATCCGCCGCTCGAAATTCGATGCGGCGTCGGTCGTCCTGTCAACCATCGGCCTGTTCGGCCTTCTGTACGGCATCTCGACATTCAGCTCTACCCAGAATCACCTGTTCACTGCTGCGATGGTCGTCATTGGCATTGCCGTTATGGCCGTGTACTGCAAGCGCCAGCTGTCTCTTGACGACCCCATGCTCAACCTCCACATTCTTAACGTGTTCCGCTATCGCCTTGCAGTGATCTACGTGCTGATTGCTCAGGCGATTTTGGTCGGTCTCGAAACCATCCTGCCTCTTTACATTCAGGGAGTGCTGGGGCATCCGGCCACGGTGTCGGGCCTTACGCTTTTGCCCGGAGCGATTTTGGCAGCAATCGCCAGCTTGATCGGCGGTCGACTGTACGACCTGATGGGCGCCCGTAAACCCATGCTGCTCGCCTCCGCCATCCTGTTAATCACCGCAGGAATCCTGGCGGTGCTCAAGGCGGATAGCGGTATCTCGTTGGTCTGCCTTGTGTATGCCGTGTACAACCTTGGCTTCTGCCTGGCTTCCAACCCCATCAACACATGGGGCGTGAACGCACTGGACAACGACGATGTCCCCGATTCTCAAAGCGTTTCCGGCACCGTGAACCAAGTTGCTGCTGCATTCGGCGTTGCGCTGCTGATCTCCATTTCGACCGCTGTTTCCAGCGCGTTCGCCAGCAACGCGGCCGCTGCAGAGACCGCCGTCAGCGCCGCACAGGTCACCTTCGCAGGCTACCACGTAGCATTCCTGGTCATCGGCGTCCTACTTGCCATTCAGACGCTCATGGTCGTGTTCCTCGTGAAGGACAAGAAGGAGAAGTAAGGGAAACCAAATACAGGAAGAAAACGCGCTACGAGGTGCCGACCTGCGTCGGCACCTCTTCTCTTGCGGAAAAGGCCACATACCGCATCACCGGTCCCCGCAAACAGGAGGAGCCAGCGGCACGAAGCTGCTGGCTCCTCTCTCTGTTCACGCTTGAAGCGGTGGTTGACCGTTTAGTCTTCCACGACGTCTTCGATAGCGCCCATGGGGCACTCCTCAAGGCAGTCGCCGCATGCGATGCAGGACTCCTCGTTGACGACTTCTGCGGTGCCGCCGGAAATCTCAATGACCTCCTGCGGGCAAGCATCAGCGCAGATGCCGCAACCGACGCAATCGTCGGCGTTGATAATCGGGTGGGACATGATCGCTCCTCTCGCCATCACGGATCTTCGTAAGCGCCTACGCGATCCGACGTCTCATCAGCATCGAAAATCGCGGTATGCGGCACCCCCGCCGCACGACGCATTCCTTGTTTTCCCTAGGCGCAAGATACCATGTAACGGATATGCGTCAAGCGTTCAGAGCGATTAACCTGTGACCGTAGCCTACGGTTAGGTAACGGCGCAGGTGGAAGACACTGTGCAAAACGACAATATCCAATCGCGGCCCAATTAGCAGATGCGCGGAAGCTGTTCTCCGACCAACATGTCCAGAATTCGCTTGCTGCCAAGCGGAGTTTCCAGGTACACCTTCGGACCGCGCTCGGGAACCATCTCGGCAACCTCACCGACAATGGCAGCATCGACACCGTACTTGTTGGCGTGCATGGCTGCAAGAGCCGCCTCGGACTGATCGGCAGGCACAACGCAAACCATCTTGCCTTCGTTGGCAACCTGCATGACGTCGTAGCCAAGCATATCGCATGCGCCCAGAACAGCGTCTTTCACGGGAACGTCCGCTTCCTTGACAAGCATGTCAACCTGCGATTGCTCGGCAAGCTCGTTCAAAGTCGATGCCAAGCCGCCACGCGTAGGATCTCGGAAGCATCGCGTATCGGGGGCCGCCGCAAGAACCTCAGCAATGAGGTGGTTGAGTGGGGCGGCGTCGCTTTCAACCGGAGCTGCAAACGAGAGAGACTCACGGCAGCTCATGATGGTGATGCCATGGTCGCCAAGCGTGCCCGTGACAAGGATCTTATCGCCGGGCTTGCAGTGCGCCCCCGACAAATCGACACCTTCGGGAATGAAACCGACGCCCGAGGTGTTGATGAAAACGCCGTCGCCGTGGCCCCGGTTAACAACTTTGGTGTCGCCCGTGACCAAATGCACGCCAGCTTCCTTTGCGGTTTCCGCCATGGTCTGGCAAATCTTTTTCAAGTCCTCGATCGGGTAGCCCTCTTCAAGAACGAATCCGCAGCTCAGATACTTCGGAACAGCACCCGAAGTAGCGACGTCGTTCACTGTGCCGCAGATGGCCAGCTTACCGATGTTGCCGCCAGGGAAGAAATGAGGAGTGACGACAAAGCTGTCCGTGCTGAACGCAAGGCGCTCGCCTTCTTTCGGACCAGGCAATGCCGCTGCGTCGTCACCGCGCATCAGCTCCTCACCTGCATATGCGGCGAAGAAAACCTCATCGATGATGCGTTTCATCATGGTGCCGCCCGAACCGTGGCCGAGCAATACCTGCGTATCCATTTCCACTTCCTTTCATGCCGGGAATCCAACAACGATTCACCGGTTTTCATTCAATTAAGCAAGGGGTGTGTGAGTTGGCTTCGCATAGGATCGGTCATGCGTGTGAACATGATCGTGAGAGTGGGCGAGGCCATCTTCATGATCATGGACATGCCCGTGGACATGACCGTGCTCGATGCCATCCTCATGGTCGGAATGCTCGATCGCGGTGGTAACCAAACCGCCGTTCTTCACGCCTTTGACGCCGAAGACCAAATTAGCGAAATCTTGAACCTCGGATGCCTCGCCTTTAAGGATCATTACCTCAAGGCAGCTATCACCGTCCATGTGAACGTGAGTCGTCGACACCACCATCTGCAAATACGAATGCTGAATGACCGTGAGCTTGTCTTGAACGTCAGACTCGTGATGGTTGTACACAATGGTAAGCGTGGCCATGACGTCGGTTCCCGGAATGCCGCACTCGTCGGCGTCCAAGGCATCGCGAACCAAATCGCGCACCACCTCGCTGCGGTTCTTGGCCAAACCGCGACGTGCAACAAGTTTGTCGAACCTCATCAAGAGGTCCTCGGGCATGGCAACCGAGAAACGCATCAAATCGTTCTTCATGGCAGGCTCTTAGACGAGGTTGACCTGAACGTTCGCTGCGGATTCCGCATCCTCTTCAAGCGCATCCTTAGCGTCGCTCAGCAAAGCACGGACGGCGTCAAGCTGAGCCATAACCTGATGCAGCTTCTCGCCGACGGTCGGGAAACCGGCGTCCTCGGCGTCGTGGCCCATGTTGTGAGCCCAACGGCGCTCCACCTTGATGTGATCATCAATCATGTCGATCATCTGCTCGAACTGGCCAGTGTTTACTCCATTAGTGCACATTTTCCAACTCCTATCAATCACCGAGCTTGCTATGATTGCGTAAGCTCTTCTGCTTGCATTGAGCATAGTCTAATTCAACTCGAAAGAATGTGAAAATCATGCCGAGCGGTAACATTTTCGGCGCACCGCTTCGTGAAACCATCGATTTGTTCTCAGATTTCATTCAGGGAACCGGCGGCGGATACGCTCTCTATCTATCGCAAAACCATCCAACCGATGCCGCATTCACCGCCGTGGACAACTCTCTTGCTGCATTGGGCTACGGAAAAGGGGCTTGTTGCTTCGCCGCCATAGCATTTGACGGCATCAGCCTCGACCCCGATGCCGTGCGCACTTTGGTCGAAGGGCTCGATCCCGTGATCTTTATTGCCGCCGATGCTCGATCAAACGCTGTTCTTTCGCAGGCCTACCGCGTATCCATCGCCGCCAACGCACCCCTGCGTTTGATGGGACGCAGCGGCGTTGCCTTCGAGAACTTCGAGCAGATGATCAGCACGCCCGACGGCAAGCAACGCGCCTGGGCTCTGCTGAAAACCCTTCCGAAAAAGAACTGACGCCATGCTCGAAAGCACAGCGCCAATTAATTGAATAACGCATACACACCTCAAGGGTAAGCCCATGCGGACGACCAACCCTCAGCGAAATCGAACCTGCGTTTTACTTGATATGACCAATGAAATCCTTGGTACGGGTTGACTTCGGGTTGTCGAACACCTCGGCAGGGCTGCCCTCTTCGACGATCACGCCGTTCTCCATGAAGATGACGCGATCGGCGACTTCACGAGCAAAACCCATCTCATGCGTGACGACGACCATGGTCATGCCGCCTTCCGCGAGTTCGCGCATAACATCCAGAACACCGCGAACCAACTCGGGGTCAAGAGCAGACGTAGCCTCGTCGAACAGCATGACGTGGGGATCCATCGCCAAAGCACGGGCGATGGCAACGCGCTGTTGCTGACCGCCCGAAAGCTGACCGGGAAGGAAGTCGGCGCGATCGGCAAGGCCAACGCGCTCAAGCTGCTTGATAGCAATGGCCTCGGCTTCCTCTGCAGAACGCTTGAGAACCTTGCGCTGCGCAAGCATGACGTTCTTTTTCGCGCTGAGGTGCGGGAAAAGATTGAACTGCTGGAACACCATGCCAACATGTTCGCGAAGCTTGTCGACGTTGGTAGACGGACCAGTGATCTCCTCACCCTCGATGAAGATGTGACCACCCGTCGGCTTTTCAAGAAGATTGATGCAGCGCAGCATCGTAGACTTGCCCGAGCCCGAGGGGCCCAAGACGACAACAACCTCGCCCTTCTTGACATCGATGTTCACATCTCGCAAAACCTGGGTGTCGCCGAAGGATTTGGAAAGATGCTGGATGCTTACCATGATGTCGTTATTGGATTCGCTCACCGAGTCCCCTTTGTTCAAAAAAACATGGCGCGAATGACTGCGCCATGTTGGATCCGCAATAGATAATCAATACATATCCGTCTGTATTGTAAAGGCTTTTGCCTGAACAGCGTTGAATTATTGCCAAAACCCCGAATGCGTCCATTCGCCCATTGCGAAAACGATGACCGTAGCGGGCAAAATAGCTACCGGAAACATGCGGCAAGACTCCAATCGATCGTTCACTCGAAAGGCGCATGGCATCGCCGAACCGAAACAAAGGCAACGTTTAAATGTTCCTGAAAATCATTCACTGGCTATATTTTTGTTTTCCCTAACAGGCGGTCTGCAATACAATCTTACTAAGCGGCTAGTTTTTAGCTGAAATGATTTCGACGCCGACTCTCTGGCGCAGTCAGCCACCTAAATCCGTCACAAGCGCTCCATTGCTACTTTATTAAAGCGAGGTGCAGCCAACTATGACACGACGACCAGGAACATCAAGTGAAGTCACGAAGGCGAATCTTCTCGCGTCCGCTGCTGCAGAGTTTTCTCGCGTCCCTTATGAGAAAGCCTCTCTGCGAGTCATCTGCGGGAACGCAGACGTAACAACAGGCGCGCTGTACTTCTTTTTCGATGGCAAAGAAGACCTTTTTTCCGCAGTGGTCACGCCCGTCATCGAAGAAATCATTTCCATCATCGAAAAAGTCCTCCCAGCTGAATTCCTGCTTCTGCAAGGCAAAATCACCGAGGAGGAAGCAAACGCTGCCATCGTCAACGAAATCGTGAAGCTCGTCAATGGGAGACGGGATAACGTCGAAGCCCTTGCCATGAACCGTGAGCACCATCTCGTCGTCGAAAAGCGCACGGAAATCTCTGCTCTTATCGACAACTTTTTCCGCGACTGCATCGACTCTGGCACCGGCCTGACCTCCAAGAAACCCGAAACCGATGAGTTCGCAGTCACGTGGCTCACCAGCATATCGCTCACCCTGTTTACGCGACTTCTGTACGACCACGCCTCCGATGAAGAAATCCGCGAGCGCATTTTGTTTGCAACAACTTTCATCCGCGGCGGTTTCAAAGCCCTCGACTCCAACCCTCGATAGCAATATGGCGCGTCGGGAAAGCGAACAGCTCAATTTCAAGGCCGGCTCCGCACCCACCATGAAAACGTGCGTGCCGGCACTTCACGACATGCACTGCCACCTTGACTTCGCACGTGACCCCCGATCATTCGCTCGCGACGCCGCGCAAGATGGCGCCCATGTCTTCGCGAATACCGTCACGCCCGCAGGCTTTCGACGAGCACGCGAGCTGCTCACAGGATTCAGCAACATCCACTTGGGCATCGGTCTGCATCCGTGGTACATCGCCGATGCGGATGCGCAAGTCGAACAACTTCTCGCTAGCCTTGATTCAACGAACTTTGTCGGCGAAATCGGACTCGACTTCGGTAAGAAAATAATCGAAACCGCCGAGACCCAACAAGTGGTTCTTCGCACGATTCTTGAAGCATGCGGCAAGCAAGGTGGGAAGCTGATTTCCCTTCACGCGATAAAATCCGCCGATGCAGTGTTGGATATGCTCGAAGCAACAGGATCATTGAATTCTTGCTCCTGTATTTTCCACTGGTTCTCGGGGTCGAATGACGAGCTCCATAGGGCAATCGAAAGCGGTTGCTATTTCTCAGTGGGTCCTTTCATGGCCAACTCGCGCCGTGGGCGCGAATACATCAAGGTCATACCTGTAAAGCAACTGCTTCTGGAAACCGATTATCCGTCAACCAACGAAGGCGCGACGCCCGATCCAACAACCGGCGAGCCTCGAGTCGATCTTTCCTATCAAGATGTACGCAAAGCGCTTGAAATAGCAGCTCAAGTAGCATTAGAACGAAAAGGTGCCGGGGTTTTGCAAGATATCAGCAAAAATTCGTTGGAGCTTTTCGAGAAGCATTCATAACAATCATTTAACTGCACCCCCATCGCCTGATAGCTGATACCATTACGGTGATCTCATCGAATTGCCCACAAAAGCCGATTCGAATCAAACGAAAGAGGAATCATGTCTAACAAATCTTTGGCGAAAGCCCCTCAAGAAACCTGCGTGTTGGTTACCGGCGGCGCAGGCTTCATTGGCAGCCATACCGTCGTCGAGCTTCTGAACAAAGGCTACAACGTTGTTGTTTACGACGACCTCAGCAACTCAAGTGAAGTCGCGCTTGATCGCGTCCGCACCATCACCGGCGTTCAGGACGATCGCCTGCGCTTCATCGAGGCCAACATCCTCGATCGCGATGCCATGACACAGGCGTTTGACGAGAACGACATCGACGTCATCATTCACTTCGCAGGCTTCAAAGCCGTTGGCGAAAGCGTGCAGAAACCGCTCAAGTATTACTGGAACAACATCGCAGGCACCTTGGTGCTGTGCGATGTCGCTCGCGAGCATGGCTGTAAGAACATCGTGTTCTCCAGCTCCGCTACAGTATATGGCGAGCCCGAGTTCGTCCCCATCACCGAGGATTGCCCGAAGCACAACGCAACCAACCCGTACGGTCAGACCAAGAGCATGCTTGAGCAGATCCTGACCGACCTTTACGTCGGCGACGACGAATGGAACGTCGTTCTTCTTCGCTACTTCAACCCCATCGGCGCCCACGAAAGCGGTCTGATTGGCGAAGACCCGAAAGGCATCCCCAATAACCTGCTTCCGTATGTCGCACAGGTTGCTGTTGGCAAGCTTGCTTGCGTCGGCGTATTCGGCGACGATTACGATACTCCCGACGGAACCGGTGTTCGCGACTACATCCATGTTGTCGATCTTGCCCGCGGCCACGTTGCCGCGCTTGATTGGATGGGCGGCAAAGTCGGAACCGGCGAGGCCATCGGTCTTGGTTCCATCCAGGGTGCTGCCGATGCAGACGGCAGCCGTCACGGCGTTGGCATCTTTAACTTGGGTACTGGCACGGGCTCCAGCGTTCTCGACGTTGTTCACGCGTTCTCAAAGGCCTGCGGCAAGGAGATCCCCTACGAGATCAAGCCTCGCCGCGCCGGCGACATCGCTGTGAACTACGCAGCATGCGACAAAGCCCGCACCGAGCTTGGCTGGGTTGCCGAATACGACCTCGATCGCATGTGCCAGGACAGCTGGCGTTGGCAGTCCACCAATCCCGACGGTTACGCCACGAAATAAGCTTCCGCAGTCTGCGCTTAACTGCATTCAATTGCCGGTAAGGCGCTGACACACTTTTTCATTGCCTGCGAATACGCCTGGATGGCACTTACGGCATCCAGGCCTTGCGCAAACGCAACCCCACTCAAACAAGAACAGCCTCCGACGATCACCGTCGGAGGCTGTTCTTGTCTCTACACTTGCTGCGCAGTGAGTTTCAGATATGACTAATAGCTGGCAAGGTATCCGTTGCTAACCGAAGTAGGATCGCCACCGGAGTCAACGACCTTCATCAGTTCCTTCGTATTCGCTTTGTCAGCGATTACATACGAGACGCCGCCTACCATCTGCGTTGCCGAGGGGATGGTCGCCGAATAAATGGTCATCTCGCCGCCGTCACGCATTTGCAGCGCCAGGTTCACCAAATCGGAAACCGTTAGGTCGGTTGTCACGCACTTAGCAGCAGCGCTTACCACGCCCGGGATATCGGTCGGAGACATAGACATAACCTTGTCAACGATTGCCTGAATAAGCTTGCGTTGGTTTGCAACACGGGTGAAATCGCCGTCAGCGTAAGCGCGACTGCGTGCGAACACCAATGCCTGCTCGCCGTTAAGGTGTTGTTCGCCCGCCTCGATGATGATGCGCGGGTTCTCGGGGAAGTCGGTAGTGTTATCAGCGTCAGTGTCGTCAATGCGCTCATCAACAACAACGTCCACGCCGCCAACCGCATCAACCAACGCAGTCAAACCCTCGAAATTGATCTCGGCGTAATGGGAGATAGAAACACCCGTAAGCTGCTTTGCCTCACGGATGACGCCGGCTGCGCCGTCGTAGAAGTACGCAGCGTTGAACTTAGCGGTGCCAACGCCGTCGATTTCAGTCATGGTGTCACGGGGAATGGAAACCATCGTGACAGTGTTGGTTGACGGGTCCACGCGAGCAACGATGTTGGTATCAGAACGCTGGCCCATCTCATCGTCGCCCTCGCGCGCATCAGAACCGATAAGCATGACATAAAAAGGTTTGGTGAACGTGGTAGTGCGAGTGAGCTCTTGATCGATTGCCTGAAGCTCTTCGCTGGTTTTGCCACCCTGCAATTCCTTGTTGATGCCGTTCACGTAGCTTGCCAAAGCGACACCCACACCGATAAGCACCACAACCAGGGCAGATACGATGCCGATGGCGATTTTCTTTCCGCGGCCGCGCTTTTTACTTGCGCGGTATTGAGCTGCATTGCGCGAATACTGTGCTGCTGCGCTGCTTCCACGGTAATTCGCATCAGGCGTGTAGGCAGAACGATACGCTCCCGACTGAGGCCTTGGCGTCTGGTCGCCGTTCCTGCCCTCGGGTCTCGTTCCATAAGACGAGCGAGAGTAGCTCGAATAATCCCCGGGGTTATGCGTCGGGGCTACATTGCGGGGTGCTTTATTTTGCTGGGGGGCTTTACGTCCATCGCGCGAAGGCCTTGCGGCTGCGCTGGTATTTTGACGCGCACTGGGGCGCTGGTTTCGATCGTTACTCGATGCCATCTGGCCTCCTCGGATTCGAAGATGACCTTAAAATTCTAACATCTATGCCGTTGCGACATAAAAAAGGCATGTCAAGCCCCTTTATGGCGCACAGCTCGATCGATTTCGTCAGCATTTGGAAATGCTACTGCCCAACCCGCTCCAGGTTGGTGCTTTTAGTCAGGTATCTCTCGTCGGCCGTTGATATTTTCTTCCCCGCCCTCTCTATATTCGGGCTTCATACATCAGCTTCGATCCGACGTCACGTCGGTCCTTTTCCCCTTTAAGCACCCTGTGCCAGCACCGGCTTCCATATCTGCATCATTTAAGATATACGACTTCAGAAGTCACCGATTTTCAGTCGTTTATTCCTCTTGTCACTGCGCTTTTCGAGTAGCGTTTTCTTATGCTCGAAGTGGAATTCAAGATAGACGCAAATGACTCTGGCCTCTCTTTGATGGGCCTCGGTTCCAGCATGCCGATCAGCTTAAATGAAACTCTGGGGCACAATGTTGCTCAACTTCGCAAAGAACAAGGGCTTTCACGTAATGAGCTTGGACGACTAACCAGCTTGAAAGCAAGCTCCATCTACCGCATCGAGACCGGTGGATCCAGCCCGCGACTTCAAACAATAGAGAAGCTCGCCAGGGCTCTTCATGTTCACCCAAGCGAGCTTCTTGTCTAACGCTATATTTTTTGTTGGCGTTTGCCTGATTATGGGATTCAAACCTTCACTACGTTGGTATTAACCCAACAGCTTTTCGACAGCCGCTTCGTACTTCCCAATAGCTTCATTCGCTGCCGGCAACGTTGCCCCACGAGCAAACAAGTAAGCTTTGATCTTCGGCTCGGTACCGCTCGGGCGAACAATCACCTTGTCGCCATTACCCAAACGGAACTCAATCACATTCGCAGCAGGAAGGCCTTCAATTCCTTGTGAGTAATCAACAACGCCAGACACCTCAATGCCGGCAATATTAGCAAGGGAAACCGTACGCAATGCCCCCATAATCGCATCCATGCGCTCATGACCATCAGCACCGGGATATGAATATGAAACGGTCTTATTCTGATAGAAGCCATACTTCTCGTACAAAGCGCGCATCGCTTGAGCGAGATTCATACCATGCTGCTTGTAATATTGCGCCATTTCGCAAATCAGCATCGACGCGTCAACAGCGTCCTTGTCGCGAACATGAGTACCGTTCAGATACCCATAGCTCTCTTCGAAGCCGAACATGAAGCGATCAGCCTGGTTTGCTTGCTCAAGCCGACCGATGAATTCACCAATGTACTTGAAGCCCGTTAGCACGCGCTTGATGGCGAAACCGTACTCATCTGCCAGAGCATCGATCATCGTCGACGAAACGATGGTGGAAACAGCAAACTTATCTGTCAGGTTCTCGCCCTTCGCTTGTTTGACGCGTGCGATATAGTCAAGCAGCAGAACGCCCATTTCATTACCGGTAAGCAATACATACTCATCGCCGTCTTTAACAGCGGTTCCTACGCGGTCTGCGTCGGGGTCGGTCGCAAGAAGCAAGTCGGGCTTAACCTGCTCGCAAAGCTGAATGCCGCGCTCAAGTGCCTCTCGAATCTCAGGATTCGGATACGGACACGTAGGGAAATCCCCATCCGGCTCGGCCTGCTCAGGGACAACGGTGACGTCCGTGATGCCAACACGATCGAGAATCTTGCTAACACATTCGATTCCCGCGCCATTAAGAGGTGTGTAAACCAGCTTTAACGCCGCCTTACTCTCAGAGTCGTCGCCAAGGACAACCGACTGGTCTAGAACAGCCTCGATGTAACGCTCCAGCGTGTCCTCGCCGATCCATGCAACAATCCCATCAGAAAGAGCCTCGTCAAACGGAATCGAACGAACATCGGAGAACGGATCGACTTTCATGATTGCGTCAGAAATGTCCTTGGACACCTGCGTGGTGATCTGACAACCATCCGGTCCATACGCCTTGTAACCGTTGTACGGTGCAGGATTGTGACTTGCGGTAACGCAAACTCCACCCGAGCATTTAAGATCACGGGTTGCAAATGACAATGCGGGAACCGGCTCGATACGCGGATAAACAAATACCTTCACCCCATTAGCCGCAAACACCTCTGCCGCACGACGGACGAACTCTTCGCCCATGTTGCGACTATCGCGCCCAATCGCAATTGAAGGCTCTTCGAAATGGGCATTCAAGTAATCAGAAAAACCCTGCGTCGCACGACCGACGGTGTAAACGTTCATACGATTAGTTCCAGCGCCTATGATCCCACGCAGGCCTGCAGTACCAAACGAGAGGTCCTGGAAGAACGCATCTGCGATCGCAGCCTCATCGCCAGATCGTTTAAGATCCTCAAGCTCGCGCTTAAGCTCGGGGTCTTCAACTTTCTCAAGCCACAAATCCAGCATCTGATGCGGATCAGTCATATTAGGTTCCTTTCGTTCAACTAGGTATCTAGTTGCGTTTCACGAATGATGTTTCACGTGAAACATCATTCACTTGATGATTCTACTTAAGCCAGATTGAGAATAGCAAGAGGGTCGTCTATGACCATATCCGCACCAGCAGAGACCAGACGATCGACAGTTTGATAGCCCCAGGAGACCCCTATCGCCATCGCGCCAGCTGCCTTTGCGGTCTTCATATCGCCTGCCGAGTCGCCAACATAAGCGACCTGGGAAGGATTAAGACCGATTTCCTGGATCGATGCGAGCAAGCCTGTTGGATCCGGTTTCCTTGGACAGGTGGGCGACTCTCCCTTTGCAACATCGAATGTCGCAGGGAAGTAAAACCCAGCCAAGTCTTTAACTGCAGCATCGAACTTATTGGACAAAACCCCAAGCTTTACACCCTTCGACTTAAGCCCTTCAAGCATTTCGATGGTGTTCGGATAGGGGACGGTCTTTCTGCGCCCGAACTCCCGATAACGAGACTTCCATTCAGCAAGCGCGGCTTCTTTCTCGTCGTCAGATGCGGAATCCGGCATTGCACGCATCATCAAGACCCGAACACCGTCACCGATGAAGCCGCGAATAGCCTCCTCTGTGTACGTCTGATATCCGAAATCAGACAGAACAGCGTTGGTCAACGCTGTTGAATCGGGAAGGGTATTAAGCAGCGTGCCGTCCATATCGAACACAACGCCCTTCACATCAGTGGCCGTAAAGGCACCCTCACCCATACGCCGCTCCTTTCAATACTGCACGTAACGTGCTTTATGAGCTGACTCAACAAGACGAATAGACTCACCGCACCTTGCCAAAGCAACGTTTGCACGACTTTGCGACGAAAACAACGTACCATCAAGGCCCTCTCACTCAATGACCTCGCCGAATAAACGAAAACCGCCCCTAAAGGGGCGGTTAATCGCGTCAAAGCTATGTTGCTTTGGTATGTAACGCACACTAACGTGCGGTGAGATCTGGAGCGGGTGACGGGATTCGAACCCGCGAATGCGAGCTTGGGAAGCTCGTGCCTTACCACTTGGCGACACCCGCACGTACAACGAATCGCTCCGTGCTTGATGGATTATAACCCGAAATCCACCCTTAAATGCTCTTAACAAGCTCCTCGACAAAATACGTGTTCTCTTCAAGGCGCTGGGGATCGATATTAGCGAAAACATCCTCACCCTGGCTAGTAAGTGCCTTAATGCCGCCGTCGGTGCCAAGGACATGCAAAGACTGGACACCTGCAGCAGCCGCAACCGAAGCAGATGTTTCAATGCCGGGCATAAGAACAGGCTCGCAGGGGATTCCAGACTCACGAGAAGCCTTCTGCACATAGCGCTTCATGCGTGAGGTCGTCTCGGCGCCGGCGAGCGCGCCTTCTTTTCGTGCATACGACAGGGTTCCTGCACCAATAGCCTCAATGTCAACGATTACGGCACCGTGAAGCTCGTTGTGGTGAGCATCGATAAACGCGCGAATACCGTCGTGACGATCGACCTCGGAACCAAGGGCGACAAACCACACCTCGGTCTCGAAATTGGGGTTGCGGAACTGATAAACGGCATTCACTTCAGCTGGAGTTTCGATATCCTCATCCAATGCCGCAGCGACGTCCTGAGAGTCGCCCTCGGACGAGGAACGCATATCCACGCGTCCAAGGCGCACACGAGACATGGAACCACCCTGCCACTTGCGATTATTGTCCCAGCCATCGTCTCCATACGGATCTGCATAGGGATCGGAATAGTCATCGTAAGAATCCTCGGCGTAGTCGTCGTATTCGGCAGAATAATCATCCTCGCCCACAAACTCAGGGGCATTGTCGCGGTTGCGACGGCTTTCGATATTCTCGTCACGGAAGCTATCCCAACCGCCGCGCTCCTTACCTACTGCGCGAGGATCGAAATCATCCTCAACGTCAAGCCACTCCTGCGGGGTTTCCTCTTCGCGGGTCGATTTCTTCGAACCGAAACGGAACTTATCAAAGAAGCCGCGAATGCGAGACTTCGGCATCTCAACGTAATCGGGGCCCGCAAAAGCGCCAGTTTCGGTGTAGTTGTCTTCGATATCGAAGTCGTCAGCATCTTCAATATAGGCGTCTTCGGGATCAAGGTCCTGCAGGAGCTCATCACCAACGTGTTCAATAGAGCCAGTCGAGCCAGCAGCAACGAACGAACCAACCGAGCTGACGTTGGAAACAGCGATTTCCTGATCGCCGATTCGCTCGATCGAACCACTCAAAGAGGGCAACTTGGTCCGCAATGCGCGCATTGCACCCGACTTAGACGGCGAAGTCTGCTCGGGGACGGCCATTCCGGGACTCACCACCGCAGGGATCGTGCTAGCCAAAGCACGTGCGCTGGCGTTCGACGAGGGCTCCGCAAGAGGAGCTCGCTGGCCCTGAACCAAAAAATCGGGAATGCTGGGCTCGGCAACGGAAGGAAGCTCGAAGCCAGAGAAATCAGGTAGGTTAAGGTCATGATTGCCCGCGTCAGATGCAGAGGCGGCCTGTGCAGAAGACACTGCTTCGTTGTTGGCTCCAAGAGCCGCCAACTCTTCGGGCTTCATCACAATAGGGGCGAATGCGCTGGTCTCGCCAACAGGCTCGGCAGCGACGACCTCGGTTTTATCAGCTGCGGCCCCGGCAACCGGAGCGGCGGAAGCAGCAGAAGCGCTCTCCCCAACCTGAGCGACAGGCTCGTTAACAGGCTTGTATTCAGCAGCTGCACCTTCGGGAACTGCGCTAATCGTTGCGGTGATCGGGCTCATTGCGCCACCAGCAGTGGCAATGGCGTCACGATCCGCCGGCGAAGGAGGAGCCACTTCAACGATATCCGCCGAACGAGCGCGCATACGATCTTCACTCTCGTCAAAAACGAGCTTGTTCGCTTCATCGAAAATGGCAGCCGACTCGCTCAGTGCCGCATCAAGGGCGTCGGCATAGCGCGAACGCTGCGCCGGTTTCGGACGCTGCGGAGAACGCTTGGCCTTACGCTGCGCCGCCGCGAACCAATCAGGCACGTTCTCATCGGTTTGCTCATTGAGAGTAGACTCGCCCTCGGACTGCGGAGTGACGTTCGTCGTCTCGACGGCACTGTTCTCAACCGAAACGAAGGTTTCCTGAACGGAATCGGAATCAGAATCCGCGTTCGGGATCTCAGTGATCCTGATCTCTCCGTTACCTGCGTTAACCGCAGCCTCGCTTGCGGGCTTCACGTAGGTCGTGGTGGAGACTGCCTCACCGGTCAGAGCGGCAATCGCAGCCTTAGCAGCGGAAAGGCGCTCTTCGGGAGAGCGATTCTCGTCAGCGATTTCCTCGTTCTCGGAAACATGGTACTGAATCTCGGCACCCTCGGGAACAAGGCCCGCGTCGACAGCAGCCTGCTCGCCATGGATCCTTGCGCGCTCCATGTCGTCTTCGATCTGATCCTCGTTCATCAGACCCTTCGAGATATTCTTGGCCACCTCCATAAGGGCTGACACGCCGGATGCGTTGTCGTTTGCACCGTCGCTCAATGACGCAACGCGAAGCATGACCGCGCGAACGACAGGAAGGACTGCCAAAACGACGCCGACCAAGGTGATGACGTTCAAAACGATAGCTGCAGCACCTTCGGCAGCACCGAAGAGAAGAGCGCGAAGCAGTAAGAACACAGGCACGAACACCATAGCCGCAGTGCAGACAAGCGACCAGGGAATGCCCATCGATTCGAACTTGGCAACCAGCGGCGGAGTAACCTTACCGGTGTCATAATGAGCAACCAGGATGATCTTCCTCTTGTGGAGCGCATCGCTGCTAGAAGGAATGTACTTTGCCACAACATTTTGGCTAGCGCCCTTTGAAAGCGCCTTCGTCAACACCTGGCGACCAGTGGATTCAAGGACGTAAATCACCGCTGAAATAATGGCGATGATCGCAGCAGGCAGCATGAACTGCGAGAAAATCATCGCGATCAGAGCAACCACTACGGTGACCAACGCGCAAATAGGTTTGGGCGACTCTGTATTAGACGAGCTAACGACGTCTTCAATCTCGGTGGGGAAGCCGGTTTCAGTCTGGAACGTATCGGCAATGAATAACGCCGCCTGCTGTTCCTCCTCGGTACCGGCAGGACGAGGGCCGATCTCGTTCGCCAAGTAATCGATATAGTCCATTTGGTGCGCCATACAATCAAACCTTCCTCGGTCAGACGCGCAGCGACCGCCACGCGCTCCGAATAGTGCGCATAATTACCGTTAGTATAGGGTATTCTCGCAGATGGAAAGGCTAAGCGCCTAAATAATCTCGAATTCTGTCGTCAGCAGCGCTCGCTGCGTATCTCGCATCGTCGTACTTCTTACGCAAGTCCTCGACATCCTTCTCAAACGCCGCCTTAACCGGCTCCGAAAGATCCGTAGGCAGAGCCGCTGCAAGCTTGACGGCGGCAGAGTCGGCCTCGTTGTAAAGCTTGGCCTGTGAAGTTGCCTCACTCTTGTTTCGATCAAGAAGAGCCTGGGCCGTCACACTTGCATAGTCGAGCGCCTCAAGTCGCTTATCCAGGTAGTCGATCAGCTTCGACAAATCAAGATTGGCATTCGCATTTTCAAGCTGCTGAAGCTCGTACCGAGCATCCTGGAAACTCGACGCCGCTTCGTGCAGCTTCTCCTTTGCGGAAGCCATCGAGTCATCAAGAGAACCTGCAGAAAGCAAAGCCACGCCATCTCGCGCAACGCTATCTGCCTGAAGCACGCCAGCCCAAATCTGAGCGACGGAATCCGAGGTGCCGTTTGCCTCTTCGGCCACTGCAAAAATCGACTTACCCGAGTCAATCATCACCTGCCGCGCGTCACACGCGTCGATAATCTGACCGGCAACGATTTGCATATCGCCTTCGCCAAGCACCGGTAACAGATCATTACTGGTATCACGGGCAGATTCCAGGTGAGACTCGGCGGCGGGAAGGTTCCTTTCGAGTTCCTTCCACGTGTCGTTCTTAACCTCGGCCATAGGGTCACCGATAAGCGAATCCAGCTGAACCACGCTCTCATCGGCGCTTACGATTTCCTCGACAGCATGATTGATCAGTTCGCTTTGATCGTTGTAAAGGCGATACTGCTGATACGCATAATTGCCCGCAAACCCAACCGCTACAACGCAAGCTACGATAACCGTTGCCGCAAGGCGAACCCTGCGACGATGGCGAATCTTCTTGCGCCTTTCTACCTCTACCTGAGCGCTCTCATTCGAATAAGGCGCTGCGTTGGCCGCACGCGACAGCGAATGCTTGGAATCATAGCGCTCCTGCTTCTGCCTCTTAGCGAGAGCGCGAGCCTCCGCACGAGCCGCTTTACGCGACTGACGCTGCTCTGCTGCCGCCGATTTCCTCTTTGAGGCATCTTTGGTCTTGATTTTTTTCCCAGGAAGCAACGTCGAGGTTGTTGAATCCTTCGCCTCGGAGGCGTTGGCCGTTGTCGGCGATCCGGGCTTCGCCTGCGCTTGCCCGTTCTCGATCGATTCCTTCGTGAAGTGAACTTTCGAGAAGAGCAGCGAGATCATTCCCCCGCCCTTGCGAGGCGTCTTCACCTTCACTGCATTTGGATCGAAATTCTTATCATCAAGCTGACGACGGGCAGCATCAAGCACGTCGAACGAAAGCTCGTTCGACGTGCCTGCGGTATGCTCTTTGAGGTGAGCGCCTTTCGTGATGGGGCCTTTCCGACCGAACATCGCGCTATCTTCTTTCCGACATTGCCGAAAGGGCAGCCACTATCTCATCCATCGTGCAAACTCGTACCGTTTTGCTCGGAAGCGAGTTCAAAACAGTCTTGCCATAATTCTTCGTAAGAAGCCGTTTATCGGCAAGGATCAACACCCCGGTATCATCCGCCTTACGAATAAGCCTGCCTGCAGCCTGCTTCATCTCGATAATCGCCTGCGGAAGCACATAGTGACGCCAAGCGCCGTCATCGCGCGCAGCACGCTCGCAATACAACGGATCCGTAGGACGAGCAAACGGCAGCTTAGGAATAATCACTCCCTTGAGAGTAGCCCCAGGAGCATCAAACCCTTGCCAGAACGACTTAAGCGCGAACAGCGAGAGAGTTTCGTCCGCGATGAAATCGTCGCGAAGGCCCTTAACCGACACGCCCCACTTTTGGCACACCAGTCGAAGATCAGCCTCTTTCAGCGCCGGACGAACCTCGTCAAAGCACTTTTCCATCTCACGTCTATTGGTGAACAACGTGAGCATCGAACCATGCTGAGCGAGATGCGTCGAAATCAGAAGTTTCTGCAGCGCGCTCAAATAGCTTGGAGCGTTGGGCTCGGGCATGTCTTTAACAACATAGACAATCATATTGTTGTCAAAATCAAAGCTCGAATCAAGCTCCAGAGCGTCGTATGCCGACTCTTCGCTTTGTCCAAGACCCATCGTGTTCACGAATGAATCGAAGCGCTGATTCACCGTCAGCGTAGCCGAAGCATAAATAACCGAATGAGTGCGTGCATACAAGGTCTCGTTCATGGACAAGCCGATATCAAGAGGCAAAGCTTCGAAAGAGTCTTCGAACCTATCCTTCTTGCGATTCAGCGAAGCCTGGTAGGCGAACGCCGAGGCCTGTTTCTCAAAAATCAGCTCTGCGGCCTGCCTCATATCCTTCAGTTCAAGGACGATTGTAGCGATCTCGCGCTGGGCAACTGCAGCTTCTGGTACGTCCTCAAGGAAGGCAACCAACCTCTGAGACGCGTCTATTAGTTCGTCTGCAGCCTTTACCAGCAGCTGTTCGCTTGCTCTCAAACCCGAAAAAACGGAACTCGCCCTGATTTGATCGTTCAACCACAGCTCGAGTCTTTCATAACCCTTATTTTTGCTGGTGTCGAAGTATAGGAGGTCTTTCGCGTGAGCGCAAAATTCATCGGAAACCTGAGCGAAAGAAACAGCAGCGGTCTTGCACTTCGAAGTAAGACTGAAGAGAATCCTCTCTTCAACGTTTGAAGATCCCGCAGCGCTGCTCTCGGCCTTCGAGAACACATTCCTCGCACCCGCTTCGGTGACGATCTTGCCGCACATGCGTTTAAGGTCGGCGCAATCGACCTTCGCAGTGAATGCACGACGAGCTTCTTGCTCTGCGTCATGGGCCTCATCGACAACCCAATGCCTAATAGGAGGCAAAAGTCCTCCATCAGCAGCCAAATCGCAAAACAACAGCGAATGGTTGGTCACGACGATATCGGCCTTCTCCGCACGACGACGAGCACCATGAGCGAAGCAAAGCGAGCCGAAATAAGGGCACTTTCTCTTCAGGCATTCATTCGACGTTGCCGTGATCGCATAACGCGGAAGGGCACGGTAATCGATTTTCAGCGAGTCGATGTCATCGTATTCCGATTGCTCGACGTACGAAAGCAAACCAGCCAAAGCAGGCGCCTGGGACGTTTCCTTGCCGGCAACCACCTTCATGACGGGCCCATCGGTCGCGATGCGATCGATCTTCCTCAAACACGGATAGTGAGTAATGCCCTTCAAGGCTGCGTAACTCAGTGGTTGATCGCTAAAAGCCGCCATCTCAGGCGATTTCTGCAATGCGGCAGACAGCGCCGGAAGCTCTTGGAACACCAGTTGATCAAGAAGCGAGTTGGTTTTCGTTGCAACGCCGACGGTCACACGGTTCTTTTTCGCAAGCAACGCAGAAGGAACCAGATAGGCCATCGACTTACCGACGCCCGTTCCTGCCTCAACCACAAGATTCTTGTTCTTATCAAAAGCCTCCGTGATGGCTTGAGCCATCTCTTTCTGTTCGTCGCGCGGTTCGAAACTACCGTAAATGCGGCCAAGCAGGCCATCACTCGAAAACGCTCCATCGATCTCCGCCGGCGAAGGCGCAATGATGGGAGCATCGTTGTCCGACTTGATCAACCCCGCGTCACGTTTGGGAGAAAGATCTGAAAGCGAGTTGATCCTCTTCCTTCGAAGAGTGCGAAGCGAGAAGAAGCGCTTCTTTTCGAATGGAGCAACCTCGGGAAATAACTCATGCGCTCCGCTGACGTTGTCCGAACTGGCGTTCCCTTCACGACCGAAATCGCACGAACCAGCCGATTCGGTCTGAGAAGCCTGCGCACCGATCACGGCATCGCGAAGATCCTTGTTGTTCGCGAAGTACTCGAACACTACCTGGGTCGACCAGTTTTCCTTAGACTCCATACCGGCAATGTGCTCAATCAGCTCAAAAGGCATGCTGCAGACTGCAGCAAGCAAAATACGGTACACCGAGCACGTAGCCTCAACATCGGCATCGGCCCTGTGCGTTGAAACAGGGGTGTCGAACGTATGAACCAAGTCAATCAAGCGATGCGACTTGAGCTTAGGCAAAGCGATACGGGAAAGATCTAGAGAGTCGATCCACGTGTTTTCAAGAAGCGGATACCCCTCGGGGTGACGAGTAGTGAACGTCTTGTCGAATTCGACATTGTGCGCAATCATCTTCGCATCGCCAGCGAACTCAACCAATCCCGCAAGGGCTTCCTGAGGCGACGGCGCACCCGCAACATCCTCTTCATGGATGTCAGTCAGATGAGCAACATCCTCGGGAATCGACTTTCCCGGATCAACAAACGTAACGTACCAGTCAACGATTTCGCCCTTCTCAAGGCGCGCGGCGGCGATCTGGATCAACTCATCATGAGTGAACGAAAAGCCAGTTGTTTCGGTGTCTACCACAACGATATTCTCGTCCATCGCGCCAAAGTCGGCCTTAGAGGCTATCTCCTTTAAGCGCGCGTAACGATCCACGACATCTTGAGCGGTGCCGTCTAAAAGATATTTTTGGATTCGCTTAGTAGCGTTTTCGATTTCAGTATTCATAAAGAAAAGCCTACCATCTGCACGCCTTTGCAACAAACTCACTAAGGCGTTTATAAATAGAATCCCTTTTAATGCGATCTGTATATTCTAGCTGGGATACCATTGCAAGCACTGAAACGATCACCGATAGGGGTAGCACGTTATGAAAGTTGACTACGAAGGCTTCTATGCGCGCTTCGAAACAATCTCAAAGAAAGATGCTGGCATCCTCATGGGTGCCGACACGCTTGTTGGAGACGAATTCACCACTCGATTCGATAAAGAGAATCCAAGCATTGCTTACATCGAAAACAAGTTTGGTAAGACTGTTGGTTATTTCGAGGAACAAACAAGCCGTCAGGTCAAACTTTACGAAGCGCGGGGCTGGTCTGTAAGGATTCTACTCGCCTTTCTTGCTTACTCGGATCATCCTGAGCCTGGTTGTTACTGGGGTCAAATGGCCATCCTTGCTTATCCTAAGGAATGTGAAGACTTTTTCACTCAGTTCGTCTCAAGAGTCTCAAAGAGCCTTAGCGACGGAAAGCGCGTTGACGTCAACATCGGCCAGCAAGGAATCAAATCCCTGGTAGATTCAAATGGAAGCTGGTTCACCAACGCCACCTTGAAGAAACCCGACCTTGATACTGGCACCGTCATGATGAAAAGCTCTCGTTCGCTTTCCGAAAAGGCTGTAGAACTTGGCCGCGATGGCAACAAAGGTTGCTATGTCGTCTCCTGGATTTTCATTATTGGACTTGTTGCCTTGATGTTCCTTGGTTTACGCTCCTGCGGCGTGTTCTAATCTAACCAAAACGCAGCGCTGCCAAGACTAAACATTTAAGACAATCAAACAGAGGCGGATGTTTCACGTGAAACATCCGCCTCTTTGTCTTGTGGTGCAAAGTGCGACCTGCTTATTCCACCGCTAGTTCAACAAGCTTGGAGCAAAGCTCGGGGAACGAGATCCCCACTGCTCGAGCTGCGTCCGGCAGCAAAGAAGTTTCTGTCATGCCAGGAATCGTGTTTGTTTCCAAAATCCACGGCTGACCATCCGAATCGATGATCATGTCAGTGCGGGACACACCTTCGCAACCAAGAACCTGATGAGCTTTAACAGCCAAAGACTGAACGAGCTGCGTTGTCCCATCATCAAGTCTAGCGGGGCAGATATGCTGAGATCCGCCAGGTGCATACTTAGACTCGAAATCATAGAACTCGTGGGAAGGAACGATCTCAATGACGGGAAGAGCCTGAGGGTCGTCATTGCCCAAAACGGCAGCGGTAACTTCAGTGCCCTTCACGTAGCTTTCGATAAGCAGTTGCTCGTCGATCTTAAAGACCTTCTCGATAGCCTCGACAATACCGGTCTCGTCTTCGACGATGAATACGCCCAGGGCGCTGCCTTCTGTCGCCGGCTTCACAACACAGGGATACTGAACTTTAGTAAGGTCAGAATGAACATCGAACCCATCCCTGCGAAGCGTTACAGAGAGAGGCGTAGGCAAGTCGTTATTGCGATAGATAACTTTGGCTTTGTCTTTGTCGATAGCCAATGCACTCGATAAAACCCCGGATCCGGTGTAAGGAATACCAGCGGTCTCTAAGAAACCCTGGATAGTTCCATCCTCGCCACCTTTGCCGTGAAGACACAGCATTGCAACATCATACTTACCAGAAACCAAATCCGCTAGATCGCTCTTGTTTGCTGGATCAATCATCTCGACATCATATCCAGCTTCCTTCAAAGCATTCTTTGCGGCAACTCCCGATTGAATCGAAATCTCGCGTTCGCCACTCGAACCGCCTGCAAGCACGGCGACGTGAAGTTCTTTTATATCGTTGATTTCCATGAACACCTTCTTTTGTCGATTCATGAAGTATAACAAAGCTCTGTTTCTTACTTGTGATGCATTACAAGCAGGGATTGTTTCACGTGAAACAATCCCTGCAGATACCATATAATTCGCGATATGAATACTTCAATTGAATCCTTCACCCGCAGCCAGATCCGCGAGCTCATCTCGGACAGTGGTTTGCCTAAATTTCGTGCCAACCAGCTGCTTGAGTGGCTTTATAAAAAAGGCGTCTCTTCTTACGATGAGATGACCAACCTTCCGCAGTCACTCAGGTCTCAGCTCACTTTTGAATATCCCCTTAACAAGCCTGAGCTTATCGATCGTCAAATTTCAAAAGATGGCACAAGGAAATACCTCTTCCGTTTCGACGAGAGAAGGGTGGCTGAGACGGTTGGAATTCCCTCTTCTGATGATCGCCTTACTGTTTGCTGTTCAAGCCAAGCTGGCTGCGCGATGGGGTGCGACTTCTGTGCCACCGGGCATCAGGGCTTCTCGGGAAATCTTCTGATTGGCGAGATCGTTGACCAGATTATTCAAGTTCAAAACGATTTCTCTCAGCGGGTTTCAAATATCGTTGTCATGGGACAAGGTGAGCCCTTCCTCAACTTCGACAACGTAATTGAAGCACTGCGCATCTGTAATGATCAGAAACTGTTGAACATTGGCGCAAGGAGGATAACTATTTCGACTTGCGGCGTCATTCCAGGTATCGAACGATTCTCTCAAATCGAAGAACAGTTCACTCTGGCCGTTTCCCTTCACTCCGCAGTTCAGCAAACCAGAGATAAAATCATGCCAGGCACTCGCAAATGGCCCCTGCCTGACCTGAAGCGCGCTTTAATTAACTACAACCGCACGACGAATCGTCGTGTCACCTTTGAATATGCGCTCATGCGAGGGGTTAACGACTCTAACAGCGATCTCCAAGCTCTCATCGAATACTGCAGTGGGCTGATATGCCACGTCAACCTCATCCCTTTGAATGAAATTGACGATTCGTCCTATCAGCCCACTGCGTCACATGTAATTGATTATTGGCGAGACAAGCTTCAAGCGAACGGCATTGAAGCTAGTGTGAGAAACTCACGCGGTCAAGATATCGCCGGTGCTTGCGGTCAGCTAGCCAATCGCAAGTAATGCATCGATCATCGTCTCGAGCTACTGACGGCTCGAGACGATGCTGTCGAACAAACGCTGCAAATCCTCTTCGTCGGTGAACTCGATCTCGATCTTGTTCTTTCCTTTGACGGTTTTTACCCTAACGCTTGTGTTCAGACTCTTGCGCAGTGCCTTTGCCACTTTCTTGTAAGACTGCGGAGTGGGCACACGCGGCGTCGCATTCTCCGATTTCTTACCAGACAAGAGTCGAGCGATATTTTCAGCCTCACGAACAGAGAGCTTCTCTTTGACTAGCTTCTCAGTTAGTTTCTTGCGGCCCTCTTCAGTAGGGATGGACAGAATCGCACGGGCGTGACCTGCAGTGATCTTCTCCTCAAACAGAAGTTGCTGAGCATCTTCCGGCAATTCCAGCAAACGAAGTGCGTTTGCAATAGTTGAACGACCTTTGGAAACAGCTTGCGCAACTTCAGATTGAGTCAGATTGCTGCGTTCCATCATCCTACGATAACCATAAGCCTCTTCAATGGGGTTAAGGTTGCTGCGCTGGATGTTCTCGACAAGCGCAAGTTCAATGGCGCGATTATCATCCGCCTGTTTGACTCGTACGGGAACCTTCTTAAGCCCAAGGCTCTGGCATGCTCGCCAACGACGCTCGCCCGCAATGATCTGATACGTTCCATCACCCATGGCGCGCACAAGAATAGGCTGAAGAAGACCATCATGCTGGATTGACTGAGCAAGCTCTTCCAGCTCGTCTTTTTTAAAATTAGTACGAGGCTGGTCAGGATTAACGAAGATCAGATCGATGTTGATCTCATCAACTTCCTTCGGAACCTCAACTTCAACTTTAGCTGGCTTAGGCGGTTGGGGCCTTGCAGCTCGCTCCGTAACGCTCTTGATAGTGGTGTTCTCGGCTTTGTCGGTGTACAGATCGCCCTCAACAACTTCTTCCACAGGGGTGGCCTTGGGAACCGGCACTTTTTCAGCAGGGCGATTTTCATGCATATGATTCTGAGGGCGAGAATCATCATCAACGGAAACGGTGTAACGCTCACGCTGGGGCTCGACATAACGTTCAGGAGTGTTAGTGGTCTCCTCAAAAGGGCCGCCAAGCAGCGAATTCAATCCACGACCGAGGCCGCTTCGTTGTTTAGCCACGCGAGATCACTTCTTTCGAAAGATTGATATAGGACTGGGCTCCCTTCCCCAAAGGATCATATTGGGTAATGGGCATCCCGTAACTAGGAGCCTCAGACAGCTTAACGGTGCGGGGGATGACGGTTTCAAATACTTGCTTTCCGAAGAAGTTCCTAACCTCTTTAACAACTTGCTTCGAAAGGGTAGTACGGCCGTCATACATGGTGAGAAGTATTCCGTAAATCTCAAGGGTTGGATTAAGGCGAGATTTGACACGTTTCATCGAATCGAGAAGTTTTGTCACACCTTCCAATGCATAGAACTCGCACTGGATGGGAATAATCAACTTATCCGCCGCAACAAGAGCGTTAACGGTCAGCAAACCCAAAGACGGAGGGCAGTCGATGAGAATGAAGTCATATTTACCGCGCAAGGCTCCAACGGAATCTTTAAGGCGATTCTCACGAGCCATTTCGGAAACAAGCTCAACCTCTGCACCCGCCAAGTTGATGGTCGCAGGAACGATATCAAGGCCCTGGCAAATGTCAGGGATGATGACATCCTCAATCGGAACGTCATTCAACAAGACATCGTAAATGCAACGAGGGATGCTTCCCTTGTCAATGCCAAGGCCGCTGGTAGCATTACCTTGAGGATCAAGGTCGACAAGGAGGACTTCTTTATTAGCCTCACCTAAGGCAGCAGCAAGGTTGATAGCAGTCGTAGATTTTCCGACACCGCCTTTTTGGTTAATGATGGCGATGATTTTGGTCTGGCCGATTGCATGCCTTACCGGAGCCTTCTCGCTATAAGGCTTAATCTCTTTATATTCAGGTACGTCATCGGCATCAGAAATAGCATCTTCAACAATCTGACGCTCAACAACTTGAATACTGTCAACACGAACATCCTCGTCTACGAAGAAATCGCTCTTCACTGAATCAGTATCCACATTGCTCGTCTGCTCGGGTATTTCCGGCGCCGAGGACGTATTTTGTTGGTTCACATGAGCTGTTTTCGCCGTAGCTGTATTTTGGTTTCGTTTAAAACCGTCGAAGAAACCCACAGAACCCTCCTTTCGTTAGCCGTTTTGAGTATACATGCTTTACGTTTCACGTGAAACGTAAAGCATGTATATCCCCATGCGATCAACCTAGAGAGGCTTGTTTTGAGCAAAGCCATCGCGCCTTGGTAGCTTGATTTTGGAAGGACCGATCTTTTCAAACACGACAAGCGTGCGAAAAGTCTCACCGTCACTTAAGAAATACTCGTCAAGCGACACCAAGCTGAATCCAACCTGCTTGCTGATTTTCTTAGCATGTTCGAACTCACTCTCCTCCATGCGGGCTTTATAACAAATGAGACGGCCGCCTTGCTTTAGAAGCGGGCTTGCAAGCTCAAGGAGAATAGATAGCTTAGAAAGAGCGCGAGCAGTAACAAGGGAGTATTGACCCTTATGATTCCTCGAGAACTCTTCGATGCGCGAGTGGACAGCAATAATCTGATCGCTCAAGCTAAGTTGTTCAGCAAATTCATTAAGCAGCTCGACCTTCCTCTGACGAGCATCAATAAGTGTCGTTTTCCTTCCAGTGGCAATAGCTAAAGGAAAACCAGGAAAGCCACCACCTGATCCAAGGTCGATGTATTTACCAGCAGGCGCCTTATCGGCCTCTTCAAGAGCAGCAAGAGAATCCTCGATATGAAGAAGCATTCCCGAATCAATTGAATCGATTCGGGTAAGATTGGTCACTTTATTCGCTTCGATGACACACTCTAAATGCTTCTTGATTAAATCTTTTTGATTGTCCGAAAGAGAATCTATCGAATTTAGATTCACACCCATCGAAATCAAACCTCTCTAGTGAAA
>CAKUNS010000020.1 GCA_934668515.1 uncultured Eggerthellaceae bacterium
GACTCGGCCGGGCTGCCTAATTCACTTCTTTTGATGTTCAGGAAACGGGGTCCTTTGCAGTTTTGGGGCGCAGTTCAAAGATCCATCCCCTTTGTCCTTCTGATAGGCGCGCCCCTTGTTATTTCTCTTCGGGGCTATACGTTCCAACGAATTGGCGATCCAGCAGGAACGTCACTGTTGTGCCCTCCCCCAGAACGCTCTCGACGTCCATACGCGAATCGGGGCCGAAATACCCCAGGATTCGATCGTGAACATTCTTGACGGCAATGCCCAAACCGCTCGACGACTCCGGATGCATGATGCCGTCGACGGCTTCCTGCGTCATGCCGACACCATCATCCACAACACGAATAACCACCTGGTCGTCCCGAAGCTCGGCCGTAATCAGAACCGTCAGCTTGGTATCGGCCGGACGGCCATGCTTCACCGCGTTCTCAACCAAGGGCTGCACGATGAACGACGGCACCAGCATCTTGCCCACCTCGGGGCAAATGTCCACATCAAGCTGCAGCTTGTCTTCGCCAAAGCGAGCAACTTCGAACATGAAATAGCGCTCGACCTGGGCGATCTCGCGCTCAAGCGGAATAAGGTCCTGGCCGTCTTCAAGCGTGGAGCGATAGAACACCGCGAACTCGCGCAGCAACGTGCGCGCCTTCGCGGGATCGGTGCGGATGAACGATGCGATGCAGTTGATGGTGTTGAACAAGAAGTGTGGGTTGATCTGCGCCTGAAGCGCTTTCAACTCCATGCTGGTGGCAAGACGCGTCTGCTCTTCCAGTGCCACGGCCGCCATCTGAATGCTGATAAGCTCGGCGAAACCGTGCGCCATGGATTCCTGCGTTTGACTGATCTGCTTGGCGCGCTTGTAATAGAACTTCAGCGTGCCCTCGATGGTTCGACCCTGATAAATAGGCATGATGATGGCGGCATTGATCTCGGTCTCGCCATCGGGCAAGCCGATTTCTTGACGCGTATACAACACGCGGCGTTTACCGTCGGCAATAGTGTCATGCGTTGATGTGGTACGGATCGCGCGACCGGGCAACGCCGTGGCATCACCGAGACCCGCATAACCCAAAATGGTCTGCTTGTCGGTAATGGCAACAGCAATAGCGGCGGTCGCAGGCAAAAGCAGCTCGCACACGCGCTGCGCCGATTCCAGGGTAAGGCCGTCCTTCAGGCTGTCGAGCATCTCGCTGGAAAGCTTCAGAACCTCATCGGTCTGACGTGCGCGCACCGAATCGGGGTCCATCAGCAAGCGAACGAAAACCACTAAGCACAAGGTGAAGATGATGCCCGCCACCACCATGATGTGAGTCTGCCCCTTCTCGGAGAGCATGGCGAACAGCAACGCGAATGCGCTGATGATAGTCGCGATAAGCAGCAGCATCTCCGCGGTGAAGAAACGCGGAAGGTCATGATGGGAGCTACGATCGTTTCTCATGGCTCCACCTAGATCAAAGCGAGCTCGTTCACGACGAGCATAACCGCAGCAACGAACAGCATTCCGCTGAAGATAAGACGCAACGTGCGCTCGGGGACACGTTTGGCAAGCAGCGAACCGATGACCGCGCCCGGAATGGTACCGACGGAAATGGCGATGCCGGCGACGAAATCGATGTGGCCCAGCATGATCTGCGTAATGACACCGGGGATTGCCAGGATGATGATAGCGATAAGCGAAGTGCCCGACGCGTACAGCATGGGGATGCCAAGAATGCCCAGCATCATGGGAATCATGATGAAGCCGCCGCCTACGCCAACATAACCTGAAGCCAGACCAGCAACCAGGCCGATAATCGCACCCTGAAGAAGTTGCTTGCCCGACAGTTCAGGGCACGGCGGGACAGTGGGAACCGCCTGCGCTTTGTCGGCTACCGCGTCAGCCGCGCCGCCCGTCTTCACGGAACCCGCCGCAGCGCCTTGAGCTGCCGGTTTCTTCTTGGGCTTGATGGCCTTGCGAAGCATATTGAACGCAGAGTAAGCGATGATGATGGCCGCAACCACCATGATCAGCCACGCTGGCGAGATGTTCGCCAAGCGAACGCCCAGCGTAGAGGTACAAGCGCCGGCGATTCCCATGGCAAGGCCCAGCTTGGGGATGCACGTTTTCTCGCGAAGATGGGTGATAAGGCCCGACACTGACGTGGGGATGATGGCGAACAACGACGTAGCCGTGGAAACAACTGCCGAAAGACCGAATACCAAACGGAACAGCGGAATCATCACCGTTCCGCCGCCAACGCCGAGCATTCCGGAAAGTACGCCCACGCCAACACCTGCGATGGCGATAAGCACAAAAGCGCCGATTGAAAACATGCTGAAAGATCCTATCTCGTCTGATTCTCACGGAGATGGTACTACAAAAACCCGCAGGCAGTAAGATGCCCGCGGGTTCAAAAAAGCGCTTGATGGCGCAGTCTTTTGGGTGGTCGCCGAGTCTAACGTCTCTCCATCAGCGAGCGGTCGGTTTCCCTACCACCGCCAAACACGAATCTAACAGCCGGCCAGAATGAATCCAACCGCCGTTCGATGCTGGCTCATCGCGCGTCCAACACCAATTAGTCGCCCAGGTTCAAATTGATCTCGCTGGTCTGACCCGGATCAACCGCCGCATACGCCGAGTTCGATGCACCCAGCGCCTCATCGTAGCCACGCAGGAACGCATGCTTCAGCACCTCGTCGTTTTCAATGCGCATCATCAGTTCGGGCCACACATGCTGGAACTCGAAGTACTTCGAACAATTATGCTGCGCATATGCCTCGGCATCGTTTCGGGCCGCCTTCGCCGCCTTGCGATACGCCTTCTTATCGGGGCGCGCGAAGCTGCGCAACAACGCTGTGATGCGAATGCGCCTTCCCACACCGTGCTGCAAAAACGGGCCAGGGTACGGCTCAAGCGATGCCGGCTTCACTTGCAGCAAGTCGATTTGCGTGCGGCTGTACTCCATCTTGCGGTACTCGTACAGCCAACGATAGATATCCTGGCGGAAACGCGTGCCCTCGCTTGTGGAGCGCGGAGGCAGGTGACGCATCCACCACTTATTGTCGAACCAGATATCAGAGCCGTACATGCGCAGGTCAAGCATATAATCAAGATCTTCACCGCGCGTGATCCACGGATCGAACGACAGGCGCTTGAATGCCTCGCGATGCAGCGCCAAGCAGCCGCCGCACACATGATTGGAACGCGTCAGGCGCAAACCGTGCATGGCCTTCTCGATCCATTGGTTGAACGCCTTGCCTTGCTGCCAGAAGCGGTTGTACCACTTGTCCTGGCTCTTCGACAGGTACGAGTTCTCGCTGTTCAGGTAATAGCCGGTTTTCACCAGAATGGGCACGCCGTTTCGCGTGAGCTTGCCCAAGCCGTAAACAGCCTTGGTGATGAAATCGGGGTCTTCCACCACGGCGTCGTCATCAAGGAAGATGCACGAATCAAAGCCCAGCGCGCCAGCCAAAACCAAACCCAGATTGCGCATGGGCGCGTACCCGAAAAGGCCCACCTCGCGCGAAAGCTTGCCAATACCGAGCTGCACCATGCGCTGCTGAACAAGCGTCAGCTCGTCGGCGCCGATAACGGTGATATCCAAATCGGGGAAGGAATCGGCCGTTGCGCGAACCTTGGCTGCAGCTTTCTGCTCGACCCCGGGGTCGCTTACAACCAAGATCAGGATCTGACCGACGTGGTTGACGTTCTGCAGCGACTCAAGACAACGCGGAAGCTCGCCCGGCTGGGAGAGCGGGGTCATGTGGTCGTACACGTTGATGACGCTGGCGCCGGGTGCTTTGCCGCGGCGTCCGGAAATGAAAGTTGGGATGATGATCACTGGATTCATATGCTGCCCTTGTTCTTCGTCGCATCCAGTAGTTACCCATCCATTTTACCGCTTGCGGCGTCCGCCCTTGCCCACGGCTTTGCGCTTGTCCGACGCCTTCTCGCCGCGCATGCGCCGAGCCTCTTCGCGTCGTTTGCCAACCTGCGCGCTCTCTTGCTTAAGCGCCTGATAGGAAGCGAATCGCTCGGGTGATATCTCGCCCGACTCCACAGCAGCGCGCACTGCACAGCCCGGCTCGTCCTGATGGCGGCAATCACGGAATCTGCACTGGCTGGCGAATTCCTCCACATCGGCGAAGGCGGCCTCGATGCCCGCCTCAGCATCCCACAGGCCCAAACCACGGATGCCTGGCATGTCCACCACGCATCCCCCGGTCGGCAGATCGACGATGGCGCGGCTCACCGTGGTGTGGCGACCCTTGCCGTCACCTTCGCGAACCTCGCCGACAGCACGCACGTCGTCGCCCGCCAACAGGTTCACCAAACTGCTTTTGCCCACACCGCTCTTGCCGATAAGAACAGCCATGCGATCGGGTTTCACCAGGTCACGCACGCGCTCGATGGAATCGGCGTCCTCTCGCGAGATCACCAGAACGCCGGTGTCCGCGCCGGCCAAATCACTCGCGCGCTTTTCAACCTCGCGCACCTGCTCCTCGTTCGCTAAGTCGGCCTTGGTCAAAACAACCACAACGTCGGCGCCTGTCTCATGTGCTAAAACCAGCTCGCGCTCAAGGCGCTTGAAATTCACGCCGTCCACAGGCTCGGCAACCAGCACCACATCGAAGTTCGCAGCCAGCACCTGCGGCAACGTCCTTTCGGTGGGATCTTTGCGAACCAAACGGCAGCGGCGCGGCTCGACGGCCACGATCTGTGCCTTGTCATGGGTTTCGGGAAATTCCACCTGAACGATGTCCCCGATGACAGCACGCGACTCGTCGCTTTTCTTCAAAGCAGTGGCATGTTCGCACCTGACAAGCGTTCCGTCTTCTTGTTTGACCAGCGGATATCCGCGATCCAACTTAACAACGCGACCTTTCATGGCTACCTCATGCGCTCGCGGAGGATTTGGAATGCAGCGACCATGCCGGCGCCCAGCAGCATAAGGAACATGCCCGGTAGAAACTCCCTGATGTCGAAAGCGTCGTCGTGCTTCACGCCGGGGTTGGTCACCTCAAGTGTCCCCACGTGAATATCGGCCAAACCCTCGTGCTCGGAACAAGCCTGGTGATAAACGCCACGCACCTGCACGCGCGATCCCTTAACGCCGTAGCGTCCGTACGTGTCGATCTTCGACGCCAGCGATTCGGAAACCAAGCACGAAATCGTGCTGGAATCGTTCTGGGCTTCGGCTTCAACCGTGATCCAGTAGAAGTTCTTCTTGCCAGCCGACAGGCAATCGCCAACAACCTCGCCGGTTACCTGCACCGTGCGACCGTCATAAATGCCCGCTTCGTCGGCAAGCGATGCGATAGAGGTGTCGTAGATGAACGAATTATCGGCGGTTTGCGCGGGGTCGACCAGGTTCTTCTCGTCGTTGTCGACGGAAGTGGCGCCTTCATGGCCATCGCTCAGCGCTTTTTCAGCCGGGTTCTCGGCACTGCCAGGCCCGCTGCTTTTGCCTTCGTGGGCTTCAGCTGCAGCCTGCTGAGCCTCGCGGGCAGCGGCATCGATGGTTTCAGTGGTCACCACATCGGAATTCGCATTCGCCAAATCCGTCAAAGCTGACTGGCTCTCGATTCCGGAGCCGTCCTCGGAACCAGCGGCAGCGCTTGCGACCTCGTTATCGGCCCATGCGTCATCTTGACGCGGCGCCACCACCGACACCAAGAAGAAAACAAGCGACAGGCACACAGCCGCTACCAAGGCGGCTTTTGCCACGAACAGACGCTTCTCGGCAGCCGTAAGGTTTTCGAAATCGCCGAAACTCATAAGCGATCCCTTCTGCGACGCTCGGCTGCGCGAACGCTTGTCCACTCGGAAACCTTGTTCGGGGTAAGCGATGCAACGATCTGCGCGATAAGCGCAAGCAGCGTCAAAAATTCAAGACGGCCTGCCCACATCTCGAAAATGAAGAACAACTCAAGCGAAGCCGGCATGCCGGGCGCCACAACGCCCGAGGTCAAGCCGCCGTTCGAAGCCATCGAGATCGAGTCGAAGATCGCCTGCGACGCTTCGTATCCATGCGCGATGGCAACGAGCGCGCCAATGATGTACGTGATGGCATACAGCGAGGCAACGGTCATGGCCTCGCGAATCAGGCCCGACGTAACCGGACGCCTGCCCAGGTGATAGTAAGAAACCACGACGCGCGCCGAATCGGGCGCCAAGGTTGACTTCACTTCCATAAGGATTGACTTCGCGATCATCGCGATACGCTGGATCTTGATGCCGCCCGAGGTGGAGCCTGACATGCCGCCGATCGCCATCAGAACAGCCAACGTAAGGAAAGCGCCCGACGAAATCATGTCGGTGAGCTGCGACGGGGTGACCACCATGAAGCCGACGGTCGAGAAGCCCGAAATGACCATGTAGACGCTTCGCCTAAGCAGCGCGGGCAAGTCGGTCATGTTCACGCCGGCAATCGCTGCCGACACGTACACCAACACAATGGCGATCAGCCAAATGCACATAGCCTTGACCTCGGTGTCCCTGAATACCTCGCGTACGTTGCCACGAAGCACCTCAGAGTGAAGCGTGAACGGAAGGACGCCCATGAACACCAAAACGATGAGCATCAACTCAAGGGGGAACGAATGGTAGTACATGACGCTCTGACTCATGGGTGTGAAGCCCGCCGTCATGAAGCCCGAAATGGAAAGCCATAGCGAATGAAGGAACGCACGATCGGCTTGCATTCCCTTGCTCAGGCACGTCACGGTAAGAAGCACCGTGAAAACCAGGATGAACGACGCCGCCACGCGGGCAATGAAGCGCGTTGAACCGACGACGTTCGGCAGAACGTGCTCGCTACGACCTTCGGACGTGAACAGACCCTGGCCGCCGCCGCGACCGAACAGGCCCAACGACACGCCGACGACGATAAGTCCCAAACCTCCGATGGCATGCATGACGAAACGCCACATGTTGTCTGCGTTGGAGATGTGATCAAGGTCAAGAACGACGCTGGCACCGGTGGTGGTCAGGCCCGAAACCGACTCGAACAGCGCATCTAGATAGGTTGCGTAATGCCCCGACAGGAACAACGGAACGGCCGCGAAATACGCCAGAACGATCCATGCCAAGCCAACGACGGCGATTGCCTGCTGACGCGTGAGCGGACCAGGCTGGATACGGCAGAAACGAAGCGCCGATCCCGAAACGAAGGTAATGCCCATCGCCAGCAAATAACGCGACGCAGCACTCCATTCGTGATAGACGATGGCAGTGGCGAAGGGAATGGTGAGGGCAATGGTTGAGAACAAGATCAACATGCCCAGGTAATGTCCGATCACACGGACGTCGTTAGCCGAAAAGCGTTGCCACATGGCTAGCCCACCAACGACACGATTCGAACAGCCGCAATGATAAGCCACAAAAGCACTAGGAACACAAGCACTGAAAGAATAAGCGCCGTGTAGCCCAAAGCTGCGTCTTTGATATCCTCTATCGGGTTGTTCTTTGTCTTTCCCATGACGCGTATTATACCCATTCGCGCAGGCAGGTGCAGAAAAGCAAGAAGCCCTCCCGATTTAATCGAAAAGGCTTCTTGAACTGGTGCCGAATGGCTGCGAAGAGGCGCTATCTTGCGGTTGCCTCAACGCATCGCTGCGGGTTACTCCTTGCGCCTGCGAACAGCAAGCAGGCTAACGAATGCCGCAACCGCAGCCGCGATGATGGCGGCTATGCCGTAAATGCCGGTCACATCGCCGGTCTGAACCAGGCCAGCGCCGTTGCCGTTGAAGACACCCTGATCCTTCGACTGGTCATCAGGCGTCGGGCTGTCGGGTGCTGCGGTGACCGTCAGGGTTCCGATGCTCTCACTTTCAAGCTTGTAATTGGACTCCTTGGCCGTACCCGTCCATTCGATGGTGTACGTGTTCTCGCTTGCGCCCACCTTGGTCTGACTGCCGGTTACCTTCAAGTTGGCGGTTTCGCCCTCAAGGAGGCCCTCGATCTTGCCGCCCGCCGTAAGCGCGGTGCCGTCATACACCTTGGTTGCCGACTCGGTGGTTACCGAATACGGAGCAGGCGCGACAGTCAAAGCGCCGCGATCGTACGTGATCTCGTAGTTCTCGAGCTTCGTTGCGTCATTGCCTGGCTTCACTGCAAAGGTGTTGTCGCTCACGCCGGCATCGGTCTGCGTACCGAAGAACTCGTAATCGAATTCCTCACCCTCGACCAATTCACCGTCGGAAACTTTGGCCTCGTGCTTGACCAGCTCGGTTCCGTCATAAACCTTGGTGGCGTCTGCAGAAGCAACGGTCACGGGACGCGGAGTCACAACAAGGGTAGCCTCACCGGTTGCCACGTTGGCGAACTGATCGGTGACGTCTCCGCCAGCGACGTTCGTAATGGCGAAGGACTTAATCGAGGCCTTCGCGTAACCGGCATCGGTAACGGAGCCAACGATCTCGGCCGTAAGGGTAAAGCCCTTGGGCAGGCCGACGATCTCATCAACACCGGAGCTTTCAAGCGGAATGCCGTCGTAAACCTTGGTTCCGCCCTTAGGGGTCACAACAATGCTCGTCGTGTTGGGCGTGACCTTCAGGGTGCCCAGCTTCTCGACAATCGTGTAGTTCGACTGCTTAGCGGTCGCGTCGGCGGCCTCCCAGTCGATGGCGTACGTGTTGTCGCTCGTACCGACGGCGGTCTGGCTGCCGGTGGTCGTGAAGCCGGCGGTCTCGCCGTTCACGAAACCAGTGATACTGCCTTCGGCCGTAAGCGCCGTTCCGTCATACTGCATGGAAGCACTCGGCGTGGCAACCATCAGGATCGCGGTCATGACGGTGATGGCGCCGGTCTTCTTCGTGACCTTCAGCTTGTTGGTGACGTCCTCGCCCTGGGCATTGACGATGACCAGATCGTCAACCGTGGCGGTGACGCCGGCCTCGTCGGTCACGTCAGTCGCCGTGGCGTTGGAGCTGGCGGTCTTCACCGTGTAGCCCTCGGGCAGGCCGGTCACGGCCACGTCGACGCCGTGGGGATTGCCGTCGTAGACGCCCTTGTAGATACCGGGGGTCGCGACGATCTCGTCGGCGAACTCAGTGACGGTGAGCTTGCCCAGCTTCTCCACGATCGTGTAGTTCGACTTCTTGGCGGTCGTGCTGGCTGCCCAGTCGATGGCATACGTGTTGTCGCTCGTGCCGACGGCGGTCTGGCTGCCGGTGGTCGCGAAGCCGGCGGTCTCACCATTGACGAACCCCTCGATGGTGCCCGCGGCGGTCAGGGGCTGGCCGTTGTAGACTCTCGAGGCGCTCGGCGTAGTGACGGTCAGAGCGGCCGGCTTGATCCGGTAGCTCACGTCCACGCTGCCGGCATAGTTGCCCTTGCCGGTAACGATAACGGTCACGACGCCCACGTTGGTCGTGTCAGCCGAGAATGTCAAATCGTAGTCGGCGCCCTCGATAAGAAGCTTGTCGCCATCGTTGACGGCCGGCTTCTGAACCTGGCTTGTTCCGCTGTACACAACGTCAGGCAGTTTGCCGACGGTCATGCTCGCAACGCTCTTTGGAGTGATGGTCAGAAGACCGTCGTTCATAGCGGAGATGTAGTAGTTACCTTCCTTGGCAGTACCCCAAGAAACGCCCTTCACATCATTGACGGAAGAGCCGACCTCGGTCTGGGAGCCCTCGGTCACGGCCTCGGCGGTCTCGCCGTTCACAAGGCCGCTGATGGTGCCGGGCGCGGTCAACGGCTGGCCGTTGTAAGCCCTCGAGGCGTTCTTGGCATTAACGGTAAGCGGGGCGGGCGTGATCTTGTAGTTCCTGACAACTTCGCCGGAGTAGTTGCCCTTGCCCGTGATGGTCACGACTATGTCGCCCGTCACGTTGGTGAAGTCGGTCGTGCTGTATGTCACCTCATATTCGGTGCCGGCGACAAGGGCGTTACCGTCCTTGTCGGTGACGGTGGGAACCCACTTGTGCTCCAGGCTGTCATAGACGTGATCGCTCGGGCTGTCGACGACGACGCCCAGGTAGCTTTCAGGGTTCTGAGGATCGGGCACGATGGACTGAGCCGTCACGGTCAGAGTGCCGGTATTCTCAGCGATCATGTAGTTCGACTCCTTGGCTGTCGCGCCGACCTCCCAGTCGATGGCGTACGTGTTGTCGCTCGTGCCGACGGCGGTCTGGCTGCCGGTGGTCGCGAAGTCGGCGGTTTCGCCGTTCACGAAGCCCTCGATGGCGCCCGCGGCGGTCAGGGGCTGGCCGTTATAGACCCTTGTGGCGTTGGGCGTGGTGACCGTCAGGGTGGCGGGATCAATGACGATAGAGCCGTCCTCGACCACGAACTCGACGTTGGCGAAGTTCTTGTTGACGTTGGAGAACTGCGAGGCCTCCAAGCCCATGGGGTACTTGCCCGCGTCGGTGCCCTTGGCCACGGCGTCGCCAGAGAAGCCCACGTCGGCCTCGGCGTACAGCGGGTTGTCGGCGGAGACGAAGGAGTAGCCCTCGACGCTCTGCTCGGCCCCGTTGTAGGGCTTGGTTCCGGTGCTGCCCTTGACGGTGACGGTCACCTTGGCCTCGACGGGCTTCACCGTCAAGTCGCCCTCGGCCTTGGCGATCTGGTAGTTCTCGGCCTTGGTGTTGCCCTTCAGCTCGTAGGTGAACCCGTTCTTGCTGGAGCCGGCCTGGGTCTGAGAGCCGGTGATGTCGTAGACCGCGCCCTCGCCCTCGGCGAAGCCGTCGCCCGTCACGGCGACGTCGGCCTGGGAGTTCCTGACAAGCGGATTGCCGTCGTAGGGCTTCTCGCCGGACGCGGACGTCAGGGTCAGGACGCGCTTGGCGACGACCAGCTCGCCCTCGGCCGCGGTCACGTCGAACTGGGCGGTGACGTCGTTGCCCTCGGGGTCGGTGACCTTCGCGGTTCCGCTCACGGACGTCTTGTAGGTGCCGGCGCCGGTGCCGGCCGCGCTGGCGGCCAGCCCCGCAACGGTGTACTTGACGCCGTCGAACTCGAAGACGTCGGACTCGAAGCCGGACACCGAGTGCTCTCTGCCGTCGTAGGGGGCCTTGTCGGACTTGGCCTGCATCTCGATCTGACGCTTAGACAGCCTGTTGTAATAGAGGGTCACCTCTTTTGTGCTGTTCTTATCGACCTTCACCGAAAGAGGATTCGCGTGATCGTAGGTATAGCCCTCGATCGAGATAATGTACTTCGAGAAGTCAAATTCTTTTCCCGTAACCTTGGCTGTAACTGATTCGTCCTTGGCGATCGTTATAAGAGGATTGAGCGCGTCGACGTAATGGAAGACGACGGAACCAAAGCCAACCTTGTCAAGATCGACGTAGCCATCAAGATGCCACGTAGACTTGTTCGAAGTGTCGTAATCGACAGCACCCGAAGCCGTCTTCAATCCAGTTGGCTGGCCTTCCACCGACCATTCAATATCTTCCAGATTGATGTTATTGACGCCATACAGATCGACATTGCTAGGATCTTTAAGAGCGGAAATGACCTTGTTGTAGTCGTTGCTGGAAGTATCGTAACTCGTTGATGATCCTTGGGCGGGATTAGTTATGCCTTCAACCCAAACACGTCCGACGGTATACCAGCCATTGCCATTGACCGTCAGCGCTAGGTCTTTGGTATTGCCCACGACCTTGGTATATAGATAAACGTAATAACCGCCTTTAGATTCATCGCGCTTAACTTCAATCTGCTTGGTTGCGCTCTCGCTACCTGCGAACGCAGTGATGTTCGCCTTACCAACACTGATTCCTTCGACCACGCCATCAGAATCGATGGTCGCAACCTTGGTGTTGTCGGAGGCCCACTGAACGGGATCCGTGTTCTTGAAATTAACGGAAAGCCTGGTTTTGCCGCCCACCACAAGGTCGCCATCAATAGAGATTTTAGGCCGGTCAACCACGTGAACGATGAAAGTCTCAATTTGGGTTTCAACGACCTTGTAAGTAACAGTAGCGTATCCAGCAGAAACGCCCGTAACCGTCGCTTCGTTGCCATTGCCCATAACCGTCACGGCAGGATCGTCCGAAGTCCAGCTCCCGTTTCCCGAGATCTTGCTGGAAATCGCGATCGTTTCCCCAACCCCAACCGTGTACTCAACGGCAGTCGCGGCTTCGTTCGAAGAAACGTTCGCCTGATCGTCAGATTCACCATCCTTTGTTTCAAATGCGGGGGGGGCGTCCTTCGACGCAGCCTCGGTCGACGCGCTTTCCTTGCCGCTTGGCTGGTCATCGCTAGACGCAGGCGCAGGCGCCTCGCTCTTCAAAGCAGCGCCGGGTGCGTTTTCGCTCGATGCGGGAACGACGGCGCCATTAACTACGGCCCCGTCTTCGGTCGCAACGTCATTATCGAGCGCAGCAACCTGCTGCACAGGCTCCGCACTTGCCGGCGCTTGATCCTGCGTGTAAACCGCACTTGTTGTTTCTTGGGCTTCAACGGCCTTAGACTGCTGATCCGTAGTGGAATCTGCAAAAGAAACCGCTGGCGTACCCAGTCCCAGTAAGGCAACCGACAGCGTAACCGCTAAAGCTTTGCGCTTTAGGGACCATTCATGACGCGCACGACGTGATGCCATGACTTCCACCCTCTCTCTTACGATGATCTGCCCTTTTTATCCACATGAAAGACAACGGTGGCGACGGCTTCTCACTAAAATATGTAAGCGCTCCCCCATGAAGCGGCACAAACCACGCTTCGCCTTTTGGCGCAGATCAATACTTGATTATAACCAAAATAATAACGATTTGATGCCGTTTCTCAGAGACGGGTTGCATATCTTTTTTATTTCGCTCTCCTCTCAACAACATGCATTAGAACAAGGGAGGTCGGCTTCGAAAAGCAAGAAAAGCTCCGACGTTTTCCTACGTCGGAGCTTTTCTCTTCATAGGCAGAGAATCGCTATGCCTATTTATGTTTTGAATCTGTCAAAGAGCTGTCAGCCCCGGCACCGCATCAACCGAGCTCGCGCTATTCCGCGGGAACAGCCGTGCCCAAATCAAGCGGTTTCTCGATCTTGCACAGGTACTTGCCGTCAGCATCCACATCAATCAGCACGTGATCACGTTCCATCAGGTTGCCGCGAACGATCTGGTCGGCAATACGGTCGACCACCTCGCGCTGCACCAAACGACGCAGCGGACGGGCACCGAAGACCGGATCGTAGCCGTCGATCGCCAGCGTTTCCAGCGCAGCAGACGTAACATCCAGCGTGACGTGGCGCTCGGCCAAACGCTTACGCACGTCCTTCAACTGCAGCTCGACGATGGGCTCGATATTCGAGAGCGTCAATGCATCGAACGTCACAATGTCGTCGATACGGTTCAGGAACTCAGGGCGGAACGTCGAACGCAACGCCTCATCGATAGCTTTGTCGCGATGCTCGGCATCGCCATTCTCGGCGAACTCGCGGATGAACTGGCTGCCCACGTTGCTGGTCATGATGATGATGGCGTTCTTGAAGCTCACCACGCGGCCCTGACCATCGGTCAAGCGGCCATCGTCAAGCACCTGAAGCAGGATGTTGAAGACGTCGGGATGAGCCTTCTCGATCTCGTCCAGCAGGATGACGCAGTACGGACGACGACGAACCGCCTCGGTAAGCTGGCCGCCCTCGTCATAACCAACGTATCCCGGAGGGGCGCCGATCAAACGCTGCACGCTGAACTTCTCCATGTACTCGGACATGTCGATGCGGATCATAGCCTTCTCGGTATCGAACAGGTACTCGGCCAAAGCCTTCGCAAGCTCGGTCTTGCCAACGCCCGTGGGTCCCAGGAACAGGAAACTGCCGATGGGACGATCGGGGTCGGACAAACCGGCACGGTTGCGGCGAATAGCGCCCGCCACAACGCTGACAGCCTTGTCCTGGCCAACAACGCGCTTATGCAGCTGCTCTTCCAAATCGGCAAGCTTCTCCATCTCGCCGCGCATCATCTTCTGGACCGGGATGCCCGTCCACGAAGAAACAACCTCGGCGATTTCCTCTTCACCGACCTCCTCCTTCAGGATGGCGCCGTCCTGCTGTTTGGCGTTCAAAGCAGCCTCGGCCTGTTCCAAGCGGGCCTTCAGCTGGGGGATCTTGGAGTAGCGCAGCTCGGACGCATGCGACAGGTCGCCCTCGCGCGTTGCGCGCTCTTCCTCCATCTGCATGGATTCGAGCTCGGCCTTCAACCCCTGCACGCTTTCGATGGCGCCCTTCTCGTTCTGCCATTCGGCCTTACGGGCGTCCAAGCTTTCCTGAGCGCTTGCGATCTCGCGGCGCAATGCCTCCAGACGCTCCTTGCTGGCAGCGTCGGTTTCCTTCATCAGTGCCTGCTCCTCGATCTGCATCTGAGTGAGCTTACGGCTTGCCAAGTCAACCTCTTCGGGCATGCTGTCGATGTCGATGCGCAGACGGCTTGCCGCCTCGTCCATCAGATCGATGGCTTTATCGGGCAGGAAACGGTCGGCGATGTAGCGGTTCGAAAGCTCGGCCGCAGCGACGATGGCGCCGTCAGTGATGCGCACGCCGTGATGGATCTCGTACTTCTCCTTCAGGCCACGCAAAATGGCGATGGTGTCCTCAACCGTGGGCTCGCCCACGATGACCGGCTGGAAACGACGCTCAAGGGCAGCGTCCTTCTCGATGTACTTGTGGTACTCGTCAAGCGTGGTGGCACCGATGGCATGAAGCTCGCCACGGGCCAGCGCAGGCTTGAGCATGTTGCCGGCATCGATGGAGCTGTCGCCGCCCGAGCCCGCGCCAACGATGGTGTGCAGCTCGTCGATGAACAGGATGATCTTGCCGTTCGATTCCTTGACCTCGCGCAGAACCGCCTTCAAACGGTCCTCGAACTCGCCACGGTACTTGGCGCCCGCCAGCATGGATGCAATATCCAAGCTGATGATGTCGCGATCGCGCAGGCTGGTGGGAACGTCGCCCGCAACGATGCGCTGAGCCAAGCCCTCGACGATGGCGGTTTTGCCAACGCCCGGCTCGCCGATAAGGACAGGATTGTTCTTAGTGCGGCGAGACAGAACCTGAATGGTGCGGCGGATTTCCTCGGAGCGGCCGATAACCGGGTCGATTTTGCCCTCGCGCGCCTTCTGCGTAAGGTTCTGACCGTACTTGTTCAAGGCGTCAAGCTCGATTTGGCCGGACTGATCAGTTACACGGGTAGAGCCGCGCAGCTGTTCGTAAGCCTCCTCGACAGTCTTGCGCGTGATGCCCTCCATGTTCAGCACACGACCTGCGTCACCCTTGTCCTCGGCCAGAGCGACAAGCAGATGCTCGGTGGTGGCGTAGGAATCGCCCATTTTCTCGGCGGTTTTCACGGCGTTGTCCAAGACCTTCATGAAGTCGTTGGTGGGCATGGCCATGGGAAGAGCCGAGTTGGTGACCTTCGGTTTCTTCTCGATTTCCTTCTCAACGTTCATCTTCACGGCGGCGGGGTTGGCGCCGATGCGCTCAAGAATGACGTCGATGTTGCTGTTCTCTGCGTCAAGCAGGGCCTTCAGCAGGTGAAGCGGCTCGACGGTGCTGGACTGCGCATCGCCGGCGACGCCCATTGCTGCCTGGAACGCCTCTTGTGCATTGACTGACAATTTATCCAAACGCGGCATAGGAGAAACTCCTTTCCTTTTGTCTGTTTCCGGTTTGATCCTTGTTGGACCCCGGTTGATTTTTTAGTTGATTCGCCTAATGGCCAGCGCGGTAGGCGAAGCTTGCACCAGCGAAGTGACGCTCTCGCGCGTCTCAAGCTCGTGCACGCGATCGGCCAAGCGACGAACGCGGCGATGAAGGTCGTCGATTTCTTGGTCGCGCTCGTCAAGTCGCCCCTTCAGATCGAGGATGCGAATGACACCGGCCAAGTTGATCCCCTCGTCGGTAAGCTCGTTGATCAAGGCCAGGCGCTCGATATCGGCCTGCGAGTACATGCGCGTGTTGCCGCTGGTTCGCTGGGGCGTGACCAGGCCTTTCTGCTCGTATGAACGAAGCGTCTGTGGATGCATGCCCGCAAGTTGCGCCGCCACGCCGATCATGTAGACCGGACGATCGCGGTCGTTGTCGCTTCCTAGTGCCATGCCCTCACACCCTCCGTCGTTGCCTCGCTGAAGCGCTCAAGCGCCTCGCGCTGTTCGTCATTCAAAACCGTCGGCACCTTCACCTGCAGCTTGATAAGCAGGTCGCCCTTTCCGCTGCCGTTCACGCGGGCCGCACCCTTACCCTTGATGGTAAGCTCGGTGCCGCTTTGGGTTCCGGCGGGAACCTTCACGCGAACCTTCGTTCCATCAGGAGCAGGAACGACCACGCTCGCACCAAGCGACGCCTCGGCGATGGTGATGGGAACGTCGATCTTCACGTTCGCACCGTCACGGGTGAAGTACGGGTGCGGGGCGATCTTCGTGGTGATCAGCAAGTCGCCGGCAGGACCGCCGTTCGCGCCGGCCATGCCCTTGCCCTTCAGGCGCAAGCGACCGCCATCAACGGCACCAGCGGGGATCTTCACGTCAAGCGTTTGCTTCTCGGCCTGACCCGGGATGCGCAAGGTCACGCGTTTCTGCGCGCCGTTGAGCGCCTCGTCGAACGAAACCTCCAAGGTGACGGTCATGTCCTTGCCCTTTTGCGGACGAGGAGCACGCTGGCCGCCGTAACCGCCGAAGCCCGAACCGCCGACAGACGAGAAATCCCAATCGCTGCCGAATGCGCCGTTTCCCGAACGCATGTTGTTCAGGATCTCGGACCAGTCCATGCCGCCGAAGATGTCGCCCATGTCCACCGCGCCGCCCGACCAGCCACGCGGGATCTGGTTCTCGTTGGCAGTGCCGTACTGGTCGTAGAGCTTGCGCTTCTTGTCGTCGGACAAGACCTCGTACGCCTCGTTGATCTCCTTGAACTTCTCCTCGTCGCCGCCCGCGTCAGGATGGTTCGTGCGGGCGAGCTTGCGGAAAGCCTTCTTGATCTCGTCGGCGCTGGCATCCCTTGAGACACCCAAGATCTTGTAATAATCAGGGGTTGCGTTTGCCATTTAACCCACCCCTTCTTTCCTTTCCTTAGTCAGGCGGTCCGAATGCCGCCCTTCAAATGCAAAGGCGGATCACCGTGCTTTGGAAATCCGCCTTTCTGATTACTCTTGTTCTTCCGTCTCTTCCGGAGCCGGCCTTTTCGGCCCGCCCGTGGTGACGGTTACCATTGCGGCCCTGAGGACCTTGTTTCCCATGCGATATCCCTTCTGATAAACCTGAGCGACCGTCTCGTCGAACGTAGACGGATCGTCAACGGTTGCCACAGCCTGGGCTTCCAAGGCGTTGTACGCCTCACCGACCGGGTTGATGACCTCAAGTCCGTCCTTGACCAGCGTGTCGAACAGCTTGGTCTGGACAGCCTTCACACCGTCGATCAGACCGCCTTCGCCATTGGCTTCGGCGTAATCGACCGTGCGCTCGAAGTCGTCCAGAATCGGGATCAGGTTGGAAACCAGCTTCTCGGTAGCACGAGCGCGGTCTTCCTTCTGCTGTTCCTTCATGCGACGACGATACGTGTCCCACTCAGCGTGCAGGCGAACGTACTTGTCCTGCCAATCGGCTGCCTCAGCCTGAACCCTTTTCAGCTCTTCAGCCGCGGCCTTCATCGCGGCGTCGGCCAGAACCTCGTTGGCCTGATCGACGACGTCGCTTTCGGCATCGGCGGTTTCAGCCTGCTTGGCCTCGTCGATGATCTCGGCCTCAACCTCGGTCGCGGTTTCCGCCTGAGGAGTTTCCGCGGTGTCGGTCGACTTATCGTCGACCGACACGTTTCCATCTTCAATGGGAATGCTCATGTCCTCGTCCTTGCCGCCCACCGGGTTCTTCCCGGATGCGCTTTTCGGATCAGTCATGGGAATTACTTCCCTTCCTTATCGTCCTCGACGACCTCGTAGTCGGCTTCGATCGGGCCGTCATCGTTGCCAGCGGCCTGCGGGCCTGCGGCGCCTGCAGCGGCTGCCTGATCGGCGCCCTGCTGTGCGTACACAACCTCGGCCAGCTTGTAACCTGCCTGCTGCAGCTTCTCCTGAGCAGCCTTCATGGCCTCGGTGTCGGTGCCCTTCAAAGCCTCCTCAGCTTCCTTGATAGCATCTTCAGCAGCCTGCTTTGCGTCGGCCGGGACCTTGTCGCCAAGCTCCTCGAGGGTCTGACGCGTGGCGTTGACCAGCGAGTCGGTATTGTTGCGGATCTCGACCTGCTCCTTGTGGGCTGCGTCCTCGGCAGCATGGGCCTCGGCGTCCTTGACCATGCGGTCGACTTCGTCGTCGGACAGGGCAGTAGAGCCGCTGATGGTGATCTGCTGCTGCTGGCCGGTGCCCAGGTCCTTAGCGGAAACGTTCACGATGCCGTTGGCGTCGATGTCGAACGTAACCTCGATCTGAGGAACGCCGCGACGGGCAGCCGGGATGCCGGTGAGCTGGAAGCGACCCAGGGTCTTGTTGTCGGCAGCCATCGGACGCTCGCCCTGCAGGACGTGGATCTCAACCGACGTCTGATTGTCGGCGGCGGTGGAGTAAACCTCGGTCTTGCGGGTCGGGATGGTGGTGTTGCGGTCGATCATCTTGGTCATCACGCCGCCCAGGGTCTCAACGCCCAGGGAAAGCGGGGTGACGTCCAGAAGAAGGATGCCCTCGACGTCGCCGGCAAGAACGCCGCCCTGAACAGCTGCGCCCATGGCAACAACCTCGTCCGGATTAACGGACATGTTGGGCTGCTTGCCCGTGATCTGCTTGACGAGCTCCTGAACAGCCGGCATACGGGTGGAGCCACCAACGAGGATGACCTCGTCGATCTGGCCAGCGGAAAGGCCTGCGTCATGCAGCGCCTGCTCGACAGGCTTGCGGCAACGATCAAGCAGGTCCTTGGTGATGCGCTCGAACTCGGCACGGGTAAGCGTGTAGTCCAGGTGCTTCGGGCCCGTCTGGTCAGCGGTAATGAAAGGCAGGTTGATGTTGGCCTGGGTGGTGCTGGAGAGCTCCATCTTGGCCTTCTCGGCTGCTTCCTTCAGACGCTGCAGAGCCATCTTGTCCTTGCGCAGGTCGATGCCGCCGTTGTCGGAAGCGAACTTGTCAGCCAGCCAGTTGATGACGCGCTGATCCCAGTCGTCGCCGCCCAAATGGTTATCGCCTGCGGTTGCCGCAACTTCGAAGACGCCGTCGCCAAGCTCGAGGATGGAAACGTCGAACGTGCCGCCGCCAAGGTCGAAGACCAGGATCTTCTCGTCCTTGTTGGTCTTGTCAAGGCCGTAAGCCAAAGCAGCTGCGGTAGGCTCGTTGATGATACGCAGAACCTCGAGACCGGCGATCTTGCCGGCGTCCTTGGTTGCCTGACGCTGAGCGTCGTTGAAGTAAGCCGGGACGGTGATGACTGCCTGGGTGATGGGGCTGCCAACCTGCTTTTCGGCGTCTGCCTTCAACTTCTGCAGAACCATTGCCGAGATTTCCTCGGGGGTGTAGTCCTTGCCGTCGATGTCAACGACTGCGCGACCATCCTTGCCAGCCTTGACGGTGTAGGAAACGGTCTTCTGCTCGTCGGCGGTCTCGGCGAAGGAACGGCCGATGAAACGTTTGACGGAAGAAACGGTGTTCTCGGGGTTGGTGACCGCCTGGTTCTTAGCAGCCTTGCCGACAACGCGCTCGCCGTCCTTGCGGAAGCCCTCGACGGAAGGGGTGGTACGATCGCCCTCGGCGTTGACCAGGATTTCGGGCTCGGTGCCCTCCATCACTGCCATCGCAGAGTTCGTAGTACCAAGGTCGATACCAAGAATCTTAGCCATAATATGTCATTCCTCTCATCAGAGTTGTGTTACCGTAGTCGGTGCCGGGGATCGAGTTTGTTAGGCTGCGTGATTAAACGCATCAACACGTCGCTCAAGATTCCTTCAGCGATTGTCAATATAAAATCTCAGTCTGTGAGTGTCAAGTTATCTTATGCTGAGTGTCACCATCGCGTTACTTAGCGTAACCTTGCGGTCAAATTAACCGATTTCGACCGTTAAAACGACCTGTCGAGCGCGATCCATCAAGCATGGGCGGGGCGGCGCGGGATACGCCTTTGACCTCTGCTGTTGACCGATATCGATTCGGTCGCTCAACGCCCCGCGCCCCCACTCTGCGCCGCCTCGATTTCCCATTGATGTTGTACATATTCTGTTGTACCTTCGTATCAACGAATCGAAGTTGGGAGGACGCCATGAGCAGCGTGATGGTTACCGGAAGAATGGACAGCCGAAAGAAACAACGGGGGCTCGCCATCCTCGAACGCGAGGGCAGTAATGCCTCGCAGGCAATCAATCGCATGTTTGACCGAATCATCGAGTCAAACAGCGCGGAGTTCCTCTTTGAAGAAAAGGATGCATCAGAAAGCCTCCGCGCGGCTGCGTCGTTTGTCGATTCGCTTAGCGAGAAAAGGGTTTCCAGATTCGATTCCATGAGCAAGGAAGAAATCAAGCGGGAACGTCTCTCATCCCGAGGCGTGATCTAGCATGGCTCGCCAGAAACTGCTTCTCGATACGAATATCGTCATCGACTTCCTGAACGAGCGCGATCCGTTCTACCAGAAAGCGCGCCTACTAATGCTTTGCGGCCGAGCAGGTGAATTCGATCTTTGGATCTCTTCTTCTCAGTTCAGCGATCTTCTTTATATTCTCTCCGAGGGCGGAAAGCGCTCCGAACTCGCACGCGTGACAAAACAGCTGCGGGGGCTGCGAACCTTCGTCCAAGTGCATCCTCTTTCCAGCGAGGAAATCGACATCATGCTTTCCTCTCCATGGCAAGACCCGGAAGACCAGCTTTTGGCCGAGGCAGCTTTACGGCTGCGCGCCGACGCCATCATTTCCCGCGACGCTGAAGGATTCAAAGACAGCCTGGTGCCCGTTTTCGACTGCGACCAATTCTTCGCCAAGCTCGAACATGAGGGAACTATTTACGATGCGATAGACGAATAGACGGCGCCAGGATATTGACCGTATTCACGGATCGCACGGATCGCCATGCCGCCGGTCATTGCTGGGCGAGGGCTATGCAAGCGCTCGCGCTCTTTCAAAACTGCCTCGAGTTCGCGCTGAACACTGTGATCGGCGTTTGTTCCGATCACTTTAGAGGCAATCTGCTTGATGGCCGATCGTCCGTTAGCCATGGCAACGCTCGTGCCAACCAAACGAAGGATCTCGTAATCGTTCATGGCGTCGCCGAATGCCATAACCTCGCTCGGGGCAACGCTATAAGCCGACATCACCTGACGAATACCCGTTGCTTTCGAAACACCACGCTGCATCACATCGATCCATTTTTCGCCGCTTGGCGCGAAAACGAAATCGCCGCCAAGCTCGCGCTCAAGGATATAGGCCATGTCCATAAGCGCATCGTCGCAGTAAATCGACGCTTTCACGATCCCGGTATCTGGTGCCGGCAATTCATAAGCGCGCACAGGGTTGGGCAGGTTTTTGTCCAGCTCGGGCATGAAGTGGTTCTCGTTGTCCATCAGGTACGTCATCTTGCGATCGAACACCGCCAGATGCAGGTTTCGATGAGAGTCGACAACCGAACGCAAGCGAAGAAGTGCCGCATGGCTGAACGTCTCGCAATCGACAAGCTTCTGATTGACAAACACCTGAGCCCCGTTGGAAGCAACGTAATCAACGTCGTTCACGATGGGCTCGAAGAAGTCGCACAGCGTGTCAAGGCGTCGCCCGCTTGCCACCGCGAAACGGATTCCAGCACGCTTAAGACGAATGATCAAATCGTAGGTCTCTTCAGGAACCACGCCGTTCTCATCGAGCAGCGTTCCGTCCATATCGCTTGCAATCAATTTGATCATTTGAGTCTCCTTGCTCGATGCCCCATGCATCGCTTACCGCCCGTCAGGCCGCGCTGCTCGCGCCATCACCCTATGCGGTGTCGTGTTTCATCTGACGGATCCTAGATTAGCGGCCCAGACTTATCGGAAGCTCGGCGCTGCCAAGCGCTTACCCGCAGATAACCGTTCTTGATCGGCTTTTGATAAAGGCGGGCGCAGACACAACAACAAGGCCGCCGGTTCGCACCGACGGCCCAGCCAAGAGCGGCGCAGGCCCTCTTGCTGAAAGCGCCCCGACCCAGGGAGAAATAGGGCCGGGGCTTTGTAGGAGTCGCATTACGCCTTACTCGACGCATGCAAAGAATTGCTAACCGATGATCTCTTCGATCTTCTCTTCGTACTCCTCGATGGGGTGATCTCCGGCAAGCTTGCCAAGGAATTCCCCATCGTTGAAGAACAGAACCTGCGGAACGCCCTTCAGAGAGAAGCGGGAAACCATGCTAGGCTCCTCAAGAACGTCAACCTCATAGAAGCTGAACTTACCCTCGTACTGAGAATCCGCTGCAAGCTCCTCGATCTTAGGATGAACCTCTTGGCAGACGTGGCAGGTGGGACGGCTGAACATCACCAGGCACGGCTCTGCATCGTCGTAAACCACTTCTTCAAAAGCTGCACTGTCCAATTTCTTCATGGTTTGAACCTCTTCTCTGAACGAGCCCTCTGGGCTTAATCCTCTTCGATGATCTGGTAAACGGGAGCGCCCTCGCACTGAGCAGGCATGCGCACGCCACCAAGAACTGCAACGGTAGGAGCGACGTCGACCTCGCGGATCACACGATCGGTGATGTAGTCCTTCTTGATGTTCGGGCCAGCAGCCATGAAGATCGGTGAAACCGAGGTGTCGGCATAGCCCTGGAAGGTCGAGATCGAGTCACCATGGACGCGGTTGAAGCCCTCTTCGTTGAAGTAGACAATGTCGCCGACGTTCTCACCAGTGATACCGAAGTGGACGGCTTCCTTCTTACGGACAGCCAGGGAGACGATGCGCTTACCATTCCAACGATAGTTGTAAAGGTCGTCGATGATCTTGCGCTCGAGCTCGTACTGGTCGGCCGGGTCCACGATGCCCTCGGGGTTGCGGCCCTTGAGGTTCAGGTAGATGTAGATACCGCGCTGAGCGACAGCGGTGGTCTTGCTCCAGTCGATCTCACGCAGGTCGTTGCCGTTCTCGTCCTTCTTCATGACGGTGTAGCCAAGCTCCTGCATGACCTTGATGTTGATGCCGAACGGGTCGCCAACGGGAACTGCAGGCTCGTCCTCTGCGGCGCAAAGCAGGCCATGATCGGAGGTAAGGATGATGTCCCAACCCTCGTCCAGGAGGTGCATGAAGCGGCCGAGGTACTTGTCGGTGTCGATGTAGTAGTCCTCCATGACCTCATGCAGGCCGTTCTCATCGTACGGAGCGATCCAGGGGCGCTGCTTTGCGGCTTCCCAGAAATTGTGTCCGCCGGAGTCGACGTTGTGGACATGAGAGAAGACGACGTCGTAATCGTTTTCCTTGATCAGAGCGTTGATGCACTCCGCCTGCCACTCGGTGTAAGCAGCCCACAGCGGCGTAGCGATGCTCTTGCCAGCCCTGGGAGAGGTGCCGGAAACCAGAGCGACGGAACGGAACTCGCCGACGTTCTCGCGGCACTGCTGAAGCAGAGAATGCGGATGGAAGAGGGTGTCGTTGTTCGGCTCCATAGCGTTGCCGTACCAAACCTCAACCTCGGAACCGTCCTCTTCGATCCTGACGAGGATTGCCTGACGAACGACGTCGTAGATCTTGCCGTTCTTGCTGGTCACGTCATAGATGTCGTTGACAACGACGCCAACCTCGTCCAGGACGGCCAAGGGTTCTGCCTCTTTCTTGGACTTGTAGATAGCAACCTTGGTGTACTTACCATCCTCGTTGGGGATAACCAAGACAGGGCGGCGACCCATACCACCGGAAACCGGGATCATGAACTCCTTGGCGCCTTCGGGGGCCTCGGGCCAACCCTTGGCATCGGCCAGAGGAACCGTGGTCAGAGCGTCGTACAGGGCCGGTTTTGCAGCGCCCGCGCATTCACCCTCGTGCTCGTTCATAACCATATTGACGAGCACCTTAGCGTTGAGCGACTGGTCAAGAGCCTTGGCGCCAGCAGAGCCAGCACTCTCGTCGGCGACATCGATGTCGGTCAGAACGCAACCAACGCCGGATCCATCGTCCTTCGTCTCGAAGACCTTGGCATCATGAGCAGCAGCGGAAGCGACGATCCACTGGCCCCACTCGACAGTGCCGACTGCAACGTTGATGTTGCTGGGCTGGGTGCCGTCAACGACATGCAGGTTCGGGCTGTCGCTGGTAGGAGGCCAAGAGGAACCGGGCCAATGCCAAACAAGGGTCTTCTGACCATTCTCGGCGAAAACGTTCCACAGCGGCTCGGCCTTACAGTTACGGGAATCGAACGAGTAAACCAGGGTGTCGAGCTTCGTGGGATGCGGATTCCAGAAGTCGGTGATGCCATGGGTGCCGACATATGCGCCGGTTGCCAGAGTGGTCCACATCGGAGGGGTGATGGTCGGCATTGCACCGAGCATCACCATGTCCTCGCGAGCAGAGCCCATCTTCTTGAACTTCTCGAAGTTGGGCATGACGCCCTTGTCCATGAATTTCTTGGTGAGTCGCGGATCAAGACCGTCGACGCCCAATACAAGCACTTTGTTTTTCATGACTCTCTCCTTCATTCAATCTTTCGACGAACTATTTCGATAGCCAAAGCTACTGAAACCAAACTGATGAGGTGCGCTTTTAAGCGCGATACCGACTCTCGCATTCAGCCAGAACGGCGTGGAAGTCGTAACGAGGAGGCAGCCAACAAGCACCCGCACTACCGAACAAACAAGCAAAGTGGTCAAGCAAGTACCTCATGTTCATTTCGGTTCAACTCCTCGTTTCCAACGAATCAAACTCGGTAACCAACTCGCCTTTCAGAAGATCCAGACGGTTGTGTTGTGATTGGGCCAGCAGGGCTAGCCCAATCGTGTTGTTAGAAGGGCATGAAGATCGATACGAGCGGAGCACCGACAGCAACCGTAACGATCGAGCCAGCGACCAGGATGATCAAACCAGTGCCGTACGCCCACTTCGGCTTAACGTTTTCATTGCCGTGCATAATGACCGCGTTCATCGATGCTGCCGGGGTGGTGAATGCCAGGTTCAGCGCCCAGTACATCAGGATGTAAACCAGGTAGGGGTTGCCGCCCATGTTGATTGCCATGCCGCAGAAGACGGGAACGAACACAATTGCCAGAACCAGGTTGGTAATGACCTGCGTTGAGACGCCAACGATCAACATGCAGAACACTGCGAAAATCAACGGGTTCATGTTGCCGACCAAGGGCTCCAAAGCGCCGGTGATCGTGGTCAGAATGCCGCACTCGGTGGCACCGAAAGCATTAGCCAGAGGAATAACCGCGATGATCAGCCACATAACCGACCAAGAAATGTGCTTTTGGCTGGCCTTAGCGATATCGAAGAAGGCGGTGCCGTCTTTCCTCCTGATCAGGGCTGCAAGAACAGACAGGATCATGGACGTTCCCAGAACTCCGCCGAAACTGCTCAGCAGCGCATAGATAGCGGTGTCCTTCGGAACCAGGTTGGGCGCAGCAAGCAGAACGATGAAGGCGATCAGGAAAATGAAGCCGACCTTCTGATCAAAGTCCATCTTCTTGCCGCGGTAGTCGGCGAAGACGTCGCAACCGCTCATGCAACGCTCGCGGAACTGCGTGAAGTCGGGACGGATACCAAAAATGCAAATCAGGTAAAGAACTGCGGCCAAAACGATGTCGATTGCGATATTGACGACGCAGAAGCCGATGAAGGGCAATTGCAGGCCGGTGCCGTTGATGAAGATCGCGTTGTACACGATTGCGCCGGTGTAGAACGGGAAGCACTGGCCACCCTGGATAACGATTACGCAAATTGCGCAGGCGAGATACTGAACCCAGCCTTCTTTTCTGTCGTAACCCATCGCGTCGGCTAATGCATATATGAAGCTCCAGACAATGAAGATTCCTGCAAAGCCGGTGTTGCACAGGCCGATGACAAGAGCAACGACAAAGATCGATCCAACGATTACCTCGGGCCTGCCAGCGCAGATCTTTCTTGAGATAATCCATTCAGCGATGAAGTGCGCTGCTTTCGAATCGACGAAGATACCGCAGGTGATGTAGCAAACGAACATCAGCGGAATCATGTAGTAAGAAAAACCGGTTCCCACATTGCCCGAGATTGTTCCGTAGCCAACCCAGGCCAAACCCAACAGAGCCACGAAACTCGGCCAAGCCATCTCGAACATGATCCATCCGAAGATGGTGCCAAGAAAAATTCCAAGTACGTGCATGCCTAGCGGCGTGATGTCGCCAAAAGGCGGCAGGAATCCAAAACCAAAGGTGATCAGCAGGTAAACTGCGAACTTAGCGTAAAAAACAAGATTCTTGTTCATCTTTGCGCTACTTGAAGAAGCAATATCACTCATGTAGAACAACACCCCCATTTCCGATTGCAAACAACTGAAGAATGAGACCTTGTGCTTTTTCGTCGGCTACCGCGCATCGCTTTCGCTTCCGAGTTTCGGGCCTCTCCCTCCCTTTCCCCAGGTGTCAATTGACTTCAACGAGCTGCTTTAGCGCTACATGCTTCGTTATTAATGGATTTTATGGAGCTACTAAGTTGTCCGATAGCTAGCAATATTGCTCGAAAGTTGTCATGTTATAACGGATTCTGTTACACCCCAGGTCAGAAGGGTAAATGGTGGCTTAATATGCCGAATCGCGAAGAAATCGAATGCGTCTTAAGGGCGGCAGAAAATAAATCCATCCACAAAACCGCTGACAGACTGTTTACAAGCCCTATTCAAGTCAGTAGAACGTTAAGGAAATTCGAGTCGGAAATCGGCGTCGAGGTGTTTACGCGTTCGCACTCTGGCCTACAGCTAACGCATACCGGAGAAGGCGTAATCGAGTTATGCCGGAAGATCCTTGCCGACTACAACGACCTGTCTGTTTACTGCGCCGAACGCAACGAGTCGAAAAACGTGCGCGGTCGTGTGGATTTCTATTCATCTAGCATCACGAACATGTTCTTGTCTCGATCCATCAGCGAGTTCGCAATCACCCATCCAAATGTCGCCCTCGCCGCACGAAGCGCTCCTGTCGAAACCCTACCCGACATGATCGCTTCAAACAAAAACGCCATTGGCTACTTCAACCAGATTTACGACAAAGACGGTAATCCGCTGTTCACGATCCCGACGTGCGTATGCGCAAAATCCATCACCGAAATCATGAAGCCCTACCTGCTTTGCAGCAGCAACAACAGGCTTGTAAGGTCGTATAAAAAGATCCCGATTAAACTGTTGGATCGCCTGCCACTGAACGAATACATCCTCTACGAGGACGCCTCCTATCAACAGACTCTTCTTGAAGCAATGGGGGTCAGAAATAAAGAATTTCGCTTCACGACGGACGGGTCAATGACTATCACGCCCATGATCGAAAGCGGCTTCGGCATGATGGTCACCTACATCGATGATTTCAACCGGCTTCCGGCAAGTATGGCGTACATACCCATCGACACCAAGGTGAGGCTTCAGAGCATGTTAATCAAACGAGCAGACTGCGATAACCCAGCTGCCAATGAACTGTTCGACTTGCTTACTGAGAAGTACAGGAAAGCCACCCCCCCCCGCGCGCGAAATAGCCGCTGGAAGGATGAGCTGTAGCAGGCAGCACGAAGAGCAAGATCCAACGCGGGTCTAAATACAGTCGTCGGACGTTCTTTCTGTCCGAAAAACCCAACGCCTCAGCGATCCGCCGAGCGCTCATCCCGCAATCGCCAATTATTTGCAGATAACCCCTTGCTCACGACGCAACGTCGCCCGTTAGCATCCTCACTCGGTTACGAGAGAGGAGAGACGATGATCGTTTCATGGATGACAACCAACAAGTGCAACCTCAAATGTGAGCACTGTTATCAAGACGCAGCGGAGCGCGACAGCCGTGAGCTGACGACGGCCGAAGGCAAGGCGATGATCGAGCAGATCGCGCGAGCCGGCTTCAAGATCATGATCTTCAGCGGCGGCGAGCCGCTCATGCGCGATGATATCTTCGAGCTTGTGGCGCACGCTGCGGCCCAGGGTCTGCGCCCCGTGCTCGGCAGTAACGGCACGCTGATCACTGACGAGGTTGCGCGCAAGCTCAAAGAGGCCGGCGCATGCTCCATAGGCATCAGCATCGACAGCCTCGATGCGACAAAGCACGACGCCTTTCGCGGTGTTGCAGGCGCCCACGCCGACACCCTCGCTGGCATCGAGGCCTGCAAGCACGCGGGACTCGACTTCCAGATCCACACCACCGTGGTCGATTGGAACCGCGACGAGATCTGCGCCATCACGGACTTTGCGCAAAGCATCGGTGCGGTCAACCACTCGATCTTCTTCCTCATCCCTGTAGGGCGCGGCAAATACATCGAGGACACAAGCCTTAAGGTGTTGGAGAACGAGGCGCTGCTTAAGGACATCATGCGCAAATCCGCAGAGGTCGACATCGATGTCAAACCCACTTGCGCACCGCAGTTCACCCGCGTGGCAGACCAGCTCGGCATCCCCACGCGCTACACGCGCGGCTGCCTGGCAGGCCTCACCTACTGCGTGATCGGCAGCGAGGGCATCGTGCGCCCCTGCGCGTATATGACCGAGGAGGCCGGCGACGTGCGCAAGCAGACCTTCGATGAGATCTGGGCGAAAAGCCCCGTGTTCCAGCGCCTGCGCACGCAGGCATACAGCGGCAACTGCGGCGAATGCGACCACAAGGAGCACTGCGGCGGCTGCAGAGCGCGCGCGGCGTACTACCACAACGGCAACATCATGGCACAGGACGACTACTGCGCCTACGGCCAGAAGCTCGGCTGCAAGGGCGCATAGGCGCCGGAACAACAGCCGGCTGCTCGGCAGTAACACGAGGCTGGCAAGCGAAGAATCAACAAGAACCAGCGGTCCGATAATCGGCGGCTGCACCAACAAGGCAAGGGGAACCACATGAAAAAGATCGCAACAAAGGCATGCGCGTGCATGTGCGCGCTGGTCCTGGCGACAAGCGGCAGCGCAATGGTCGGCTGCTCCGGCAACAGCTCAGGCGACGACAGCGAACAGCAAAGCGCGGCAAGCCGGGAGGTCGGCTACACCTTCACGGACGATCTGGGCAACCAGGTGACCGTGAGCTCGCACGAGCGCGTTGTCGCAGGCATGGGCAGCTTCGCGAACATCTGGGAGCTGGCAGGCGGCACGCTTGTCGGCGCGTCCAGCGATGCGTTTTCCGATTACCACATCAAGTCAAACGCGGAGAAAGTCGGCGATTTCTCCTCTCTCAACGCCGAGACCATCATCGCCCTCGACCCGGACTTCGTCATCCTGACCAGTGCAAACTCCGGCCGCGGCGGTGGTGTTGCCCAGACCGACCTCAAGGACACCCTGCAGGCAGCGGGCATCGCCGTGGCGTACTTCAACGTCACCACCTTCGATGACTACCTGCGCATGCTCAAGACCTGCTGCGACATCACCGGCGACACCGAAGCGTACGAGGAAAACGGCGCTGAAATCGCCAAGGAGATCGACGTCATCAAAAAGAAAGCCGAAGGCAAAAACGCCGGCAGCGTCGCGGTGCTGACCACGTACTCCGGCGGCACGCGCGTCCAAGCGTCCTCGACGCAGACCGGCACCATGCTCGCCGAGCTGGGCGCGAGCAACATCACCGATGCCGACAAGAGCCTGCTGTCCGACTATAGCCTGGAGTCCCTGGTCAAAGCCGACCCCGACTTCATCTTCCTGTTGCCAATGGGCGACTCCGACGAGGCAGCGCAAAAGGCGCTCAAGGACCAGACCACGGCCAACCCCGCATGGAATGAGCTGAGCGCCGTCAAGACGGGCCGCGTCATCACGCTCGATCCCGAGCTATTCCTCTACAAACCCAACAACAACTGGGATGACGCCTACGAGGAACTGTACGAGGCCCTCTATGAGGACCAAAGCGAGCAGAAATAACATCCGTTTTGAAGAAAACGCAAACGACAAACTCTCATGCCAAGCACATGCGCGATTTGCGGGCAGGTGGCGGGCGCTTCGCGGCAGCCATGACCGCCGCAGCGGCGTTGCTTGCCTGCACCACGGTGCTTGGCATCGTCATCGGCTCGACCTCCGTCGGACTGGCCGACGTGCTTGAGCTCGTCTTTGGCACAGGTGCCGGCGCCAACCAGACTGCAGCCAACGTCATCTTGAACATCCGCCTGCCGCGCGTGCTCGCTGCCCTCTTGGCGGGCGCCGCGCTAGCACAGGCGGGTGCGCTTATCCAAGCAGCCCTCGACAACCCCCTGGCCAGCCCCAACGTCATCGGCGTGAACGCGGGCTCGGGCTTCTTCGTGCTGCTGGCGGCGTGCGCGTTTCCCAACGTCTTTGAACTTGCACCTGCGGCGGCCTTCCTCGGCGCGCTGTGCGTAGCGGGACTCATCTTTGCCGTAGCGGGCCTTGGGGGCTCATCGCGCCTTACCGTCGTGCTTGCCGGCATGGCGTTCACGGCCATCTTCACCGCCGGCATGAACGCTATTCTCATCATGAACCCCGACGCCTATGTGGGTGCCTCCGGATTCCTGGTTGGCGGCTTGTCCGGTGTCAAGCTGGGCGAGATCGTCGCCCCCGGATGCGCGATCTGCACGGTACTGGTAGTTGGACTACTGCAGGGCACACGGCTCAACCTGCTTTCGTTGGGCGAGCATCAAGCGCACTCCCTGGGCCTCAACGTTCGCCGCACGCGCCTGGTTGCACTGGTGACGGCAGCAGCGCTCGCGGGCTGTGCGGTGAGCTTTGCAGGCCTCATCGGTTTCGTGGGACTTATCGTCCCGCACGCCATGCGTGCCCTGGTGGGCCACGACAACCGCCGCGTCCTTGCGATCTCGCCGCTATCGGGCGGGCTACTGGTGTGTCTATGCGACCTGCTCGCCCGCACGATGTTCGCCCCGTACGAGATCCCCGTCGGCATCGTCTTGTCGCTGCTGGGCGGCCCTTTCTTCGTCTACCTCATTTTGCGTCGTGGGAAGGGAGGTCTCAATGGCTAGCGTGCAGCTGAGCGACGTGTCGTTCGGGTACGGCGAGCGCGTCTTGTTCAGCGATCTGTCGATCGAGTTCGCACAGGGCAAAGTGACAAGCATCATCGGTCCCAACGGCTGCGGCAAATCATCGCTGCTCAAGCTTGTAAGCGGCATCTGCAAGCCGTGGGAGGGAGCCGTTCGTGTGCTCGGACATGACGTCGCCGCGCTCTCTTCCAAGGGACGTGCACGTTTGCTGAGCCTGCTTGCGCAGGAGCATGCGGCGCCTCCCATGAGCGTAAGGCAACTTGTGACATGTGGAAGATACCCGCATCACGGGATGCTCGCGACGATGGATGCGGCCGACTACGAAGCGGTGGAGCGGGCGCTTGAGGCGTGTGGGCTGTCAAACCTTGCCGAGCGCCCGGCAGCCGAGCTTTCCGGTGGCCAACGACAGCGCGCCTTCATCGCCATGGTTTTGGCGCAGGACACGCCCGTGGTGCTCTTCGACGAGCCAACCTCGTTTCTCGACGTATCCGCGTGCTACGAAGTAATTGAATTGATGCGCTCGCTCAAGGAGGAACACAGCAAAACCGTCGTCGCGGTGATCCACGACATCGATTTGGCGCTCAGGTACTCCGACGAGGTGTGCATCATGCACGACGGCAAGCTACTGGCGCAAGGGACGCCGCAAGAAGCCGAGGTGCTTGCGGCAGTCGAGGAGGCCTTCAACGTGCGCGTCGAGTTGCTGCACGGCGAGCTGGGAAACTCATACGCGCTGTGGCAGCGTTAGACACAAGAGGAGACTGGCATGAGATACCCCTCGTGATCTCCACCCCCTTGTAGCTGCAAAGCGGGCGGAATATCTTCCCCAAGGAGTCGCGATATCGGTTGTAGATGACCTTTTGAATTTCGTTCGTCAGCTTTTAAGACTTCGCCACTCGGCGATACTTCTGCAAGCGACTCGTGGGTTTGTCGGGGATCGTCATCTCAATCAAACCAAGTTCCAACGCGGGATCTAAATACAGTCGCCGGACGTTCTTTCTGTCTGACAAACCCAACGCCTCTGCGATCTGCCGCGCGCTCATCTCGCAATCGCCCATAATCTCCAGCAGCTTTTCGACTTGGGGGGTAGGGCCTATTCCCGACTCATCCGCAGGCTCTTCTCCAACCCAATCAATATGCAAGCATCGACTCAACGCAGCAAGCAAAAAGGGTCGCAGCTGGAGCCGCGACCCTTTCGAATTTCGTTTCTCAACCTTGCGGTCGAGCGATTTTAGTCGAACGTGGAACTAGTCCAGGCTCTCGACGCAGTGGGCCATGCTGCCCTTGGGCAGAACGACGCCCTCAACCTCGACGACGTTGTCCGCATAGTTCGTGTCGGCAGCGCCGGGAACACGGAAGGTGTCGTTGTCGAGCTGAGCGATCGGGGTCTCGACCGGCTTCTCCAGCTGGGGAATCCACTCGTAAGGAATACGGTATGCACGATACAGCAGAGCGCTGCCGATGTGCGGGTACACGAACTCCCAAACCAATTCCTTCTCGGCCGTGTACTCACGGACGATAGCGGAGCAGCCCTCGCAGATCACGGTGTTGCCATTGGGCATACGCTGGGCGCTGGAGGTCAGCGGGCTGTAGAAGTAGTTGCTGTTGAAGTTGAAGCCACCGGCGCTGAAGTGGTTGTCGCCGTCGCACTCCCAAACGATCTCGAGCGTGGTGGGGTCGAACTCGATGACGCGCGAACCGTCGCGACGGGTGACCTTAACACCGGTCTTGGAGAACTGGTTCGGTGCGCCGTAGCCGGCCCAGCCGCCGTTGTCGTAGACCAT
>CAKUNS010000021.1 GCA_934668515.1 uncultured Eggerthellaceae bacterium
GAGCTGCGCAAACTAGACGTCGATCGCGAAGTCACGCTGGCCGGCTGGGCTTGGCACACCCGCGACCACGGCGGCCTTATCTTCGTCGACCTGCGCGACCGCGAAGGCTACACCCAAGTAGTCGTCGACCCCGACTGCGTCCCTGCTGACCAGTTCGCCCTGGCCGAGCACTTCAGCCGTGAAGACGTGCTGCGCTTCACCGGCACCGTGCGCGAGCGCGGCGAGGGCATGGTCAACCCCAACATGGCCACCGGCGAGATCGAGGTTTTGGCCACGTCCATTCAGGTGCTGAACAAGTCCGTCACCCCGCCGTTCGCCATTGAAGACGGCATCGAAACCGACGAGACCACCCGCATGAAGTGGCGTTACATGGACCTTCGCCGTCCCGAGATGTACGCCAACCTCAAGCTGCGTCACACCGTTGCCCAGGCTATGCGCCAGGCTCTTAACAAGCGCGGCTTCCTTGAGGTGGAAACGCCCATCCTGGCAAACTCCACCCCCGAGGGCGCTCGTGACTACCTGGTTCCCAGCCGCCCCAACCCCGGCAAGTTCTACGCTCTGCCCCAGTCGCCTCAGCAATTCAAGCAGATGCTGATGGTCGGCGGCATCGAGCGCTACTACCAGATCGCCCGTTGCTTCCGCGACGAGGACCTTCGTGCTGACCGTCAGCCCGAGTTCACCCAGGTGGACATCGAGATGTCGTTCGTAGAAGAGAGCAACGTCATGGATCTTATGGAAGGCGTCTTCCAGGAGGTTCTCGAGGCTGCCGGCGTGAAGCACGAGTTCCCGCTTCAGCGCATGCCTTGGAAGGAAGCCATGGACCGCTTCGGCTGCGACCGCCCCGACGTCCGCTTCGGTATGGAACTCGTCGACATCACCGAGATCGTCCGCGACTGCGGCTTCGGCGTTTTCTCCAAGGCCGTCGACGCCGGCAACGTGGTCAAGTGCATCAACGCCAAGGGCGCTGGCAACTGGTCGCGTGGCGACGTCGAGAAGCTTGCCGACGTGGCTGCCGCCAACGGCGCTAAGGGCATGGCCTGGATCGCCTACACCGACACCGATACCGAGCTTGCCGGTAAGAGCCCCATCATCAAGTTCCTGGGCGACGAGGTTCACGCTGCCATCAAGGAAGCCGCCGACGTTCAGCCCGGCGACCTGCTTCTGTTCGCAGCCGACACCTACGCTGTCGCAAGCGCTGTCCTTTCCGCCCTGCGCCTTCATATGGCCGAGAAGCTTGGCGTCGAGCGCGACGGCCATGCTCTGCTGTGGGTTGTCGACTTCCCCATGTTCAAGCTTGACGAAGAGACGAAGAAGTACGCAGCCGAGCATCATCCGTTCACGATGATCCCCGAAGCCGACTGGGACAAGATCGAAACCGATCCGCTGACCTGCGGCAGCTACAGCTACGACATCGTCATGGACGGCTTCGAGATGGGCGGCGGCTCCATCCGTATCCACAACCCCGAGCTGCAGAAGCGCGTCCTGCGCCGTCTGGGACTCTCCGATGCCGACATCGAAGAAAAGTTCGGTCACCTTATCCACGCACTCGAGCTTGGTGCTCCGCCGCACGGCGGCATCGCCCTGGGCCTCGACCGTCTGGTCATGCTTCTGGCTGGCAAAGACTCCATCCGCGACGTCATCGCCTTCCCGAAGACCTCCAGCGCTTCCGACCCCATGACCGGCGCACCTTCCGAGGTCACCGGCAAGCAGCTGAAGGAAGTCAACCTCCGTCTGCTGTAACTTTATTGTTCGGCTTTCTTACGCGGCGTGATTGGGATTCCCAACGCGCCGCGTTTCTTATCTGGCTGTACCAAAAGGGCAACACGAACCCAACCACTTTACAGCGAACTCGCTTCACGCCTTAACCTCAACACGTTCAACCGCTTCTTAAAGGAACCATCATGAAGAACGCCCGCCCCTACCCCTGCGCGACCATCACCCCCAAGGGCGAACGAGCCCTGACTTCGGGTCATCCTTGGGTTTACGATGCCGAGGTAACCGAGCTTGTCCCCGCGCCCGGCGAAACCGAAGTGAAAAACGGCAGCATCGTCGACGTGGTAAGCCGCAAGGGTTCTTATCTTGGTTCGGGCACCATCTCGCAATCAAGCAAGATCCGCATCCGTCTTATCACTCGCAACGCCAACGACCGCTTTAACGACGCGTTCTGGATGCGCAAGGTGCGCTGGGCTTGGGATCATCGTAAGGCAACCATGGGCGAAGACACCTCCAGCTGCCGCGTCATCTTTTCCGAAGCCGATGACTTCGGCGGACTGATCGTTGACAAGTTCGAAAACGTATTGGTGGCGCAAGTTCTGTCCATTGGCATGGAAGAACACAAGCAGCAGATCTTCGACGCGCTGCTTGCCGTGTTCGCCGAAGACGGCATAGCCATCCGTGGCATCTACGAGCGCAACGACGTATCGTCGCGCAAACTTGAGGGTCTGCCCGAAACCACGGGCTGGGCGCGCTACGACGAAAACGCGTCAACTCCAAAATCCGATACCAGCGTGATCATCAACGAGAACGGCGTGCGCTACTACGTTGACTTCGAGAACGGTCAGAAAACCGGCTTCTTCCTTGACCAGAAGTACAATCGCCGCGCTGTGGCGAAAATCGCCCAGGGCAAGCGCGTACTGGACTGTTTCACGCACACGGGCTCGTTCGCGCTGAACGCCGCGCTTGGCGGCGCCGCGCACGTGAACGCCGTGGACATCTCGCAGCTTGCAGTTGACCAGGCTCGCAAGAACGCGCAGCTCAACGGCGTGGAAGATCGTATGGAGTTCACCTGCGCCAACGTCTTCGACCTGCTGACCAAGCTTGAGCAGGAACATTGCAGCGATTACGACTTCATCATCCTAGACCCGCCGGCATTCACCAAGAACCGCCGCAGCATTGATGCGGCAACGCGCGGCTACAAGGACATCAACTACCGCGCCATGCGCATCCTGCCGCGCGGCGGCTACCTTGCCACCTGCAGCTGCAGTCACTTCATGGACACCGAGCGATTCAAGAAGATGCTGGCATCGGCGGCTCGCGACGCAGGCGTGCGCCTTCGCCAAATCGAAGAGCGCCAGCAGTCCCCCGACCATCCCATCGTGTGGGGTATCTCCGAAACCGATTACCTGAAATTCTTCCTGTTCCAGATCGTGTAATAGGAATCTGAACCCGCAGTGCGGGATGTTTCGGAGCCTACAATGCGGGTCTTTTGAAGCCCGTGCCAAGGGCGCGGGCTTTCGGGCGCCTAATTCCCCGCCAAGGACTTCAGAACATCGAACAGGGCATCGTCCGGCCGATAATGCATGCCGACGTTCAACAAACTTCGCGCAACCCCGAACATGCCAGCATCAACGGCAGCTTCAGCACCGTCCATAATGGCATCGATCACGTGCGGAAGCGGCGCCAAAGGGATCCCCTCGTCTTTCAAACCTTCGTCGATCTCGGGACGGCCGACCACGGGAATGCGCTCTTCATGCATTAAACCGCGCAACTCCGCGGCCGCCTGAGCTGCAACGACAGGCGACGTGGTAACCGATTTCAGGTAACACAGCGCACCCGCCTGAGGGCGCCCCGCCTTCCACAGAACATATCCCAGCTGGTAATAAACAAGCGCGATGTCGGCAGGCGTCACGCAAATCTGCAGCGCGTCAAACAAAACCTTAGCAGCTGAATCCATATCGCCCACCAGCGAGTACGCGCGCGCAAGCTGACGATACCCGTTGGGGACCGTCGGCGCCATGCGAATAGCCGTGCGCGAAAGCGCCTCACCGCTTTCAAAGCCATCGAACTGCTGCTCGGCACCGTAACCCGCCGTGGTATAGCACAAATACAGCGCGTCGGGAATCAATTCAACACGCTTGCCCGCATCGTTAGCGCCGTAGTCGAAACGCTCCGACGATAGCTTTAACTTGCCGGTTCGCACCAGGTTGTACATCAGGCGACTTGCATACGAATCGAAACCGCGGTGAACAACTTCAAGATCGTCGGCGTAAAGACCCGACTGCTCAACCTGGTCAACCACCGAAAAAAGGCTTTCCAGCGCCTTGTCACGATCTTTCGCCATTAGCTCGCGCGAGACCGAGAGCGCCTTCAGGTACTCGTCTTCGCCCAAGTAGCAATTGACGACGGCATTCTGATCGGCTGTGTCCAAATCGCCCGACAGCAACGAGGTCATCACGCGATTCGCAGCCTGCACATCGAACGGATCGGCATCGGGCGATTGCACGGCACGCGCCAAGCGAACACGCTCGACATCGGTTTCAGCTGCAGCAAGCTTATCGGCTAGATGCTCGGCATTGCGGCGATGAAGCGATCCATGCATGATGCGCATATCGCGAGCATAACGCGCGCCCAACAGCTTCCCCACCGCTTCGGGCAAACGCCCGTCGCCGAACTCGGGAAGCTCGGACCGGCTGGGAAGATCCGATTCGTCAAGCTGCTCTTGAAGAAGCTCGAGCGCATCGCTCCAACCATCGACCATGTCGCTGACCGGGGCATCGATGATGATGTCGCCGCCCAAGGAAATCCAACACGCGAGAGGATCGTCCCCGTCGTTCACGTAGATGCCGTCACGCGTGAAGGATGCGCGATCGACATCGATGCGGCAGCAACTTTGCATGATGAAACCGCGACCGTCGCCCTGACCAGCCATCGCCTTGCTGTCGATGAAGCCCTCAAGGAACCTCACGCGCTGAATGCGATCGGACGATGCGAACGCCGCGGCAACGCACGCAATGGCGCACGACAACGAGTAGCTAACTGCCATCTCATGGCGTTCCTCGTAGCTAAGCGTACGCCAGTTGTTCGCTTCGGTATCCCAAACCGACTTCGGCATGGCATTGGCGCAGGGAACCAGACCCACCATGGTCACCGTTCCCGTTTGCAAGCTGCCTTGGAAGTCGACGACGATGCGATGAGGCGAACGAATGGACTCGAGCGCAACAGACAAGTTGCGACGCCACCCCCACTCGCCAACCGACGAGTCACAGACCGGCAAATCGAAGGGGGTTTCAGAGCCACTGCAATCGAAGTCGTCAGAAGCCCCAACATGATCAAAGCCGTCAGAAACCCCAACACTAACCTGCTCACCAGTTTGCTGCGCATCTTCGGCCGTTTCACCCTTCTGCGAAATGAGCGGCGGAATGATGGTGCGCACCAAGTCGGCGGCATAGGAAACCTCTTGCATGTCGGCAGTGTCAGAAGCATCGCCCAGCACGTCAAGCACCAGCTTGTACGTATCGAGCGCGCACTCCATAGCCGCGATGTCGTTTCCGGAAACATGCAGCGGCGTATCCTGCGAGGCAACAATGTAATACAAGTCGGAATAGTGAATGGCGCGCACCAAGCTTAAATCGTCCGCGCTGTCGGACAAGTTCGCCACATTGGCATCTTCAAGCCATTTAGCCAGATGACGCGCCAGCGCAGGCACTTCCTCTTGCGCGGTAAGCGCCTCGTTCACCTCGCGAACAACCTGATGAAGCGCACGGGAAAGCGAGGCCTTGCGAAGCGCCTGTTCAACAGACGCTTCGCTACCGGTCGGAACCTCTTGGTTTGTCTTTCCCTGCGCGTCCATGTTCAGTTGAATTTCTGCTGGGTTTTCTCAAGGCCGTTGTCCAACAGGAACAACGCGGCCTCGGCAGCGGTCTGAACGGCGTCCTCGAATTCGTCAGCCTGCTCTTTCTTGGGCGTGGCCAAAACGAAGTCAGCAACAGGCATGCGTCCCGGGGGACGGCCGATGCCGCAGCGGATTCGATACCAATCCTTGGTTTGCAGCTTATCGCAGATGGAGCGCAAACCGTTGTGGCCCGCATGACCGCCGCCGAACTTCACGCGCACGGTACCAGACGGGATATCAAGCTCGTCGTGGATGACGATAAGATGCGCGGGGTCGACGCCGTATACATTGCAAAGCGTCTTCACCGGGCCGCCCGACGTGTTCATGTAACTTTGCGGCTTGGCAAGCACGATGTCGTTATCATGCCAGGCGCCCTTTGCGGTAAGCGCTCCGCCCTCGTTCTTCCAGTAGCGCGCGCCGATCTTGTCGGCAATCAGGTCTACCGTTCGAAAACCGGCGTTATGCCTGGTTGAGGCATATTCTTCGCCTGGATTTCCCAAACCTGCGATCAGATACACGTTTTGCTCCTTAACCAAAAGCAGGCCGATGCCGAACGCACCGACCTGCCAATTAACACGCGAAACCGACTCTTACAGAGCGAAATCGGGATCGAACAGCTCAGAAACCGAACCGTTGTCGTAAACGTTCTTGATGGCGTTGGCGAACAACGGCGCAACGCTGACGACCTTGATCTTGCCCGTCTGGTACTCGACCGGAACAGGAATGGTGTTGCAAACAACGACTTCCTTGACATCGAGGTTTGCCATGCGCTCAAGGCCGGGGCCCGAGAACACAGGATGCGTGGCGCACACGTAAATGTCAGCAGCACCCTGCGCCTTCAGGGTGTCGACAGCGGCAACAACGGAGCCACCGGTGTCGATCATATCGTCGTTCAGGACGCAGGTCTTGCCGCGAACGTCGCCGATAAGAGCGGTGATCTCGGCCTTGTTGTGACCCGGACGGCCCTTGTGCATGATAGCCAGGTCGGCGTTCATCATGTCGGAGAGCTTCTTGGCGGCCTTGGCGCGGCCCACGTCGGGGGAAACGACGCACAGGTTCTCGAGGTTCTTGGAACGGAAGTAGTCGGCCAGGATGGGCAGAGCCGTCAGGTGGTCGACGGGGATGTCGAAGAAGCCCTGGATCTGACCCTGATGCAGGTCGATGGTCATGACGCGGTTGATACCGGCGGTTTCCATGAGGTTGGCAACCAGCTTAGCAGTGATGGGCTCACGAGCAGCGGCCTTGCGGTCCTGACGAGCGTAGCCGTAGTGGGAAACCACAGCGGTGATGGTACGGGCGGAAGCGCGACGAGCGGCGTCGGCCATGATGAGAACTTCCATCAGCGCATCGTTTACCTGGGTGCCAGCGATGGACTGGATGATGAACACATCGGCACCGCGAACGCTCTGCAGGTAACGGGCGTAAATCTCGCCATTCGAGAATTTCTCAAGCTTGATGTTGCCCAGGGGCACGCCCAGCTTGTCAGCGATCTCCTCGGCGAACTTCGGGTTCACCGAACCGGAGAACAGCGCCATGCTCTTCTTCATTTCCGTCATGAACAAACTCCTTATTCGTTCAATTTTCACTCACCGCAACCGCCGAAGCGTTCCGGAATCCTTTAATGAACAGCCTACACATTGGCAAATGCCCCTTCAACCGAAAACCTGGAAACTCGCGAAGATTTCGATGGAAGTTCGGCATTGCCGAGCGAATCGGTAGGTTCTTGCTCGCTGGCAGACGCCTTAGCGAAAGCCACCCGATCCCTGAGCCGGCCGCGCATCATACGGCGCGCCACCCAACCGAAGCCCTTGCTAGTCGATGCCCAGCTGCTTGCGCTTGTTGGCAGCCCAGCCCTCGATGTTGGCCTGCTGAGGACGCGTGATGCCCAACGCGTCGGCTGGAACGTCCTTGGCGATGCACGAGCCCGCACCGATGATGGCACCGGCGCCGATGTTGACCGGTGCGACCATCATGGTGTCGGAACCAACGAACGCGCCGTCGCCAATGGTGGTGGCGTGCTTGTTCTTGCCATCGTAATTACAGGTGATAGAGCCGGCACCGATGTTCACGCCCTCGCCGATGGTGGTGTCGCCAATATAAGAAAGATGCGGGACCTTCGAACCCTTACCCACCGTGGACTTCTTGATCTCGACGTGCGTGCCCGCCTTGGCGCCTTCGCACAAATGGGCCGCCGGGCGCAGATATGCACGCGGACCTGCAGTCGCGCCATCATCGATTTGCGCTTCGATGGCAACGGTCTCGTCTACGCGGCAACCGCGCCCGACGATAGTGTCGGTCAGACGCGTGTTCGGGCCGATGACGCTGTCCTCGCCAACGGTGGTCTTTCCCATCAGGAACGTCTGAGGAAGAAGCTCGACATCCTGATCGATTTGAACGTCGGGGCCGATCCATACCTGGTCGGGGTCGATCATGGTAACGCCGTTGGCCATATGCACGCTGTTGATGCGCTGCTGCATGACCTTGGTTGCCTGCGCAAGCTGAACGCGGGAATTCACGCCCAGGCACTCATGCGGGTTGTCGGTAGTCACGGCGGCAACGGCGCGACCCTGCTCGACCGCCAAAGCGATGACGTCGGTCAGGTAGAACTCGCCCTGCGCGTTGTTGTTGTCGATATGGGTAAGGGCCTCGAACACCCACTTCGAATCGAAGCAGTAGAAGCCGGCGTTGCACTCGTTGATAAGAGTCTGGTCGTCGTTTGCGTCCTTCTGCTCGACGATTCCCACGACATTGCCGCCCTCGTTGCGGATGATGCGGCCGTAACCATACGGATCGGGAAGCTTCATGGTCAGAAGGGAAACGGCGGCATTGGCTGCCTCGCGCTCGGCAACCAGGCGCTCGACGGTTGCGGCGGTGATCAGCGGACAGTCGCCGGAAAGAACCAGAAGCGAGCCGTCGAAATCGGCCAGCGCCTCGCGGCACACGGCAACGGCGTCGGCCGTGCCCTTCCTGTCGGGCTGGACGACGATCTCGGTTTCGTCCTGAACCAGGGGAATGACCTGCTCTTTGCAATGCCCGACAACGGCGACGATGCGCTCGGCGCCGGCCTGCTTCGCGGCAGAGACCACCCAGCGAACAAGCGGGCGACCCAAAACCTCGTGCGCGACCTTGGGCTTCTTAGACTTCATGCGCGTCCCGGCACCTGCGGCCAGGATGATTGCGGCAGCTTGCATAGTTCCAGCCTTTCGTGATGATAAATGTTAGCGGCACGAACCAGGCGGCAAGCGTTTGACGTGCGCCGCAAGCATGCGGCGGTCAAGAAACGCAAGTTTGCTGGCACCGAGTTCGGAACCGACCAACGCAAGTATACCGCGACCCCGCGCCGCCACGCGCTCAAGCACAAAGCCGCCACCGAAGAAGGTGCCATAGGCAAACTTAATGACACTATTCGCTATGTTCAAATCTTATGGGCGCAAATTACTGGAATGCGTTTCTCCGATGAATGCATCGTAATGATCGCGTGATAAAATTCCGCTTTGTATGCGATTTGATCTTATGCACGCTAGGAACCAAGGGAGATGCGCGCACAAGGCCAAAACGCAGACAAGCGTTGAACCTACAATCAAGGAGTGTTGAATGGAAGTAACGGTCGAGACCATTGGTTCGGTCTTGCCGATATGGAGCTGCATCCCGTTCGCGGGCATGCTTCTCTCTATCGCATTCTTCCCGCTGTTCAAAGCTGAATGGTGGGAAAAGAACCAGCTGAAGGTCGCTCTTTTCTGGTCGCTGGTGTTCCTGATCCCGTTCACGGTGGCTTACGGCCCCGAGATCATGGGCGTCAAGCTCAGCGAAACCATCCTGCTTGACTACGTTCCCTTCATGGCTTTGCTGCTTGGCCTGTTCACGGTCGCCGGCGGCATCCATCTTAAGGGCGTACTGGTCGGCACCACCAAGAACAACGTCATCCTGTTGGCTATCGGCACGTTCCTGGCCTCTTGGATCGGCACCACCGGCGCCGCCATGGTCATGATCCGCCCGGTCCTGCGCGCCAACCATTGGCGTCAGCACAAGACGCACATCGTCGTGTTCTTCATCTTCTTGGTCGCCAACATCGGCGGTTGCCTTACCCCGCTTGGCGATCCGCCGCTGTTCCTTGGCTTCCTGCGCGGCGTTCCCTTCTTCTGGACCCTCCAGCACATTTGGCCGCTGCTTCTTCTGAACTCTGCCATCCTGCTTGTTGTGTTCGCCTTGGTCGATCGCCACTTCCTCAAGAAGGAAGACACCCAGCACATCGAGAACGAGAAGCTCGAGCTTGAAGCCTCCAAGAAAGAGCCCATGCGCGTTGAGGGCCTCATCAACCTGGTCTTCTTGGCCATCATCATCCTGGGCGTTCTTTGCAACGGTCTGCTTGCCGGCGTCAACGACGAGCTCATCGTCGTCAACGAGCACTGCAAGCTTGGCGTGAACTGGTTCGCCGAGATCATCCTCATCGCCATCGCCATGGTTCTGTCCCTGAAGTTCACCCCCAAGAAGCTTCGCGAGGACAACGAGTTCGAGTGGGGCCCCATCGCCGAGGTTGCCCGTCTGTTCATCGGCATCTTCATCACGATGATCCCTGCGCTGCTCATCCTTGGCGCCAAGGGCTCCGAGCTTGGCCTTAACAGCCCCGCTGCCTTCTTCTGGGCAACCGGTGCACTGTCCTCGTTCCTGGACAACTCGCCGACCTACGTCGTGTTCCTTACCTGCGCTGGCTCGCTTGGCGACACCCTGCCCAACGCTATCGTCACCACTGTTGGCGGCGTCGACCCCATCATGTTGCTGGCTATCAGCGCCGGTGCTGTTTTCTTCGGTGCCATCACCTACATCGGCAACGCACCGAACTTCATGGTGAAGTCCATCGCCGAGAGCAACGACGTCAAGATGCCCAGCTTCTTCGGTTACATGAAGTGGTCCATCGCTTTCCTGGTGCCCGTCTTCATCATCGACATGCTTATCTGGTTCAACCCGTTCTTCTAAGTCGTTAAGAACAGAGTCAGATGCTAGGCCCGAGCTTCGGCTCGGGCCTTTTCTTTTGCCTGAAGAGGCGCGTGGACGACGCATGTACGGATGCGGCGCGCGCGTACAGGCGCGTGGACGAGCGCGGGCGCGAATCAGACGGGCGGACGTAAGCGCGAATCACCACGCAGGCGTACCTCGCGAGAAACGCATGTCCTTTTATAGAGGTGTCAGCCATCGAAGAAAGGAAAACAAATGAACAAGCTGCCTCAAGCAACAACGCTCCTCCGCCGAAATGCACTCTACCTGTCCATTGCGAGCGCCGCGATTATCGCCTTCATGTTGGGAACAGGGGCGATCACTGAAGCATCCCAGAGTTGGCTGAATCGATGGTTAGCAATCGGGCCGGCTCCCCTGCCCCTCTCAACCGTGATCGTCTCAATAGCCGCCGTGGCGCTCAACCTTTTCTGGACCATTAAAAGAAGAGGCGGGTCCAAAGAAGGCGCAATTCATACGATCGCGCCCTTGGCGAGCGTCGTCGTTCTGGCAGTTGCCGCGCTGATTCTTGCCGCGCAATTTATCGCCTAGCGGACCGCCGAAATCCAGCGGTCACGGCACGGCAAAAAGATCCCAAACACCAGGAACATCGTCGTCATCAGCCCAGCCAAAAGGCCCTGCGGCCCTTAAGGACGCCATCATCGGCTCAGCGCCAAGGCAACTCCCGAGCCACGAAAACCGGCTTGGGAGTTGCCTCAATGATGACATTTTCACTTGGCACCACGCACCCGAGCGTATCCAAAGCACCCAATAGAACCTGCTTCTGAACTGGGACTTTCCCTTAATCGAAACGGTTAGGAAACGCTCGCTGCTGCCGGCTGGTTTTGCGCTATCCTGTTGTTATCGGCAAGGGTTTCGGCATCGCCAACAAAACCAAAACCCGCGCGAAGCAGCCCTAGCCACGTAATGGCCCACGATTTACGAGGTGAGAATATGTCTATCACCGTAGCCGGACGCAAAATGACCGTATCCGATGCACTGCGTCAGTACGCCGAGGAAAAAATCGGCGCTTCCATGAAGGTCATGGACATCGATCCGCTGGATGCTGAAGTCGTTCTGCACGTCGAGCGCAACCGCTCCATCGCGAACTACTGCGTATGCGAAGTCACCCTGCGCGCCCGCGGTCATGTCATCCGCGTTGAAGAGCACGAGGCCGATATGTACGCCGCTATCGACGTCGCAGCCGCAAAGGTTGTCCGTCAGCTCCGCAAGTTCAAGACGCGCGTCGTCGAGAACAAGGCTCACGGCGCTGAATTCGCTTCGGTTAAGGAATTGGCAGCCGAGAACTCCGACTTCGACCCCGATGCGCTGATGGCCGAGCTTGCCGGCGACGACGAGATCGTCCGCACCAAGGAAGTCGACTTCGAGCCCATGACTCAAGATGATGCCCTTCTGGCAATCGACCTTCTGGGTCACGACTTCTACGGCTACATCGATCGCGACACCAATGCATTCTGCATCCTGTATCGTCGCGAAGGCGGTGGCTACGGTCTGCTCATGCAGAAGGCCGAGTAACCCTTTAGCGCAGTTCGCACTTCCGGGCGGGCCCTTCGGGGCTCGCCTTTTATTTTCCGTCGCTATTGTGTTTCCGCTGCAAGAGTTTTGTCAGACGCGAAAGCAGTAGCATATCGGCACCATGAAACACCCATCGATGCCCTATAATTCGGCAAAGAGAGGAGCCCGTCTAAACATGCGCAACGATCGGATTGGATTCGTGGGAAAATCCACGACCTGATGAAAGCCTGCAGTTCGACGATCGAACACGTGAATCAAAACAGGCGGGTCTAAAGAATGAAACTTATCGACTTGCTGCACGACCATGCCATGAGCATGCCCGACTCCCGCGCCTTCGTCGCGTCCGCGTCGGGCGAGAAGATGACCTACGGCGAGCTGTGGCAGCGCTCGGGCGCCATCGCGTCCGCGCTCCTGGAAGACGCCCGCGAGGGCGCCGACAGCGCAAAGGCCCCCGTCATGGTCTACGGGCACAAGTCGCCCTTGATGCTGGCGTCGTTCGTCGGCTGCCTGCGCGCGGGCCGCGCCTACGTGCCCGTCGACTCGCACTCCGTCCCCGATGGACGCGCGGCGTCCATCGCCTCGCAGGTCCGCGCAAGCGCCGGCCGCGCGGTGGTCCTGGCCTCAGAGCCCCTGCCCGAGGCAGCCGCCGCCGAGGCCGACCGCGTCGTCTCCCCCAAGGAGCTTGCGGGCATCGCGGCCGCCGCGGGCGACGCAGGGGTGGACCCGGCGCTTAGCGTGTCGGGAGAGGACCCCGCCTACGTCATCTTCACCTCCGGCTCCACCGGCGCCCCCAAGGGCGTCGTGGTCACCGCGTCCTGCGTGGACAACTTCTTCCCCTGGGCGCTGTCCGTGGCCGGCGTCGACGGGCCGGGGACGCGCTTTTTGAACCAGGCCCCGTTCTCGTTCGACCTGTCGGTGTACGAGCTGTCCATGTCGCTTGCCAGCGGCGGCGAGCTCTTCGCCATGGAGAAGGCCACGCTCGACCGCGCGGCCGACATGCTGGCGTTCCTTGGAGAGTCCGACCCGCACGTGTGGGTCTCCACCCCGTCGTTCGCCGAGATGTGCCTGGCGAACCAGGGCTTCGGCCATGGCCTCATGCCGTCGCTTCGCGTCATGCTGTTCTGCGGCGAGGCGCTGCCCAACCCCGTGGCCGCCGAGCTCATGAGGCGCTTCCCCAACGCGCGCGTCGTGAACTCCTACGGCCCCACCGAGTCGACCGTGGCCGTGGCCGCCGTGGACGTCGACGAGCGGACGTGCGCTTCCCCCGACCCGCTGCCGGTGGGCCGCCCGCGCCCCGGCACCCGCATCCGCGTGACCGACCCCGCCACGGGCGAGGAGCTCCCGCAGGGCGAGTGGGGCGAGGTCGTCATCGTTGGCGACACGGTGGCGAAGGGCTACCTGGGCCGCGACGACCTGACCCGCGCCGTGTTCGGCGAGGAGGCCGCCGACTGGCTGCCCGAGGGCGAGGGCAAGGCCGGAAGCGCCGCAGCCTCGGGCGAGCCCGCGCCCGCAGCCCGCGCCGTGCGCACGTACCGCACGGGCGACGAGGGCATGATGGGCGAGGACGGCCTGCTGCGCTTCCGCGGAAGGCTGGACCTCCAGGTGAAGCTGAACGGCTACCGCCTGGAGCTCGGCGAGATCGAGGACGCGCTGCGCGCCCTGCCCGAGGTGGCCGCCGCCGCGGTCGTCGCCGCCCACAAGAACGGCAAGGTATCGCACCTGGTCGCGCACGTCGTGAGCGCGGGACCTCGCGAGCAGTCCGACTTCAGGTGCGGCCTGGCGCTGAAGGACGCGCTCAAGGCGCGCCTGCCCCACTACATGATCCCCAAGAAGGTCGTCTTCGACGAGGCACTGCCCATGACGCCCAACGGCAAGCTCGACCGCCGCGCCCTGACCGCGCGCGAGGACGGCTAGGCCATGGGCTTCTACACCTCCCCCTCGTTCTTCGCGATGCTGGCGGTCGCCGTCGTCCCCGCAGCCGTGCTCGGCCTTCTGGGCCGCAGCATCCGCGGCTACGGCATGATGGCCAGCGTCGTGTTCCTGGCGTTCCTGTTCGCAGGGTCGCCCGCCGAGTTCGCCGCGTTCGCGCTGTTCCTGGCGGCGGCGGGCCTGGCCGAGTTCATCGTCCTGCGCACCTTCGCGCACGGCGGGAAGTCGGTCCCGCTGTACCTGTTCGCGTTGGCGCTCACCTTGGCGCCGCTTCTCTGCTGCAAGGCGGGCGGGCTCTTCGGGCACCAGAACCTGCTGGGCTTCGCCGGCATCTCGTACCTGACGTTCAAGGCGGTGCAGGTGGTCATCGAGACGCGCGACGGCCTGATCAAGGCCATGTCGCCGCTGGACTGGCTGTACTTCGTCTGCTTCTTCCCCGTGTTCACGTCGGGGCCAATCGACCGCTCGCGCCGCTTCGTCGAGGACGCCCACAGGCGCTGGACGCGCACGGAGTACGCCGACCTGCTCTCGCGCGGCCTGCTGCTCCTGCTTGCGGGCGCGGTCTACCAGATGGTGCTTGCCACCATCGCGGGCGGGTGGTACTCGCCGGCTGCCATAGGGTCGGGCCCGGCGCTCGCCGAGGCGGCCGAGCAGGTGAAGGACGCGTGGGCGTTCGGCCTGTTCATGTTCTTCAACTTCGCCGGCTACTCGATGATGGCCGTGGGCGCCAGCTACTGCTTCGGCATCCGCACGCCGCGCAACTTCCGCGCGCCGTTCGCCGCCGTCGACATCAAGGACTTCTGGAACCGCTGGCACATCACGCTGTCGTTCTGGCTGCGCGACTTCGTGTTCATGCGGTTCGTCCGCTCCGCCGCCCGGCGCAAGTGGTTCAAGAGCCGCCTGACCGGCGCGTGCATGGGCTACGTCGTGAACATGGGCCTCATGGGCGCCTGGCACGGGCTGACGCCCGAGTACCTGGCTTACGGCCTGTTCCACGGCGTGCTGCTGGCCGCCACCGACGCCTTCCAGAAGAAGTCGTCGATCTACAAGAGGTACAAGAACGAGCTGTGGTTCAAGGCGCTGTCCTGGTTCGTCACCGTCAACCTGGTGATGCTGGGCTTCGCCATATTCAGCGGGCAAGTGACCGTCGTCTTGAAAGGACTTGGATTATGAGCGACATCGACATGAACGACGTTGAGGAGCGCGCCCTGGCGCTGCTGGAGGACGTGTGCGCCGACGAGGCCGTGCGCGAGGAGAGGGACATCGACCTGTTCGAGGCCGGCCTGCTCGACTCGATGGGCGCCATCGAGCTTCTGGTGGGCATCGAGACCGAGTTCGGCGTGTCCATCGCCCCCACCGAGGTGGAGCGCGAGGAGATGAACTCCGTCAACAAGATCATCCATCAGATCGAGGTCAGGCTGTAGCCGTGGCCGACGAGCTGAAAGAGAAGGGCGCGGCGGAAGCGGCCGGGGCGGCCGATGCCGCCGGCGCGAAGGCGGACGGAAGCCCGACGGGGACCGAGGGCGCTTCTCCTGCTGCCGACGCGAAAGGCGCCTCCCCTGCTGCCAGCGCGGCCAAGCCGGCTGCCAAGAGGAAGCCCGCCGCCAAGCCGGTATCCAAAAGCGCGCTCACCAGGCGCTACGATGCCGTCAAGGAGCGCGTCTGGGCGGGCGCTGCCAAGGTGCGCGCAGCGTTCTTCGGCGACTCGTGGGCGGGCGGCGCGATGTGGTTCGCGGCCGTGGCTGCCATGATCGCCGTCCTGCTGTGGTTCTTCTTCTCGGACTTCGGCACCCCGGCCGAGCCCATCTACGAAGGGTTCTAGATCATGCTGAAACGATTCGCGGGCCTTGCGGCAGGAACAGCGGTCGCGCTTGGCGCTTTCGGCACCTTTCTTGCTGTGAACTGGGACTACGACAACCTGGTGAAAGACCACCCGTACGTCGCCTACACCAATTACAGCGAGCAGGTGCGCGATTTCGACTATCAGCGCGCCAACTACGACGCCCGAACCGAGCAGGGGGACAACCCCGTGCTGGTGTTTGGATCGTCCGAGCTTGGCCCCGAACGCGGCACCTACTACCCCGCCAAGTTCTGGACCAGCAGCAACTACGGCATGAACATCCAGGCGTGCGGCAAGGCCTACGTCACCGACTTGTGGGACGCCGTGATGATCGGCGCGTTCGCGAAGGACGGCATCAATAACAACAAGGTGGTTATCTCGCTGTCGATGCCTTGGTTCTTGAGCGCCACTCACTACGGCAACGAGTTTCAGGGGCGCACGTTCTCGCCCAGTGCGCTGAAAGCGTTCTTGGACAACGACGAGCTCAGCGACGACCTGAAGGACGAAGTGCTGACGCAGCTGCGCTCGCACAAGGTGATGCTCGGCAGCAACCCGCTGCTGCAATCGGTAAGGTCGTTTGACACCGTGGCCACCGCGTTCGAATCGTCGGTTCATCTGCGTTACCGCACGATCACGCAAAGCTCCGACTCCGACACGCTTGATTACGGCGCCTACGGTTCGTACAACCAGAAGATCCCGTCCAGCCGTTTCGGCGAACCGCAAACCCCCGACTGGGACGAAATCCAACAGCTTGCCCAGGACGAGGTTAAGAAGAAGTCGACCAACAACGACATGGGTGTTGGCGACAAGTGGTACGAGAATAACTACCAGGGTTGGCTGAATTACACCTCGGGGTGGAGCGTGGACCCCGAGAATCTGCTGGACAAAAGCGAGATCGAGGAATTCCAGCTGACGCTTCGCACCTGCAAAGAGGCCGGGCTTGACGTGCTGGTGGTACTGAACCCCGTGAACGGCATGTGCTGGGACCAGTGCCCCGTCAAGCAGGAATACCGCGACGCGTACTATGACACCATCCGCGAGTGCTGCGCCGCCTACGATGCGCAGGTGGCGGATCTGTCGGGCTACGAGGACACGAAGTACTTCTTCCGCGACTCCGAGCATCCGTCGGAATACGGCTGGTCGATTATCAATCAGGCCATCTACGAGTTCTATATGGGCGAAGGTGAATAGATAGCCGCAGCCGGAGGCTGCCTTGACCAAACGAACGAAGGGACGCATCGTTGATGCGTCCCTTCTGCTCAATACCGTTGCATGCGCCGCAGCGCGCTGTTGGCACGACAGGAAGGCGCATCGAAAACGATGCGCCTTCCTGCACTTTTAGTCTTCTTCTGCCAAGCGGTTGATCATCGCAGTAAGCGATGCTGCGCTGTTGAAGTTGTCAGGAATGATTTCCTTTGCAGGAACAGCCACATCGAACTCGTCGTCGATAGCCGAAACGATGGCCAAAATGTCGAAAGAATCGATCTTACGAGCATCAACCAGGTCGGTGGAATTCTCGTAATCGACGCCCTCGCGCACGCCTTCCAGCATCTCGATGACTTCGTCAAGCTTGATCTCGTCCATGAGTCTCTCCTTCTTACGTGCCGGCGCCTAAAACGCACGGCACATTGCATTTCAATTGGAACCGATTATAAACCTTCGCAAACTTACCGATGCGCGCAGTTGATAGGCCACGACTCCGTGAAATCGCGTGCCAGGCGCACGTCTTCCCCGTCGCACAGCAAAACGCGCGGCATGGTGCGGCTCAGGAACAAGTGAACGCCCTCGGTAACCGAATACGCACCGGCGTTCTTGAACGCAAGGACGTCGCCGCGCTCAAGGGAACTCATTTCCACCGAGCGAACCAGCACATCGTTCACCGTGCACAAGCTGCCGCACAAGCACCACTCGCGCGCATCGCCTGCGTCGCGGGCGGCATCAACGTCGACCGTCAGATTGGCGATGACCGGCACATGCAGGCCCATCATCTGGCCGTAGTAGGTCAAGTGGTTCATGCCGCCGTCAAGAATGGCGTAATTCGTTCCGTCGTTGGACTTCAGATCCATAGCGCGCGTCAGGTATGCCCCGCACGGCGCGGCGAAGAAACGGCCCATCTCGATGGTCAACTTCACGCGCTTGGCAACTTCCTGCAGGTCGGGCGCAAGCTCACGAAGCGGCGCCAGGTCGTCGGAGAAATCGTCGTCGACGAAGTACGGCACCGCAAGGCCCGGGCCGTACTCAAGGCGCTCAACCGTGAAGCCGTGCTCGGCCTCAAGCAGGTCAAGAAACTCGATAAGGGAAGCGAGCTCGCGACGCTGATGCTTCAATTTCTTACGCTGGGTGCCCACGAAGTAGTGGATGCCCACCAGGTTGATGCCCGGGAACTCGCTGCGGTTGTCAACCAGCCACAGCAGGTCTTCCTTCGACATGCCGAACTGCGAGCCCGAGTTCAGGCGCGGCAGCACGTCGATAACCTGGTTGCGCGAAACGGCAACCTCGCTGAGATAGGTTGCATGCAGAAGCGACTCAGCCGTCATCACGCCCGCGCCGAACGACGCGGCCTCGGTGATGTCGGAGATCTCCTTGTTCACGCCGGAATACACCACCAGCGCGGGATCAACGCCCAGTTGCTCGCAAATAGCAAGCTCGCCGGGGCTGCACACCTCAAGATGCGCTCCCTCCTGCGCGGCAGCGGCCGTCAAGAACGGATTCGCTTTCATGGCGAAGCACAACGCGATGTCATCGCCAACGATCTGCTGGCATGCCTGCAGGCGCGACTTGAATGCAGCCGTGTCGAACACAAACGAGGGCGTTCCCCATTCGGCTTGAAGCTCGCGCAAGCGATCGTTTCCCATGAAGCGCATCTGCGGCTGAGCCTGCTCGGCCGCAACGGCAGGCTCTATGGCAGCTTCGTCTGTAACCTCGATCGTTTCGGTCATTTCACTCATTTCGCACCGCCCATCTGCGCAAGTGCTGCGCGATCGACTTTGCCGTTCTTGGTGAGCGGCATATGTTCAACAGGAATAAGCTTCGCAGGCACCATATAATGCGGAAGCTTCGCGGAAAGCAACTCAAGCAGCGCATCGGCGGCAAGCAGGCCATCGTAATAAAGCGAGATTTTCTTGCGCTTCGCGTCGTACAGGCAGCACGCACGCTCGACGCCGTCGGCAGCCTGTGCTGCAGCCTCGATTTCGCCAAGCTCGATACGCTGACCCAGATGCTTGATTTGGTGGTCCTTACGGCCCGAGAAAACCAGATTGCCGTTTTCGTCCCAACGAGCCAGGTCACCCGTGCGGTACATAGTTTCGGGGAATGCGGTCGAAAGCGGGTTTTGCACGAAGGCCGTCGCCGTGCGCTGGGGATCGTTGTAGTAGCCAAGCGCCAGGCAGGTGCCGGTGACGCACACCTCGCCCTCGGCACCGGGCTGGGTTACCAGCGCGTCATCGTCAAGCAGGAAGACACCTTCGTTAAAGAACGGCTTACCCGCAGGGATAACCTCGTCCTTCGCGTACTCACGGTCGACCACATGGTACGTGCAGTTGCAAGTAACCTCGGTCGGGCCGTACACGTTCACGAACGTGGCGTTCGGAAGGGCGCGACGCCACTTGGCAAGCTGCTTAGGCGGCATAACCTCGCCCGAGAAAATAACCTTGTCGATGGTTTCGGGCACGCGGTAGTCGAAACCACCCATGATGGACACGAAGCACATGGCGCTTACCGCCCACGTGCAGGTGGTGATGGCATTGTCGGCCAGGAAATCCATCAGCTTGGCGGGCTGGCTGAAATAGTCGCGCGGGATAAGAACCAGTGTGGCGCCCGTAAACAGGGTGCTGTAGATGTCCTTCACCGACACGTCGAAGTCGAACGGGGCCTGGTTGCCAATGCGGTCGTCCTGGCCAATGCCGAAAACGCTGTCAAATTGCGGGATGAAATCAATGACCGAGCGATGGCACACGGCCACACCCTTAGGCGTGCCGGTAGAGCCGCTGGTGAAGTTAATGTAGAGCGGGTCGACGTCAAGCGCAGTGGCGAAGCGCTGGTCAAGCGCCTGGGAAGCAGCAGTGGCGGCACCCTGACCTGCGGCGCTCAGCACCTCGTCGATCAGCACAACGGGCGTATCGGTTGCGTCGAACGCCTCGTGGGCACGATCGGCGTTGGCGGCGTCGGTAAGCACCACGCCGGGCTTCAACGTGGCCATGATGGAAGAAAGGCGCGCATCGGGCTGGCGCACGTCAATCACTGAATACGGGCAGCGAGCATAGGCCGCACCCATCATGGCGGCCAAACAACGCGGGCTTTTCTCCATGAACAGGGCAACCGGAACACGAGCCTCTTGGCGCTGCGCAACCCACGAACCGAACACGCGCGCAGCCTGGTAAAGCTGCGCGAACGTCAGCGAATCGGTTTCGTCGCAGACGGCAACCTTTTCGGGGGTCCGCTCTGCCGTTGCCTGCAACCATTCGATCATGCTTCTCATTATCACTCTCCTCGATACGTCTTCATTCCGTCTACGCCGAACTTTATTCTCGTAAGAATCGATCCAGCCTATCACGCTAGTACGTGACCGACGTCACGCGATAGCGATCGAACTCCGCCGTCGAGCCAACTTTGCGAGCGTTCACGCGTACGTCGCGTACGCCATGACCGTCAACCGGCATCTCATACGACGAATCATCCGACCAATCGCGAACAATCTGCCAGGCGCCTGTAGCGCCCTTCTCACAGAACTGGTATTCAACGGGCGTTCCCGCACCCGCATATGCCGTAGCGGCAAGCTTCACGCTGCCATCTTCACACGTAGCACTAAGTTTTACCAGGTCGACATACTGATGCGCCTGCTCGTACTGATCTTGCGAATAGAACAACCCTCGCACGTCTTTACCCGACTCGCGTGCCTCGATCAGCTTACTATACGCCAAGCTCACCGCCGCACCGCCGCCAGCGTTCAAATGCTGATAGTCGGCGTAATAAATCCCATTCGACGCATCAAGCAGCTCGGGTTTCGCCAAGTTAAGGTCATAGCATTTACCGCCATGTTCGCGAACAAGCTTTCCAACCTGCTTCGACAGATCGAAATAGTTATTGCCACAAGAAAGAACACTAAAAACGGGGACGGGTGGAATCACAACGTAGAAATCAATGCCGCGCTCAATGCAATAATCACACATTTGAGCCAGGATCTGAAGCTTCTCGGCGTCGAACGTCTTCCATTTGTATACGTCTGCGTAAGTCTTATCTTCGCCTTCATTAAAGTCGAATCGGGTTTTGATATTGCCGTAACCCTTACCGTAATACGTCCAACCACGCTGATTCACTTCAGCTGCCTGGCGAACTGTAAGGCCTTCCGACCTCATTCGAATGTTCTCGGCAATGTCGCCCGCATTCCATTTCACGTGATTGGAAACCCAGGGGAACATCCAATTCAGCGAATTCTTCTCCTTGTAGCAACGCTCGTTCGACAAACAGTAAAAGATGTCTTTCAATTGCGCGACAGGATCGCCAAAGTTTTTATTTCGAATGAATGCACGGCCTGGATCCGGGAACTCATCACCTTGGATGTTGCAAAACTCCAACCCATAAGTGACTGTTTTTACCTCGTGGTCGGTACAAGCTTTCTGAAGCGCCATAAACGATTCCTCGACGGTCTGACCAGGCGTCGACATGTTGAACGACGAGGTTCCCAGTTCGGCATCGACAACATGGGGGTCAAACGCATGAACAGAAACGGAATCGCCAACGAAAATCGCATCTATAGAATCCTGCGACCGGTAGTCAGACCACATAAGCTCGCTCTTTGAGCCATATGGCTCAAAGGCGTAGGTTGCGGCAGCATTCAAACCAAAGACGAGAGCTAATGCCAGAACGACAAGAGCCACTTTCTTAAAAATTCGCATAGATAAACCCTCCCTGAGCTGGGGCAAATGCGAACGAAAACACAATCAGAAAGCCCAAGGCAAGTAGCGCCATCCAGCGGAAGACGATAGGCATGCTCAAAAAGCGCTCGCCTACATCGACGCCGCGCTCTCGCTGGATGCTCACGACAAGCACGATCAAGCAGGCGATAGCGGCAAGGATGAAGCGCATTCGGCCTTCAGCAGCAAGGATCGGGGCGAATGTCGGCATGAATGCAGCCACATTGAAGTTGAACAGCGTGTTATGGAAAGCCTGCAGGCAGTCGCCGAAGTCGTAGATGCGGTCGAAGTACCAGCCGATGTTCACCACGATGAACGTGCGGACCACGCGCCATGCATGCCACGCGTTGGTGCTGTCGTCGACGCGCAGGGCCGCCTTCATGCGGGCGAACAAAGGCGAGGCCAAGTCGGCGGCCGCGATGACCAGGCCGTTGTACAGGCCCCACCAAATAAAGTGAGCCTCGGCGCCGTGCCAAAGGCCGACCAGGAAGAACACCAGGACGTTGGCCACGCAGGCGGGAAGCGTGCGGCCGGCGTGCTGGCCGAGGTGGGCCGAGCACCACTCGCCCAGCCTCCTCATGGACGGGCGCAAGGCGAACGGGTAGAACACGTAGTCGCGCATCCACGCGCCCAGCGTGATGTGCCAGCGGCGCCAGAAGTCGCCGAGCGAGACGCTGAAGTAGGGCTGGCGGAAGTTCTCGGCCATGCGAACGCCGAACAGCTGAGACACGCCGCGCACCATGTCGATGCCGCCCGAGAAATCGCCGTACTGCTGCGCCGAGTACAAAAGGATGCCGAACGCGATGATGGAGCCGGGGGTCCCGGGCGTCACCTGGTCGAGGCATGCGGCGATTGTCTTCACCAGCATGTCGGCGACGACGAACTTCTTCAGCATGCCGAAGCCGATGAGGAGCAGGGCGCGCTTGGCGCCGGCGGGGTCGAAACGACGCGGGGCGCAAAGCTGGTCCGCCAGCTGGTCGAAGCGGTTGATGGGGCCCTGGATGAGCTGCGGGAACCACGAGACGAACAGCAGGTACTTGAGCGGGTTGCGCTCGGGCCGCGCCTTGCCGTTGTAGGCGTCGATGAGGTAGCCCATCGACTGGAAGGTGTAGAACGACAGGCCAAGGGGGAGCAGCAGCGACGAGGCCAGGAACGACCCGCCCATGCCCAGGCCGTCCAGCAGGACGTTCCAGTACTTGATGTAGGACAGGACGCCGAAGTTCAGCGCCAGCGCGGCGAGCAGGGCAAGCCACTTATAGTGGTTGAAGCGGGCCTTGATCGCCTTCTTCTGGGCGCGGTCGGACGCGGCCTTGCGGGCGGCCTTGGAGCGCTCCTCCAGCTTGCCGAAGGCCATGCCCACCGCCCAGGACGAGCCGGCGGTGAGAAGGATGAAGAGCAGGTTGTGCCAGCCGGTGCAGACGTAGAAGCCGAGCGAGGCGGCCAAAAGCACCGTCCACTGGCAACGCGGCGCGATGCGGCCCAAGGCGAAGTACGCCGCCAGCGACAGGCACAGGAAAGCGACGAACTGCAACGAGTACAGCTGCAAAAGGAAATCCCCCGATTATCGACGATTGATCAGCGGGAACAAGATTAGCACGATGCCGCGCCCTGCACTTGCTCTACGAGGGTTTCCGCAGGTTAAGCACAATGACGCGGCGTCGGATTCGGGGGGGGGATTAGCTCATTCTGGGCTGGCGATGGGTCGTTAACATCGCTTCTCTTTTTAAGCTCCATTCTTTTAGTTAACCCAACAACGATTTGTCGGTACAATCAACTTAGACCACGACGAGGCCCGGCTTTTGAATGTGCATCGCATTCGCACCGCAGTGGTCCCTCAATTCAGATCCTATTCGTTGGGTACTGGCGCCCTACGTCTGTTCAACCTATTCCTGACCGGAAGGGGCTCCGTCGTGGTCGTAATCGACAAGCAGCGATTCTTAGCCATAAGGACAAACCGCGATTTAGCGAATTACCTAGACATCCCCTTAGCGCAATTAACTTTCTTCGCGTATTCGAACGTTGTTTTCTATGCCTCATTTAGCATCCCCAAAAGTAACGGATCCCAAAACCGCACCATAAGCGCTCCCGCACCCAAGCTCAAACTCATTCAACGAACCTTGGCCGACACCCTCTCGGCAATCTACGATCCGCCAGATGCGGTACACGGCTTCCTTGAGGGGAGAAGCATCGCATCGAACGCGAAACAACACGTCAAAAAGAGAACTATTGTCAAAATCGACCTCGCTGATTTCTTTCCAAGCATCAGCTCGAGTCGAATACGAGGCCTCTTTAAAAGCAAGCCCTTTCATTTCAACGACGAAGTCGCCAATACTTTGACGAACTTGGTTTGCCATAATGGAGAACTCCCGCAAGGCGCTCCAACCTCACCTGTGATCAGCAACATGATCTGCAGACGAATGGATTGCGCTTTAATGCAATTCGCCAGGCAAAACAGGCTGAAATACACGCGATACGCAGACGACCTCGCGTTTTCATCAACAAGCAAAAGGGCGATTTACGCCGTAGTCTCCCTCGATAATGTCGATGATATTCACATCAATCAAAATTTACGCAGAATCATCAGCAGCAACGGATTCACGATAAATGACTCCAAGACCGGAGTATTCAGCAAGGGGACAAGACAAGTAGTTACCGGAATTGTGGTAAACGAAAAGTGCAATTTTCGAAGGGAGGACTACAGATGCCTTCGCACTCTATTCCATAATTGGGGTTGCTACGGAGCAGAAACGGCTGCGAAGAAATACGTTGCCTCGGAGAAAGGCAGGCGGCATCGAGCAGTTTTCTTTTCAGACGACAACGACTTCTTCGAAGCAAAGTTTATTGCACATGTTCACGGACTGCTTAGCTACTACTTAATGATCGCTCGAGAAAATGAACGTCATTCAAGACCACTCCAAAGATTATGGACCAGCTTTTATGACGTGTCGAAGGCCCCGGTCCCCGAGATGCTGCCTGAGCGAATGGTATTCCAACTAGATTCTCTCGCCCAATTTCGCCAAATCGGAAGCAACGGCTATGAGGATTACGGTGAGCGGGGCACTTGCTTTCTTGTCGATAAAGGATTCCTGATCTCGGCCAGGCATTGCATAAAAAGCCAAATTTACGAACAAATCAATGCTCATTACGCTGATAACTCCATCTTAAACGTACTCGATGGCGATAATGTCGATATCGAAATGAGCTACGATCGCATCATCGAGGATAGCCCCGCTTACGACTGGGTCGTTCTCCCAACCCATAGCGACCTCGCCCGTCTTCCAGGGCTCTCATCGGATCCCCTCTATCAAGTCCAAGAGGGAGAGAGGGTCTTTGCCTACGGCTATGCAGACGGAAAGAGACAGCTTAGAAAAGTTGAAGCGAAAGTGGCAGACATTTCCCAAGATGAAGTACATGTCGACAGAGCATTCATCGAAGGGATGAGCGGCGGACCCGTATTGAACACGAGGGGTGATATCATAGGGCTCATTACGAAGGGCAGCGGTGACGGATACTACGATCGTGACGGGTGCTTTCTGCCGCTTAAGTTCATAAAACCCTTAACCAGAGCTTGAGGATGCTTAAACAAAAAATAGGGAGTTTCCCTTTGCAGAGACCCTCCCATACAAAACGGTAAACCGTTTTTCATTGTGAACAGATAGTACCACTTTTTGGTCGTATTCTAAATGCAGCTTAAAAGCGTATTAATTTTCAACACAAAACCAAGCATCGATTAACTTCTGCAGGAATTCAAACCCAGATATAACCTGGAAATTTCCTTCGTAGTAATCAGCGTGCTTAAACATTCGTAACTTAAATTCCTGCAAGCTTTTCGCTCTATTGTCGTGAACCCCCGCGGAAGCAAGAACCTTATGCATGTATAACGTTGTTGCGATTTGCTGGAAGCGGTCATTACTTAACTTCGATTTTCGTTGACCCTTGCCAATCGAGTCGATTTGAGCAATCTCGTCTCGCAGGCCATGACGCACCTCATACATCGGCTTTCCGCTGTTCATGTCGTTCAAAATACAATTATTATGGGCACACGCATTCCGCAAGGACTTAACGCTTTGAAGCAAATAGAACATGTCGACCATCGGTCTTTTCTTAAAGCGGTTGCCACAAAACTTGTAGAAGTAAATAAAAGTGCCGAATGGCACCAACTCCAAGAACGCCCAAACGGGAAAATCAAACGCGGGATACTTAGCCAAGATGCCGGCAACATACGGGCTCGATTCACCCCTCTCGATCTCCTCTTTGGCCGAATTAACAAACTGACCATTTGCGCGTTCTTGATCGTATGAAGCAAGAAAATCGAAAACGATTTTATACCCGTCTTCACCTTCCTTCTCGATCTCTCCAAGCAGGCGCACTTTTGCGAAATGCTCAATATCTAAAGTCATCGGAAGCATTTCATTTCGCAGCAGCATATCAATTATCGAAAGATCGACCAACATCTTGAAATCGAGATTTGCATATTGGCCCCTACGCGCCCCATCTTCAACCTTAGGAAAGCACGTTCGGTACGAACGCAAACGAAAATAGTTATTCTTCTCAGCCAAGTAATCAACAGCGTCGTCTTTTGACATATAGACAAAGCGAACACCTTTTGACTCAAGGTGTCCTACCTGCTCCTTTGGCGTCAGCCACGGTTTCCTGTTATGTGAGATCGATTCAGACATAGCACTGATTATAGCCGCAAATGCATCATGACAAATGATGATTACTTTACTACGAAAATCAATCATTCAGGGCCAAGGAGCAATCAATCACGAACAGCGACTCATTTGCCTTTTCCCTTTTGTTCGAATTTCGATCATTGTTGTAAATTTTCGAACACTACACCATCGATGTTCGAAATCTGTGATAGATTGGTGAAATTCGAACAAAGGATTTCACCAACAATGGCACTTAGCTACAACCAGTTCATGACCATGTGCGCACTTTCAGAAGCACCCGGCGCCACGCAAAGGGAACTGGCCGAGACTACTCGACTTGGGCTTGCAACCGTCAACGCCACGCTGAAAGAGTGCGTTGCCGCCGGGTTCATAGACGACAAACGCCTCACCGAAAAAGGCTTGACGGAGCTCAAGCCCTACGAGGTCGACAACGCAGTCATCATGGCCGCCGGGCTTTCCAGCCGCTTCGCGTCTATCTCCCACGATCGCCCGAAGGGGCTCCTTAAAGTTCGCGGCGAAGTGCTTATCGAGCGCCAAATCAAGCAGCTCAAAGCCGCGGGCATCGATGACATCGTGATGGTGGTTGGCTATAAGCAGGAATCGTTCTTCTACTTGGAAGACGAGTTCGACGTGAAAATCGTGGTCAACCGCGCTTACGCCGAGCGCAACAACAACAGCTCGCTCATGCTGGTGCGCGAGATTCTTGGGAACACCTACATTTGCTCCTCGGACAACTATTTCGAGGAAAACCCGTTCGAGCGCCACGTGTGGAAGGCGTACTACTCCGCGCAGCACTCAAAAGGTCACACCGACGAATGGTGCATGCAAACCAAGCCTCACGATCGCATCGCCAAGGTTACCAAGGGCGGTCACGACGCCTGGTACATGATCGGGCATGCATTCTTCGACCGCGCTTTCTCCAAGCGTTTCCGCGAAATCCTTGAAGCGGAGTACGATCTGCCGGAAACACGAAACAAGCTTTGGGAAGACCTGCTCGCAGAGCACGTCAAAGAGCTGGACATGGCCATCCGCCGCTACGACCCGCCCATCATCCACGAGTTCGATTCACTTGACGAGCTGCACGATTTCGATCCTTTGTTCCTTGAAAACCTGGACAGCGAGATCTTCGACAACATCGCGTCGGTGCTGAGCTGCGAAAAATCCGAAGTGCACAACGTCTACCCGCTGAAGCAGGGCCTTACCAACCTTAGCTGCCATTTCGCAACCGACGGGGGCGAGTGGGTTTACCGCCACCCTGGCGTGGGCACCGAACTGCTTGTCAACCGCCAAGCGGAAAAAGCGGCATTGGAAACGGCCGCGGAACTCGAGCTTGACCACACGTTCGTCTTCGAGGACCCCAGCCGCGGTTGGAAGATCTCCAAGTTCGTCGCGAACTGCAAGAACCTGGACGGTCATGACAAGGCACAGCTGAAAACCGCAATGGAAATGGCCAGAAAGCTCCATGAGTGCGGCGCAACGGTGGACCGCTCCTTCAGCTTCTACGAAGAAGCGGCTTTGTTCGAGAAGAAGATCCTTGAACGAGAGCCCATTTGCGCAAGCGACTGGAGCGCCATGAAGGCCCAGGCGGCTCGGCTGAACGACCTGCTTGCGGCCGACGGCGGGCAACCTGTCCTGTGTCACAACGACTTCTTCGGCCTGAACTTCCTTATCGGCGACGACGGCTTCATCAACCTGATTGACTGGGAGTATGCGGGCATGAGCGACTACGCCAACGACTTCGGCACGTTCTGCGTATGCGAGCAGCTGAGCGAGGACGAAATGAAACTTGCGCTGACGTACTACTTCGGCCGCACGCCCACCGAAGCGGAATGGCGCCACAACCTGGGACACGTGGGCATGGCCGGATGGTGCTGGTACGTATGGTCCGTGCTGAAAGAAATCGAAGGCGGGGACGTTGGCGAGTGGGCCTACACCTACTACCGATACGCCAAGACCTACCTGAAGAAAGCGCTGGCCTTGTACGACGAAGCCTTAGAAGACTAAGCGGCATACCCCGAAACGAAGGAACATCATGCAACAAGACATAACCCAGCTGAAAGCGCAGCACCACCGGAAGTTCATGAAGAAAGGCATCGCATTCGCCGTGGCTTCCGGCATTTGCTACGGCCTGTACACGGCGTTTCTCACGCTGGCGGAAACGCAAGGCGTATGGGGCGCGTGGTTCGCGTCCGAGCCATGGGGCGGCGCACCTCTAAGCGCGTTCACCGTCACGTTCGCCCTTGCCGCCCTTGCCGCCGGGCTGAACGACCTCTTCAGCGGATTTTGGTCGCTGGTCGCGTGCGCGAAGAACAGGCAGCTTGGCGACCTTTGGAAAACCGTCAAGACGAAACCCGGTCGCGTGATGATACTGTGCGCTGCCATTGGCGGCCCCTTCGCCACCATCGCCTACGTCGTGGCGCTTAACTCCGCAACCGCCGCCGGGAATCCCGGCGTGATCGTGCCCATAGCCGCGCTCAACTGCGCAATCGGCACCGTGCTCGGCCGCATCCTGTTCAAGCAGAAGCTCGAGGCTCACAAGGTGCTCGGCGTGCTTATTTGCCTTGTAGCCGCTGGAGTCATCGGCGGCACCAGCTTCGCGAACATGGGCCCCGAAGCACTGTTCGGCTGCTTGTTCGCGTTCCTCGCCGCTTTTGGTTGGGGCTTCGAGGGGTGCGTTGCCGGCTTTGGCACCATCCTCATCGACTACCGCATTGGCATTGGGATCAGGCAAATCACGGCCGGCGTACTTGAGTTCGCAATCGCCTTCCCCGTATTGGCAATCGTCGGCGACGGGTTCAGCGCGCTGCCGTCCATCCTCTCGGCCGCGATGACCGACCCTGCACTTTTGCTGTTCGCAGTTTCGGGCTTCTTCGCAATGCCCGCGTTCTCTTTCTGGTACAAAGGCAACTCCATGTGCGGAGCCGCGCTGGGCATGGCATGCAACGGCATGTACGCCTTCTGGGGACCGTTCTTCATTTGGATCCTTCTGGGCGTGCTGAACGTGGGCGGGATGTCCGCCGACTATCCGCCGCTTTCGATTGAGCAGTGGATCGGCGCCGTCATCATGGTGTTGGGCATCTTCTGCATTGCCATCAACCCCCTGGACGCATTCAAGAAGAAGGAGGCCGTCAATGAGTAACGAGCTTTTGCCGCTTCATTACGCGATCATCAAGCATTTCGAAAACGGGGCAACGGCTTGCGCCCAGGATGTGGTCGCCGCGCTTAAACCCGCCTACTCGAGCTACAAGCTTCTGTCCCTTCACGATGTTGAAGAGACGTTGGCAACGGCGAAGGAAAACGGGATCCTCGAGGAAACCAATTGCACTGTGAGCGACGACGGGAACCTGACGTTCTATTACCGCCTGAGCGATTTCGGCGAGGAAATGGTTGGCAAGTATTTGGATTAGCTGAACACCAGTTGGATAAGCACCCTAAACGCAGGGTTATAGGACACATATGTCCATCGAGGTGCCCTATAAGCTTTTTTGCTTGGCAACCGGCTATTGTCGATCCTTTCGATCCTTGCCGTTCTGCTTACCCACGCAGCATGACGCTACTCGCGGTTGATTCGTTTTATTCAAATGACCCATTTTTCAGTTAAGGGCCTAATGGGCCGACTCTACGATCTTTGGGCATTGATTAGATCAGAGATGTTTGACAGGAACCAGCTCTTTCTCATTGTGTCTAATTTCTCATTCATCTGTAGAGACTCAACCTCTGTATATATTTTATTCAGCCATTCAATAAATGGCCCGGCTTCCTGCCTATTTGAAGGAAGATAACTACCAAGATGAACAAAGAAGGATCTGAGGGCGTCTTGACTTTCTGGCCCTGAATAGCGGAAAGCGATAGCGATCTCAGCTGGAGATGCGGCCGTAATGAGACTTAAATTGCGAGATCGGATTTTTTCGAGTAAATTAGCCAATTCGGTGCCGCAAGTTCCTTTCTCCGGATCAACAGCCGACTTTATGCTGCTGTTCAAGTGTTCTCTGTAGGTGTTCTGGGCATGTTCACAGAGCTCCATTAATAATGCTTTCCAAGAAGTGTCGGGTACGCCAAATCTGAGGGTTTCCTCTCGAAATGCGATCAATCCTGTTTCTGGATCCGCATCAAGAACAGTCTTGCCACAGGAAAGCAATTCTTCATCAGATAGCAGTTCGGCAAATCCAACTTCACGCAGGCGAAAGTTGAATTTTACTACATCATCGAGCAATCTCGGAGAAAACCGCTTTCTACGAACAACGGAACAAAACACAGGGAGAAGCGCCTCGACATCTGCGTCTTTCATTTGCCCTATTCCGTTGAACTGATGAATGACCTTGTCGAGCACAGCTGTGTCGGGTGAATTGGGGTACCTTCGGGAAGCGTACTCGCGTAAGCAGGCATCTATCTCTTCTTCGGGAATCGGAGCTATTGACTCTAAAGCAGAGCTGACGATGGGGAGATCGCAATACTTTTCATACATTTCTTTTTGCCGAACATATTTGTAGAGGTCAGGAGTAATCCCCCTGCCCGATTCATAATCGCTTGGCAGTTTCGGCGCTTTTTCCATGCAGACAAGCAAAGCAAACGTAACAGCATCGAGCAAGGTTCGCTTCCTTCCGTCTTCAGCCAAGCTATCATCTCGAACGAACTCCGAATCGCAGAGCTGTTTGATGAAACCCCCGGCTTTCATCAAGGCTCGGGCGTTTCGGCAATTCGCCTCTTTGGCTGCTGCGCCAACAATCTCAGTAACGTCAAAAACCACATCGTCTGTTTTGCCGATATCAAGAATCTCACTTGCGAGCGCAGAGGGATCTGGAGAGAAGTCGAGCACTTTCCAGATGATTTTTTCTCTAGTGTTTGCGTCGAGGCTTTTTCCTTGGTTGTCAGTTTTGTTCCTGATAGAGCTTGAAACTACAATCACCTTAAATCCCCTGTTTTCCACAAGATCGTTGATAGCGCCAAACAGTGAGAGATCATCCGAATCCGATTGACGGCGCTCTAAGTCATCGAAAACAAGTATGTGCTTATCCTTCCTGAGCACAAGGTCAACGAAAGTTTTCATGCTTGTGTTGAGAGAGATATTGACGCCGAAGGAGGAGAGCCTGTTTCTAAGGACGCCAGGAAGCTGGCCGATGATCTCTCTTGTAATCTTTTTTCCCTTGCTGTTTTCATCATTTAAATGAAAGATGGATGATCCGAGCTTTTCGTAAAGAGCATCTGGGGAATCTACGCCGAAGAGAGAAACGCGAACCATTGAAAAGCCCTCTTCTTTAAGGGCTGGCCTTACAATTTCTTCAAGATACCTCGTTTTACCTGAGCCCCATTCGCCTTCAAGTCCGATTGCGTAGCAACGTCTCTTGTCGTTTGCATATGCG
>CAKUNS010000022.1 GCA_934668515.1 uncultured Eggerthellaceae bacterium
GCCCGCCAGAGTCTGCATTGCATCTGAAAGCATTCGATATTCGGCTCCCAAATGCAACAACTAAAAGATAGGAGACTTCCATGGACGAGGCCAGCGAGAAGAAGAAGTTCGGGCTGTACGATCAGCTGTTGTCCATCAACACCATCGATCCCAGTTATTTCCAGCAGTTCGACGTCAAGCGCGGCTTGCGCAACGCCGATGGCACGGGCGTGGTTGCGGGCGTCACCAACATCTCCAACGTTCATGGCTACCTGATTTCCGACGGCGTTAAAGTCCCCGACGAGGGATCGCTTACCTTCCGCGGCTACAACATCTACGACTTGCTGCTGGGCGACGACGCCGCGACGCATCGTTTCAATTTCGAAGAGATCGCGTACTTGCTGCTGATGGGCGAGCTTCCCACGAAGCAGCAGTGGCACGACTTCATCGACGTGATCGATTCCGAGCGCGAGCTGCCTGATGGCTTCACGGCAAGCCTGATGACGTCAAGCAACCCGTCCGACATCATGAATGTGCTGGCGCGCTCCGTTTTGCAGCTGTATTCGGACGACCCCGACGCCGAATCGCGTTCCGCCGAACACGAGGTTCACACGGCGTTGTCGTTGATCTCGCGCCTGCCGCGCATCATGGTTGGTTCGTATTACGGCAAGCAGGCGAAGTTCTACGGCGGATCGTTCATCTTGCACCCCTTCACCCCCGGTCAGTCCACCGCCGAAACCATCCTTTCCATGTTGCGCCCCGACCGCTCGTTCACGCCCGAAGAGGCGCGCATGCTCGATATCATGCTGTGCCTGCACGCCGAGCACGGCGGCGGCAACAATTCCACGTTCACTATGCGCGTGCTTTCTTCGGCCGACACCGATCCGTATTCCGCCTACGCCGCGGCCATCGGTTCGCTTAAGGGCCGCAAGCACGGCGGTGCGAACCATCAGGTGCGCGCGATGCATGCCGACATGAAGCAGAACGTCGCGAATTGGGAAGACGAAGGCGCCGTCGCCGATTATCTGACGAAAATCGTTCGTAAAGAGGCGTACGACCGTAGTGGTCTGATTTACGGAATGGGCCACGCCGTGTACACGAAATCCGATCCGCGCGCTGTCATCCTGAAGCATTTTGCTTCGCAGCTTGCCGCCGGTACCGAGTTCGAGGCCGAATTCAAGTTGCTCGAAACGGTGGAGCGCCTGGCGCCCGAGATCTTGCATAACGTGAAGGGAACCACGAAGGACATGTGCGCCAACGTGGATATGTATTCTGGTTTCGTCTACACCATGATGGGCATCCCCGAGGATCTGTTCACGCCGTTGTTCGCCTGCGGCCGCATGGCTGGTTGGGCTGCGCATCGCTTTGAGGAAATTTATTCTGCCAAGCGCATTATCCGCCCTGCGTACAAGACCACGTTCGCAACGCCGCGCCCATACATCCCGATCGACCAACGCTAGATGCCGACGCAGGGGGCCTGCGGATGTCTTGCTGCGCCCGAGCACACCTGCCGTGCTCGGCGGCTCTGACGGAAACTGGTTGCACCCGCACCGCTTCGCATGCGACGATATGACCGAGCCGCATCTCTCCCCGCCTTCCTTAAGAAGTGGATATTCCGTGATGGGGAGATCGATCTAAAAAAGTCGTTGACATGTTCGCTCGGTTGGCTAAAATATCTTTTGCTGTTTGATTAAGTGCGCCCTTACCTCAGCTGGATAGAGGGACTGACTACGAATCAGTACGTCGAGGGTTCGAATCCCCCAGGGCGCACCATTTAAAACGCTCAACCCGCTTAGGCGGGTTTTTCTTTTTCTGGCGGGCTATTTCATCGAGATTCTTCCGGCTGGCTTTTCGGCGGGTTTCTTCCCGCGGGTTTCCAGCTCGCTCTTCGCCTGCGTTTTTGTAAGCTGCCCTTTGCAAGTGCGTTTTCTTACGCAGATCGCCAGTATCGCCCCTCCGTAAGCGCCGTTTATCAGAAATGGGCCATTCTTGGGATTTCTTGCCCGCGCCCGCGCCCGCTCGGTGCTAAGATTCCGATGTGTTACGGAATAGAAGTTCGTAGCACTGCTAAAGGAAACTTCAAGGAAAAGGATTCTTGCATGAAGAAGAGATTCTCGCTGAAGCTTGCGGCGATCTTCGTGGCGGCGCTTGCTGTGTTCGCCCTGACGCTTACCGCCTGCGGCTCGAACAATGCAGCATCGGGTAGCGCATCTGCCACTGGCTCGTCCGCTGCCGCAACGAAAACGGTCGTCGACGCTTATGGTCGCAGCGTTGAGGTGCCGAAGGATGCAAAAACCGCCGCCACGGTTGGCAGCGGCGCTCGCTTCGTGGTGTACGCCGGCGCTCAGGATAAGCTCATTGCCGTTACCGAGATGGAAACCACCCCGGCTATGAACCGTCCGTACACAATCGCCTATAAGGACCTTTTCGCCAGCTTGCCTTCAACCAGCAACGGCAACCATCTGCTTGAGACCAACGTCAACGAAGAGCAGTTGATGGACCTCAACCCCGACGTCATCATCTCTAGCCGCAGCGCCGAGGAATGCGACGCCCTTCAGAAGGACACCGGCATTCCCGTTATCGGCATCACCTACCAGAACCAGTTGTTCACCGACAACGTGTACAACTCCATTACCTGTGTCGGTGAGGCCCTGGGTACCGAGGATCATGCCAACGAGGTTGTTGCCAAATTGAAGGAGTGGGACGCCGACCTGAAAGCCCGCACCGCCGACATCGCTGACGCCGACAAACCCAGCGTGTACGTGGGCGCTGTCAACTACAAGGGCGCTAAGAGCTTCACTGGCACCTACGCTAACTACGCTCCGCTTGTCGAGCTGAATGCCAAGAACGTTGCCGACGAGACTGGTCAGAAGGCCGCAGTCGACGTCGACCTCGAGCAGATCGGTAACTGGGATCCCGATTACATGTTCCTGAACGCGGGCAACATGGACCTTATGAAGGCCGACTACGCCAACAACCAGGCGTTCTTCGATGGTCTGAAAGCTTTCCAGCAGGGCAACCTGTACACGCAGCCGTTCTTCAACTTCAACGGCACCAACATCGACACGGGCATTTGCGACACCTACTTCATCGGTGCGACCATCTACCCCGATAAATTCGCCGATGTCGATCTGAAGGCGAAGTACTCAGAGATCTACACTACGCTTCTTGGCGTCGACTTCTATCAGACCATGCAGGAGAAAGGCATGGACTTCAAGTCGATGTCGTTCAACTAAGCGGTAGTCGTTCGGGAAACACGAGTTAAGGATCAAGCCAGGCGCGTACATGCAAGAGGAGAAGCTGACAAACACGGGGCTGCCGCCCCAAGGCCAGGGCAGGAGCGGGGGTTATGACGGGTACATCCGCCATAAGCTGATTGTCATTGCCGTGTTGGCCGTGGTCGTCGCAGTCATTGCCGTTCTGTCCATGGGAACGGGCGCGCTGAACCTCTCTGCAAAAGACGTCGTAATGGCTTTGTTCGGGCAGGGCGACACGCGCGCGGTGGCTGCGGTGCAGAACATCCGCTTGCCGCGCGTGCTGACGGCCATCGTCGCCGGCATCGCTTTGTCCCTTGCGGGTTGCGCGTACCAAAGCGTTCTGCGCAACCCGCTTGCCTCGGCAAGCACGCTTGGTATTTCGCAGGGCGCCGCCTTCGGGGCCTCCATTGCCATCATCGTGCTTGCAGGTGGGCGCGGCTCGTCGGCGGCCTACGAGGGCGTAAGCTCTGCCGACCCGGTTGCGACGGCGCTGTTGGCGTTCGCGGGCGCCATGCTTTCCACGGTGCTTATCTTGCTGCTGTCGCGCGTTCGCGAGATGACGCCCGAAAGCATCGTCCTTCTGGGTGTGGCATTATCGGCAGTGTTCACCGCCGGAACCACGTTGGTGCAGTACTTTGCGGAAGATTCCCAGGTGGCCGCCGTGGTGTTCTGGACCTTCGGCGACTTAAGCCGCGTGAGCAAAGACCAGCTTGCGCTTATGACGGCGGTCACGTTGGTGGGCGCTGTGGTGTTTCACCTTAACAGGTGGGATTTCAACGCGATGGAATCGGGCGAGGGCCTGGCGCACAGCCTGGGCATTTCGGTGAGCAAGGTTCGCCTGACGAAAATGTTCGTGGCAAGCGCCGTTGCTTCGACGGTCATTGCGTTTTGCGGCATCGTCAACTTCGTGGGCTTGGTCGCGCCGCATGTCATGAGGCGACTTCTTGGCTCGGACTACCGCTATCTGCTTCCCGCTTCGGCCATTGCCGGCGCGGGCCTGCTTTTGGTTTCGGACATGCTCTGCCACGTCATTGTCGCTCCGTTGATCCTGCCCATTTCGGCCATCACGTCGTTCGTCGGTGCGCCGGTATTCATCTATCTGCTGTTCAAGGGGGTGAACCGCTGATGCTCGAGGCCCATGGTTTGCATTTCGCGTATCGTGCGGGTTCGCCTATTTTGCAGGGGGTCGATATCGAATTGGCACCGGGTTCGTTCTTGGCGATTCTTGGTGTGAACGGTTGCGGCAAATCAACCTTGCTATCTTGCCTTACGGGCGCGGCGAAGCCGTCGTCTGGGCAAGTGCTGCTCGACGAAGTTCCCCTTGGTCAGGTGCATCGTCTTGATCGTGCCCGTAAGGTGGCCTTCGTCGCGCAACACAGCCATGCGAACAGGTTGACCGTGTACGACGCCGTTCTTTTGGGGCGCCGTCCTCACATGCAGGGTGGCCCGTCGAAGGAGGACCGGCAGATCGTTGAAAACGCGCTTGAGCGGCTTGATCTAGCCAAGTGCGCGCTTTGCTACACGGACGAGCTTTCGGGCGGCGAGTACCAGAAGATGGTCCTTGCCCGTGCGTTCGTCCAGCGTACCGACACGCTGCTGCTTGACGAGCCAACGAACAACCTTGACCCGGCCAACCAGCAAGAGGTCATGCGCGAGGTCCGCGACGAGGTGGACGGTCGGGGCATCGCCGCCGCTGCGGTTCTGCACGACATCAACCTTGCGCTGCGCTACTGCGACAGGTTCCTGTTCCTTGCCGATGGTCGGGTCGACGCGTTAGGCAACCAGGGCATTGTCACGCCCGAGCAGATCGAGCGTATTTACGGAATGAAAAGCGACGTCATCGAACATCGCGACCACCGTTTGGTGGTTCCTTTATAAGAGAGGTTTTGCAATGGATACCGAAAGCAACCTTGTAGAGCAGCTGGTAGATGGAACGACCTGCGGCAAGCTTGAGAAAGTCGCGCGCTTCTTCGATGAGAGGGCCGACACCTGGGATTCCTCGAGCCATGTGGGGAAAAGCCGCGCGCAAGGCGCCGTGGTTTCGCTTGTGGGCGTCAAGCCGGGCGATCATGTTCTTGACCTGGGCTGCGGCACGGGTGTTATGGTTCCATACTATCTTGAGGCGGGCGCCGGTTCCGTTTTGGGCGTTGATCTTTCCGAAAAGATGGTCGAGAACGCACGCAACAATTTCGCCGACGACCCTGCCGTCGATTTCGTGGCAAGCGACGCGCTTGAGCTAGACGAAGCCAACCAGTTCGACGAGGTGGTCATCTATAACGCCTACCCGCATTTCGTCGACAAGCCCGCGCTGGCAAAGAAGGTTCACCGTCTGTTGAAGCCCGGCGGGCGTTTCGCCGTAGCTCATGGGTCAGGTAAAGACGAGATCAACGGCCATCATCAGGCGCACGCTGCGGGCGTAAGCTCGGGGCTTGGCCCCGCGCGCGAGGAAAGCGCGGTGTGGGAAGGCCTGTTCCAGCTGGAATCGCTCGTCGACACCCCTGGTTTCTACGCGTTCTCGGGCGTTCGCATTTAAGCACGCTGTGACCGCCTTCTGTTTAACTCTTAAAAATCAGGTAAGATTTGGCCAGATGCAAGTCTATAGTGGTTTAATGATCTGCGGCGAGAACGCTTGAGCCGTTGTGCCCGCGTTCGGTGCCGCCTATATTTTGCGGCACGCCGATCTATTAGTCGAAGGAAAGGAACGTACTTGAAGGTTCGAGAACCGAAACCTCACAGTATGTAGAACTTCGGCTCCCCGTTGCGGCAGCCGAAGATGGCTGACGTAGGGGATGCAATGCTTTATCTCTCTCAAATGATGAACAAGCCGGTGGTCGATTCCGCTGGCGAAGAACTGGGCACCGTGTCCGACCTCGCTATTTCCACGGGCGAGGTTTTTCCGCGTATCACGAGCATGGCCTTCCAGGGCCCGGGAAAAGTCCCGTTCATGATCTCGTGGCGCAAGTACGTCGATGAATTTTCGGAAGACGGCATCACGCTGAAGGTTCCTGCGAAGGATATTCGCTTCAGTTACCTGCAGCCGGACGAGGTTCTTCTTGCCCGAGATCTTCTGAACAGGCAAATCGTCGACACGCAGGGCCTTAAGGTCGTGCGAGTGAACGACCTTAAGCTGTCGGTGTCGGGCACGCAGCTGCGTCTTCTGGGCGCCGAAGTGGGCGTGCGCGGCATTCTTCGCGGTCTTGCCCCATGGCTTGAGCGCGCGGTCGTTGCTGTTGCCGAGACCTTCCATCGCCATATCGACGAGCACATCATCGCATGGAACTACATGGATCTGCTCGACCGCGACCTGTCCGACGTGCAGCTGGCCGTTTCGCATAAGCGCCTGGACGAGCTGCACCCCGCTGACGTCGCCGACATTTTGGAGCAGCTTGACCCGCAGCAGCGCGCAAACGTGTTCAAGCACTTGGACGACGCGCAGGCAGGCGAAGCTGTGGCCGAGATGGAAGACGAGCTTCAGGCCGACTTCATCGAGGACCTGGACGAGAAGCGCGCTGCAGGCCTGTTGGGCAACATGGATCCCGACGACGCTGCCGACATCGTCCGCGATCTTCCTTACGAGAAAGCCGAGACCCTTCTGCGCTTGATGGGCGTCGAGGACGCTTCCGAGATCCGCGCTCTGCTGGGCTATCGCGACGGCACCGCCGGCGGCATGATGACCACACAGTTCGTTACCGTGCATTCGTCCGACACCGTGCGCGACGCCATCGAGGTTCTGCGCGGCCTGCCCGAGGATGCGCCTTCGGTTTACTACCTGTACGTGCTTGACGACGACAACCGCCTGGTGGGCGTTTCGTCGGTGCGCACGCTGGTGCTGAATAAGGACGATGCCCTGATGGGCGACATCATGTACACCGACATCATCTCGGTCACGCCCGACGAGCCCGAGGAAGATGCGGTTGAGGACATCTTCAAGTACGAGCTTACCGCCATGCCAGTTGTGGACGAGCGCGAGGTTCTGCTTGGCATCATCACCGTCGACGACGCGTGGGATGCCTTGGAAGACGATCAAAGCGATAAGAAGCGCCTGTTCACGAACTTGCAGATCGCAGGCATCGTTCTTGCCGGCGTTTTGATCCTTGGCCTGTACACGTTGATCCTGATGCAGATCTTGGGGCATTAGCATGACTGATCAGCAGAAGCGAAACCCGGAAAACGCGGCCTTCCTGATGAAGGTTCAGAAGCTGAAGGCCCAGAGTTCTCCCAACGGAACCGCGAAACCGGTCACCAAATCACAGATCGCCGCCGACAGGCGCAAAGCTGCGGCGAAGAAAGCGGGCGCCAAGCCCGACCCTGCCAAGGCCGTGCACGGCGCAACCGCGTTCAACATCGTTTCGACGGGCAGTGCCGAGAAGGGCGCGTCCTCGCACGCGTCTATTACGGCTGCGGCACCTGCTGCTGCGCCCGCATCCGCAGAGTCCGCAACCGCGGTGGCGGTTGCCGAAGACGCTTCGCAGGAGGTTGCAGCCACCAAGCAGCGTAGCAAGTTCCTTATTGCCTTGGCGGCCCTGGGCCCCGGGATCGTCACGGCCATGGCTGGCAACGACGCCGGTGGTATTTCCACGTACTCCACCGTCGGCGCGCAGTTCGGCTACGCGACGCTTTGGGTTATCCCCGTCATGTGCATCTTGCTTATCGTGGTCGAGATGACTGCGTCGAAGATGGGCGCCGTGTCGGGCAAGGGCTTCGCTGCCCTTATCCGCGAGCGTTTCGGCATCCGCCTGACGGCGCTTGCCATGACCGCGTTGCTTATCGGCAACGTTGCCACCACGTTCTCGGAGTTCGCGGGCATCGCTTCGGGCATGGAGATGTTCGGCTTGTCCAAGTACCTTTCGGTGCCGGTTGCCGCCATTGCCGTATGGCTGCTGGTTGTTGGCGGTAGCTACAAGCGCGTCGAGAAGGTCTTCCTTATTCTGTCGCTGGTGTTCCTGACCTACGTGGTTGCGGCGTTCATGGCAGGCCCCGACTGGACCGTCACCGTGACTCAAACGTTCAAGCCGCAGGTCATTCAGCAGCAAAGCTTTTTCTCGCTGGTCATTGCCATGATAGGCACCACCATCGCGCCGTGGATGATCTTCTTCGAGCAAAGCAACGTCGTCGAGAAGGGCATCACCCCGAAGGACCTGTTCGCGCAGAAGATCGACGTTATTTCGGGTACCGTTTCAGCGTGCCTTGTCGCTTGGTTCATCATCGTCACCACGGGCACCGTGTTGTTCCCGCAGGGCATCTCGATCGATTCCGCCGCCGATGCGGCTCGTGCGCTTGCCCCGGTTGCGGGCGAACATGCCGAGGCCCTGTTCGCCGTCGGACTGACCGCCGCGTCGTTCTTAGCTGCGTGCGTATTGCCGCTGACCACCTCGTTCGTGATTTGCGAGGCATTCGGCTGGGAGGCTGGTGTGTCGTTCAGCTGGCACGAGGCTCCCATTTTCAAGAGCATCCTGACCTTCGTTATCGCGTTCTCGGCGATCATCGTTCTTATCCCGAACATTGATCTGATGGGCGTCATGCTCATGGCTCAGTTCATGAACGGCTTGGTGCTGCCCGTGTTGCTGGTGTTCATGGCCATCATTTCGTCCGACAAGCGAATCATGGGCAAGTATCGCTCGCGTAAGGTTACGACCATCCTGATTTGGTCGACCGTGGCGATTGTCACCATTCTTACCGTGGCGTTGCTGGTGATGCAGATTTTGGGTATTGGCTAGTTCGGTTGCTTGCGGTCGGCGCACCCGTGGTGCGCGTTTCGCTAAATGCTTACGCGAACTTGCCTAACTCGTCGTACAGCTCGCTTACGGTGAACCGGTCTTCCTGCTTCGGTGTGATTCCTTTGTTTGCCAGTTTTAGCAGGTCGCAGGCGGAAGGATCGGAACCCGTTAACGGCTGTTCCTTCGTTTTAATCAGGTAAGGTGAATCGTTGATCCTTGCGGCAAGCCTGTAAGGCGTTTTGAGCGTAAGCAGCAAATGCATGATGCTGCAAAGGGCGTACGTGTCGATCGTTTCGGAATGCCTCATCTCGTCAATGCCTTCGACGTCGCGCGTGAGCATTTCGGGCGGCGCATATTCGATCGTTCCGAATCGCCGGACGCCGTATTTGGCGGTGGCGAACGGATCGTTGGCTTCGACATAAGAGGAACTACCCAGGTCGACAAGGCACACATCATATTGGTTGGAGTCGATCTGCTCCTGAAGAGGCCTTTTGTCAGTTCTGAAGACGATGTTACGTGGAGACAGATCGCGGTGAACGAAGGAACCGTCAAGCGACTGGGCGTTCAGGAGCGCCCTGAGAATAGACTTGGCAACAGATGCCACCGTGGCCGGCTCTATTCCGATGCACGGTTCGACGTCGGTGCGAGGCAACGTTTCGATTGAAGCTCCAAGCGTTGGCCCTTCTATGTATTCCCTTATGATGATCGGTTCGTTCTGCGCGCGCCCCAAGCCGAAAACCCGAGGAAACCCTTTCAAATGAGAGACCGCAAGGGAGCTACGGTATTCCTCAAGCGTGAGAAGCTTTTGGGTTTCGCGAAGCAGATGAGCCGTTTCTTCGGGGGATGCCTTAAGTAACCGTTCTTCGGGGCTGCCTTTGTAGAACAGGGGAGATTTGAGAGCGCAGCATTCGTTGGCAGTGTTGCGCGCCTTGCGGAAAATCATGCTGTTGGAAGATCTCGAGTCGTCGTCAAGGAAGAACGTCATGAACCGACGGTTGATTTCATCATTCGTATAGCTTGTGTTTATGAAAGCGGGCGTGAAAGAATCCAATGAAAGGACGGTTGTCTGCTGGCTAGACTGACGGGGGGGGGTACTTTCAACGCATTGATCGACATGCTTCAAAATTTGCCTTTCATTGAAGATTGTCTGATTGCGCCATGTTCCTATTCGGTGAGTTTGCGATGTTGCGCAACAAGGTAATGAAGCCGATAGACCCCGTATAAGGTAGCAAGTTGGCTATTTGGCGATTTTCAATACCAGGAACTGCGTTGTCTTGCCAAGGCAGAGCGTATCGCCGTTATCGATTTCGACTGGCGGGAGTTTCTCGTTGGTGGATTTCGGTGGCTCAATGACGCGGATGGATTTGTCAGCACCCGAGATCAGTGTGGTTCCGTTTGTAGACCCAAGCCCTTGCGCGTACCAAGCGTCTCCATCCCTGAAAATACGAAGATGCTTTCGCGAGACGTCAACATCGACGTCGTTTATGTTCTGCTTTCCCGTAGCAAGAAGGCCGATGGTGGTTCCTTCCTTGCTGGTGGAGAGAGGATAAATAGACGAGCAAACCGTATCGTTCGAGATTCGTATGAGCCCGAGCTTAGTTTGCTTATCCGGTTGCCCTAAGAGGGTGTTCGGATCCATCATCGTTGGTTGAAGCGTCGAGAAGGTGAGCGGCGTTTTCTTCTTCATGAAGCTGCGCGTGGTTTCGATGGCAAGTTCGGGGCTTGCCAGACATCCCGCTACCACGAACATCATGACTAGAAGCACCGCTTTATCGTGCGTTTCCGCCATGGGCGACACGTTGATCCTGTGGACGCCGTTGGCGTAGAGATTTCCGTCAAGCGAATACTTATTCAGAAGAGCCGCCATGCCCCGCGAAGCAACTTCCCCGTAGTGATGTATGACCTCGTCGTAAGCGGTTGGTCTTCCGAGATTCGAGACGATCTTGCTGGTGATTGTCTGCGCGCTTTTGTGGAAATCGGCGAAAAACTCGGGATGCACCCGATCGGGGGTTGCATGCACGATCTGGCGTGACAAAAAGGTTCGCTCGTTGATTCGATCGCGAAGGACGGCATTGCCGTACAAGGTGTGTTCGGTAAGGAGATCGCTCGCCGCTGCCTTGTTCGAAATGCCGCCAAAGCTACGAAGGTCAGCATACATATAAGAACTTGGAGTGTGCATCAGCACCCTTGCCCCTCTGCGCGAATTCGTTAAGCAGTTCAAAACTGCGCGCCTATTAAATAATGCTATTTACGACATTGAAGCGTGTAAATAAAAGCGGAAATCCTCATTGAACTCACGAAACGAGTTATTCCCCGTGCGCACCTATTGTGCAGAAAACTGCAGCGCCTGATGTTGCGCAACGAATCTGTGTTGGACGGCTGTTTGATTACTACTGCATATAAAGACAAATAGCCATGTGCGGAGGGCGCAGGCTGATGCAGAGTAAAAGGAGAATAAATGAAGGATCCACGTTCGAAGAAAACAATAGCAGCAGGCTTGAGCTTGACGCTTGCACTCGGTAGCGTGCCTGCAGTAGCTTTCGCCGACAATGCTGGCGAGGGCAACGACGGCGCTGCTGCACAGCAGGGCGCTTATTCCGTCTTTGTGTTTTCCGCAATAGATGGAGAATTTGACGGCGACAACGTTGCATTTGTCGAAGCAAATGAGGATGGAAGCGTCAACGCTCCTACGCCTACCCGTGCCGGCTACACTTTCAAGGGTTGGTACTCTGCTTCCAACATTGATCAGTATCCCGCAGAGCTGCAGGATACATATAAGCTCGACCCCTCTAATCCTTCAAGCCCTAACTGGTTTGCCGCATGGGAGAAGAATGCAACCCAGAGCATTCAGGTTGTGAACTTCTTCCAGGGTGGCGAGCGTGACGGCTCCGACGAAACCATCAACGTTGAGGTTACCGCAGACAGCAGCGTTGCAGACTGCATCAAGAGCTTCGACGGCTACACCGCTCAGAAGGTCGTCGCCGGCGTCGCAACCAGCGAGGTCGAAGTGAACATGACCTCCTCCCTTGAGGGCATCACTACCCTTTACGTGTACTACAAGGCCGATAAGGCTGAAGAGCAGGACGAGATCAACGTTCTTTACGTGGCCAACGGCGGTCAGTTCCTTGACGGCAATGAAACCATGCAGGGTGTTGCCGATGCCGACGGCATGCTCCGTCAGCCTCCTGCGCCCACCCGCGAGGGCTACACCTTCGCCGGCTGGTACTGGCATGCAGATCTGTCCCAGTACACCGACGAGCAGAAGGAAGCCGACAAGGTCGATTTCTCTAAGCCCGTTGAGAAGAGCGCTCCCGTCTACGCTCAGTGGATCAAGAACCAGGAGCAGAACGAAATCGACGTGCTGTATGTCGCCAACGGCGGCCAGTTCGCTGACGGCCAGGACGTTCAGCAGGGTCTGACCGATTCCGAGGGTTACATGCGTCAGCCCATGACCCCCACCCGCGAGGGCTACACCTTCGCAGGCTGGTACTGGGTCTCCAGCCTCGACGGCCTGACCGACGAGCAGAAGGAACTCAACAAGGTCAACTTCGCTCAGCCCGTCACCAAGCCGCATGCAACCATGTACGCTCAGTGGGTTAAGAACGCCGAGCAGAACGAGATCAACGTTCTTTACGTTGCCAACGGCGGCCAGTTCGCTGACGGTAACGACACCATGATGGGTATGACCGACTCCGAGGGCTTCATGCGCCAGCCCGCAGCCCCCACCCGCGAGGGCTACACCTTCGCAGGTTGGTACTGGCATCAGGATCTTTCCCAGTACACCGACGAGCAGAAGGAAGCCGACAAGGTCGACTTTGCTGAGTCTGTCGCTGGTATGGATCATGCAACCATGTACGCTCAGTGGACCAAGAACGCCGAGCAGAACGAGATTGACGTCATGTACGTCGCTAACGGCGGTCAGTTCGCCACCGGCGAGACCTTCCAGCAGGGCATGACCGATGCTGACGGCTTCATGCGCCAGCCCGCAGCCCCCACCCGCGAGGGCTACACCTTCGCCGGCTGGTACTGGGTCTCCAGCCTCGACGGCCTGACCGACGAGCAGAAGGACCTCAACAAGGTCGACTTCGAGCAGTCCGTGGCCGGCAAGGACCACGTGACCATGTTCGCGCAGTGGACCAAGGACGCCGAGCAGGAGAACCTGTTCAACGTGATGTACGTCGCAAACGGCGGCCAGTTCGTGACCGGTGAAGATGTCCAGCAGGGCGTCACCGACTCCGAGGGCCTCATGCGCCAGCCCGCCGCCCCCACCCGCGAGGGCTACACCTTCGACGGCTGGTACTGGCATGCCGACCTGTCTCAGTACACTGACGAGCAGAAGGAAGCCGACAAGGTCGACTTCTCCAAGCCTCTTGATCGCGACGGCGTCATGTACGCTCAGTGGACCAAGAACGCCGAGCAGAACGAGATTGACGTTCTCTATGTGGCCAACGGCGGTCAGTTCGCCACCGGCGAGACCTTCCAGCAGGGCATGACCGACTCCGAGGGCCTCATGCGCCAGCCCGCCGCCCCCACCCGCGAGGGCTACACCTTCGCCGGCTGGTACTGGGTCTCCAGCCTCGACGGCCTGACCGACGAGCAGAAGGACCTCAACAAGGTCGACTTCGAGCAGTCCGTGGCCGGCAAGGACCACGTGACCATGTTCGCGCAGTGGACCAAGGACGCCGAGCAGGAGAACCTGTTCAACGTGATGTACGTCGCAAACGGCGGCCAGTTCTTCACGGGCGAGACCTTCCAGCAGGGCGTCACCGACTCCGAGGGCCTCATGCGCCAGCCCGTCGCCCCCACCCGCGAGGGCTACACCTTCGACGGCTGGTACTGGCATGCCGACCTGTCCCAGTACACTGCCGAGCAGAAGGCACTGGACAAGGTTGACTTTACCGCTCCGATCGACCGCGATGCCACCATGTACGCTCAGTGGAGCAAGGTTGTGACCCCGGCCGAGAAGAAGATCACCGTTAAGTTCGTTGACAACTTCAACAAGACCGAATCCACCGTCGAGATCAACGAGGGCGAGGCTGTTGCTCAGCCTAAGGATCCTTCCTACAAGGGCTGGAGCTTCGAGGGTTGGTCCTCTACTCTGACCGATGAGCAGGGTAACGCTAAGTTCACCCCTGTTGATTTCAGCAAGGTCGTTGCTGACGAGGACGAGGACGGCGTTGTGACCTACTACGCCTTCTACACCGAGGACAAGAAGTCTGACGCCGCTGAGGAGGAGCAGCCCAAGCAGGAGACCACCGAGGAGGATGCTCCCGCAGCTGAGGAGCCTGCAGCCGAGGCTGAAGCCGCTGCTATCCCTCAGACTGGTGACGCAACCAACACCGCCGCTGTCGCTGGCGTTGCCGGCATCGCAGGCCTTCTGGCTGCCGCTGCTGCGCTGATCCGCCGTCGCTTCAACAACTAATCGCTGCCTGTTAAAGACAGAGATTCTTACAAAGAATGGACTGGGATCCCCCGGTCCATTCTTTTATGCTCAAAGGCCTTCCAAGGCAAATAGAAAGCGGGTCGAGGCTTATGCCCCGACCCGCTGTTGCGTTCTGGCGGAGGAAGTAGGATTCGAACCCACGGAACCTTGCGGCTCAACAGTTTTCAAGACTGCCGCCTTCAACCACTCGGCCATTCCTCCGCGCATGTTGCTGGGCGCGTCTGTATCGAAGACGTTGCCCAAACTTAGCCAAAGGATACCATATAATGGCAGCATGACCGATGAAGACTACATGAGGATGGCGCTTGATCAAGCGCGCGAAGCTGCCGAACTGGGCGAAGTCCCCATTGGCGCTGTGGTTGTGTATGACCCAATCGACCCTGCAACCAGGCGACACGTTCTTGATCAGCCCAAAGTCATTGCCCAAGCTTCCAATCGCCGCGAAACCGACAAAGATCCGTCGGGTCATGCCGAGTTTATCGCCATGCTCAAAGCCTCCAAAGAGCTGGATGCTTGGCGCCTTACCGGTTGCACAGTGTACGTCACGCTCGAGCCCTGCATTATGTGCTCGGGCCTTATGCATCAGGCGCGCATCGACCGGTGCGTGTACGGTGCCTCCGACCCGAAGGCAGGAGCTTTGGGGTCGCTGTACTCCATCAACAACGATGAGCGCCTTAACCATAACTTCGAAGTGGTCGCCGGCGTTCTGCAGGAGGAATGCGCGAACGAATTGCGCTCCTTCTTCAAGAAGAAAAGGAAACGCAATGGCTAACGAAACTACGTTGCCCAACGCAACGATGGTGAATGAGATCGATATGACCGCCACGGCAATTGCCACGCAGAAGCTTGATTCGGTCGATCGACCAGGTTGGCTGAAGGTGGTCGCTCCCGCCAAGGTCAATCTTGTTCTGGGGATTGGCACTCGTCGTGAAGATGGCTATCACGAGGCAACCAGCGTCATGCATGCGCTTAACTTGCACGATATGGTTTACCTGCGTCGCGAGCCTATGGCCCCAGGTTCAGGCCTGCAGGTCGTATCCACGCTTGAGGGCCGCGCCGGCCTTCAGATCCCTGAAATCGATTCCGAGCAGAACCTTGCCACGAAGGCGGTTCGTGCGCTGGCCCAGCATGTCGGCTATGCCGCCGACGAGCAATTGACCGTTCGCATTGTGAAGAACATCCCGTTCCAAGCCGGCCTTGGCGGCGGTTCGTCCGACGCTGCGGCAGCGATCGTGGGCGCCGCTACCATGTGGGGCCTCGACCCTTACGGAGTGGACGTGGAACTGGTGGCCCAAGGTCTTGGTGCCGACGTTGCTTTCTTTTTGCGCGGCGGCTGCGGCTTCTACGACGGTGTTGGCGAGCGTTTCGCTCACTCCATCGCTCCTGCGAAGAGCAGCATCGTCTTGGTTAAGCCGCAGGGTGGTGTATCCACGTCGCAGGCGTATGGCACGTTCGATGAGATCTGCCAGCCGGTTGACGGCGGCGTGATCGATGCCGCTTCGGCTGCGAGCGCCGCAGGCGACCTTGCGTTGTTCAACAACCTTGCCACGGCTTCCGAGGCTCTTATGCCCGAGCTTGCCGAGATTCATTCTTGGCTGGCTGATCAGGATGGCATTGCCAATGCGGAAGACGTTCTTCTTTGCGGCAGCGGCTCGTGCACGTTCGCGTTGTGCGATTCGCTTGCTCATGCGGCGTGCATCGTTGCCGAGGCCCAGAAGCACGGTTGGTGGTCGCGATCCACGTCGCTTGGCTCCATTCGCGCGGCTGTGATTTCGTAAAGCCAAATCGGAGGTTTGGTTATGGCTGTTCTTGCTCGTCTTTCCAGAACGATCCCCCTCTTGGCGGTGCTGGCTGTTCTTGCCGGCATTGTTTACCTGGTCGTGACGTACCGCTCGTCGCCGAATCGCGCGAAAGAGGTGCTGATCAAGCTGTTCACGTGGTTGATGGGCATTCAGTCGGTGCTGTTCGGCTTGCTTACCGTGTACGCTCTTGCTGAGTCCAACATCGGCGTGGCCGAGCTGTGGGGCACCTTCATGGCCACGGCGATCATCGGCTTGCTTATCACCCTGGTGTGCAAATGGCGTTTCAAGAAGAACCACCCCAACTACAAGTTCGAGGCGTCCAACCCGCGCGCTCACGTTATTCCCAATCTGCCGTGGCCGCTGAACGTCATTTTCTCGAACATCAAGTTCCCGTGGCAGAAATGATCGCGGAATATGTGTGCGACCTTGTGCGATTAACTTGTTTCGACAAAGTTCCGATTGCGCGATATCAAGAAGTCAGGTAACATATCTACCTGCTTTGGAGAAGTGACCGAGAGGCCGAAGGTGCTCGCCTGCTAAGTGAGTATGCCCCAAAAGGGCATCTAGGGTTCGAATCCCTACTTCTCCGCCAGCATTTAACAGCGCTCGCGTTTCGCGGGCGCTTTTCTTTTGCTCTGATAGCAGTGGCAGTCGGGTATCGCGTGCTCAACGCCTGCCGCGGCTATATGAGCCGCTGCCAAACGGGTTATAATGGGGAGCTGATTTTCGTTTAGGGAAGCAGGCAATGACGGGGCAGTTCTCACAAAGGTCATCAGCAGGGGCAAGTCGCGCAACGCGCGTGGCTTTCATGCCTGCGCTCGCTGCCGTTCTGGTGGTGCTTTTGGTGTCCTTAGCCTTCTCGTTGATTCCAACCTCGGTCGAACGCGCCTATGCCGTGCCGTACGAGTATTCTCATGTCAGCATCAATGCTCAGGTGCAAACTGACGCCAGCGTGCGCGTGGTTGAGCATCGCGTTCTTTCGTTTTCGGGCGACTGCGATCAGTATCAGCAGGAGTACCACGGCCTGCAGAAAAATCAGCAGCTGGTTATCAACGACATCCGCATTGCTCCCGTCGACGAGCTGGGAAACGTCGTAGGCGACTGGCGGCGTCTTTCGCCTGTGGCATTCCAGTCGCAATGGCGACGCACCGTGCCATCTGACAAGCTTACCGAGCTAACCCAATCCGGCTCGTATGCGTACGACATGACCAAGCACATCACGCATATGTATTTCCCCGCGCACGCTGGCGACAACATCGTCGTCGAGTTCGACTACTCCGTAGTCAACGGCGCTCTGGCTTACAAGGATGTGGCCGACGTCAGCATCAAATACGTTGGCGATTCGTTCCAAGCCGACTCGCACGACGTGACTTTCATCATCACGCTTCCTGTGCTTGAGTCGGTTCAGGCGGTGCCGGGGGAGAACGTTTACGCATGGGGCCATGGCCCCGAAAACGGAACGTTCGAGAACCAGGGCGCGGCGGTAGTGTACACGGATGAGTTCGTGAAGGCGGGGCAGTATGCCGAAGCTCACGTTGTGTTTCCGTCGAATTGGCTTAGGAACATTTCGGGAAGCGATTCGCGTCTGCATCGCGACGAGATGCATCTGAATTGGATCCTTAACAACGAAGAGGGCTGGCAGGACCGATTCCGCTACGGCGCTATCACCGACGACCGCGTCAGCATCGTTTTGGTTGCCGCTGCCCTGCTCGCGCTGTTCGCATCCCTTGCTGTGTGCTTGCGATTCAGGAACGAGCCGCAATCTCTGGTTGATGCCAGTGCCGAAGAATCGGTTTCACGCGGCCGCGATTTGCTGCGCGGAATGCATCCTGCGGTTGCCGTTCGTCTGAGGGAAGGCGGCAGGCAAACCGATCGAGAGTTCGCTCTGACCATTATGAGCCTGTGCGATCGTGGGGTTCTGAGGGTTTCGAGCGCTGCGGCGGATGGTGCTGCAGCAGAAGGTGAAGCTGCCAATAAGGGCTCTATCAAGATGAGCCGCGCTTCGTTCGACCACCTTGATGACGAGGCCGATCAGGCGGCTATGGCTATCTTCGATGCGGTTGCCAACGGCCAAGGCGATGTTATCTTGCCGCTTGCAGCTAATGCGGCGATTGATAGACCTGCGTTTCTTGAGGCTGTTCGCGCGTGGGAAGCCGCTGTCTCGAGCGATTTCAACGCTCAAGAGTTCGTCGACCCCTCTGGCGGCGTTTGGAGTAAGCGCCTTCGTCGCTTCGGCGTCGTGCTTGCCTTCCTTGCGCTTGTCGCATTTGCGGCTACCACATGCATCCTTGCCGCAGCGCTGCTTGTCGTCGCGTCCTTTGCCGTATTCGTCGCTTCTGCCGAGACTAAGCGCTTCACGCAGAAGACCATCGACGACCTTGCGCTTTTCAATGCGTACGCCGATGCGCTTGTTGCGAAGGAAGTGTTTGATCAGCGAGAGATCCTTGATGCGAACGTGCTGGGTTTGAGTGTGAACTGCGATGGATCTTGCAACCCCAGCGCGGTTGCGGACGCCGTCGAGCGCGCGATCCCATCATTCTTCAAACTTGCTCATCGCAGGCAAAGCCGAATCGTCGCTGCACTTCGCGATATGCCTGGTCGCTTCAAAAAGAATGAGTCAAAACGATAAAATGCCGTTTCAAGCTGGTGGCTTTCACGCCACGGGGCTTAGAATGAACGGAACCGCTGTTTCAGCTGATTAAAGAACCATCGAATAAGGAGAGCCATATGGCTGAAGAGAAGAGCAACGTCGTTCTTATCGGAATGCCCGGTGCGGGCAAGTCCACGTTGGGCATCGTTCTGGCCAAGATCATGGCCCTGAAATTCGTTGATGCCGACTTGGTTATTCAGGAGCAGATGGACAAAACCCTGCAGACCATCATCGACGCGATGGGTCCCGACGGTTTCATTCAGGTCGAGAACGAGATTTTGTCCGACCTTGAAGCCGAGGAAACCGTTATCGCAACCGGCGGCAGCGCTATTTACTCGGATGAGGCAATGAAGCATCTTTCCGATATCGGTGTCGTTGTTTACCTTGAGATTTCCTACGACTCGCTGAAGGGTCGTTTGGGCGACCTGCAGGAGCGCGGCGTCGTCCTGAAGGGCGGCATGGGCATGAGCCTGCGCGAGCTGTACGACGAGCGCAAGCCGCTGTACGAGAAGTACGCTGACATCGTCGTGAACGTCGACGATCTCAACATCACCGCTGCAGCCCGCAAGGTTGCCTGCGCGCTGGATCATTGCGAGGCTTTGGCATACTAAACGAAGCGCTGCCGTGCGTTTCGAAATAGGAGGGTCACATGAAGATAACCATGATGGGAACCGGCCACGCAATGGTGACCGAGAACTACAACACGTGCTTCACCATGCAGAACACCACCGAGCCCGCCGCGGCAAACGCGCCTGAGGGGCAGCTGGCTCCGGTTTTCCTAGCCGACGGTGGTGGCGGCAACACCATTCTTCGCAACCTGAAGCGCGCGGGCATCAAGCCCTCGCAGATCCACGACGTGTTCGTCAGCCATCACCATATCGACCACATGACGGGAATTCTTTGGGTGGTTCGCGCCATTACCAGCGAGATGTGGCGCGGTTCATACGAGGGCGAAGCGCGCATTTACTCGCACCCCGAGCTTTCCAAGCTGATGGAGGATCTCTGCAAAACGGTTTTGGACAAGCGTCAGGCATGCTTCATCGGCGACAAGTTGAGGTTCATTCCAGTTGAGAATGGCGACACTGCCGAGATCATCGGTCATCCGGTGACGTTCTTCGACTTGGGACCTGAAAGCAAGGTTCGCCAGTTCGGTTTCCAGATGGTGCTTGAGGACGGCCGCAAGATCTCGATGTTCGGCGACGAGACGTGCCACCCCGCGGGTGAGCCCTACTTGCAAGGCAGCTTCTTGGCATTCCACGAGGCTTTCTGCCTTGATGCCGAGGAGGCCATTTACCATCCGTATCAAATCGGCCACAGCACGGTGAAAACGGCATGCGAGCTTGCAGAGGCTGCGGGCGTGCAGAACCTGGTTCTGTACCACACCGAGGAAAGCCACGGCGCCGATCGCCAGCGTCTGTATTTGGAAGAGGGCTCGCACTACTTCACGGGCACGCTACGCGTTCCCAACGATCTGGAGTCGTTCGAGATTTAGTGTCAAGGTGCGTGCTTCGGCGCATTGTTCAATCAAAAGTCCCAGGCAGCTCAAATTCAGCTGCCTGGGACTTTGTGCTTCTTGATATAGGCTGCGTGGGCAATACGGGCCTGCATGTGGAGCGACAAGCTTACGCGAGCGATTCGAGCTGGACGATGTAGCGCTGGATGAGATCTGATTGTTCGGCGTCCTTCTTCACCACATAGCCGATAGTATTTGGCTCCGCGTCAGAGATGGGGATAGGGATGGAGTCGCCGATAGGCGCTTTTTCGCCGGCATCGCGCATGGGCGCGCAGTAAGTGAAGCAGCCCGAACCGTTTGCGAAGTCGGCAACGGCTTCCTGCATGGGGGCGAAGAACCGATCGAACAAGGTATCCGAGTTGTTATCGAGGTCGGATGATGCGATACGGATGTCCTGATGCTGTTTCATTCGGAAGTAGATGTAGTGCTCCAGATCGAACGTCGGGTAAAGCGCCAACTGCGACATAGTGACCGAACTGCGGCTTGCCAGCGGCGAGCCTTCGGAAGCGAACGCGTAGGTTTTGGTTTCCAGAATGGGGTGAAATTCAAGGTCGTTGATGGAGATGATCTCGGTCAGGGCATTGCGGTTGGTCTGAGAAAGCTGAAGGATACCGATGTCCTTGCGACCCTCGGCGACATCTTCGATGATCTGAGGCGCGTTCTCGATGCCCAGGAAGAACAGGTCATTGCTTTCAGGTGACGCCGCTGCGGTTGCCTTGATTGCCTGGAAACCGACACCCACGGGGACAGTAGAGATGCGTAACGATTCGGATTCGTCGGGGTGATCGGCAAAGGCTTCGTCAAGCTGGTCCATAGCGAAGACCACCTTGCGGGCGAATTCCAAGAAACGTCCGCCATCTGATGTTGCATGGGCGCCTTTTCTGCTGCCTTCGAACAGGGGAAAGCCAAGCTTCTCTTCGGCTTGGGAGAGAACGCGTGCAAGCGTTCCCTTCGAAACGTCGAGCTGACGTGCGGCTTCGGAAATAGAACCCGCCGATTCGATGGCAAGGAAATAGCGCAGTTGTTGAACGGTTAGACCGAGCGATTCAGGCATGGTTTTGACCTTGTTTGATTTCTGCCCAAACGTTGTTGGGATGACGAGTAAGCAGCGCTTGATATCTGTTTGACGTTGATTGATTCTAGCAGAACGTACGCATGAAGCGCACGTAATATACCAAACGTTCAGATATAGGAAACTCTTATGGGTATCTCCGCCACCTTTATCTCAGAGGCGAGTATGATGAAACTATCGTACGAAAGTGTGTAATCGATGTTCGATCGTATGCAAAAGACGTACGAGAGCATCGAGGGAGAAAAGGGAGGGAAATATGCTTCGATCGAAAGGCCTGACAGACAAGATGCTGCTTCTGGGCATCGACGGCATGGATCCGCGTTTCGCACGCGTCCTGGTCGATGAGGGCAAGATGCCCAACTTGAAGAAGCTGATGGAGAAGGGTGCCTGCCGCGAGGATCTTCGCATGCTGGGCGCTAACCCCACCATCACGCCGCCGATGTGGGCAACGCTCGCTACGGGCGCATACCCCATGACGCACGGCATCATGGACTACAACCTGTCTGCCGAAAACGACAAGGACGTCACCATCGGCGCGTTCAGCTCGCGCTTCCTGAAGGCCGAGCCGCTGTGGAACGTCACCGCTGAAGAGGGTAAGAAAACGCTGGTCATGCATTGGCCTGGCGGCTCGTTCCCTCCGACCACCGATTCCGAGAACCTCACCGTCATCGATGGCTCTTCGCCCGGTGCCTGCTGCGCATGGTCCAGCGTCCGCGACCTCGACATGGTCTACGTCGCCAGCACCAAGTGCCCTAAGCCCAACTACCTGCCCATGGCAACCCTGACCTCCGAGCTTGAGGGCGACGAGCCTCTGAAGTTCCTGTACCCGCCCGTGCATGACGGCATGCCCATGTCCTCCGGCGGCGTCACCCCCGAGGCGAAGGAGCGCCTGAAGGGTTACCAGAAGTGGTACAAGGAGTTCATCGACGTCGAGGGTTACAAGCCTGATTCTTCGTTCGTTGTCGACAACGTTCTTTACGAAGAGGGCAAGGGCCTTATGTGGAACGTCGCCGACTTCCCGACCGGCGTTTCCTTCTCGCCCGTGTGGCCTGCGCACGACTGGGGCTTCGATGTTCCGGCCGACGCCAAGGAATTCCTGATCATCACCTTCTATGGCAAGGTTCAGCGCTTCGGCCTTATCACCAAGGGCGAGTCCGGCGCTTATGACACCGTCACCATTTACAAGGACAAGCAGACGGCCGAGCCCGTCACCGTTCTGACCGAGGACGCTGGCCTGGTTGGCGTTTACGACGAGGTTCCCTCCAAGGAAGGCCCCGAGCCCGTATATCGCAACATGCGCCTGCTCAAGATCGGCGAGGACGGCAACTACGTTCGCATTTGGTCTTCTCGTGGCATGAGCTGCACCGACGACTCCGTCTTCTTCCCTAAGGAGAACTTCGCCGAGATCGTCAAGCGCTTTGGTCCCCCGCAACCCACCAGCCAGATGTGCGGCAACGACGCCGACCTTATCCTGAAGTGCAACAACGAGCAGTGGATCAAGGCCGCCGAGTGGCAGTCCAACGTCATCCATTACTTCATCGAGGAAAAGGGCACCGAGGTCGTCTTCAGCCACTTCCACAACATCGACCTGCAGAGCCACAACTACATGAAGTACATGAAGAACCGCGAGACCTCTCGTTACGACGAGTCTGAGGTTCGCAAGTTCGCCGAGGCCACCTACAAGGTCACCGACGACTATCTGGGTTCCTTCATGCACCTCATCGACGAGGGTTGGACGCTGGCTATCTTCTCCGACCACGCACTCATTTCCTGCGAGGTTGAGGCTGTGGCCATGGGCGACAACACCGGCGTTTCGCTGGAGCCGCTGCATAAGATGGGCTACACCGTGCTCAAGACCGACGAGAACGGCAAGGAGCTGCCCGAGGTTGATTGGACCAAGACCAAGGCCATCATGACCCGTTCCAATAGCATCTACATCAACGTCAAGGGCCGCGATCCGCACGGCATCGTCGATCCCGCAGACAAGTACGAGCTCGAGGAGCAGATCATCACCGATCTGTACGGTTACAAGCACCCCAAGACCGGCCATCGCATCTTCGATCTGGCTGTCCACAACAAGGAAGCCGTTCTGTTCGGTTTGGGTGGCCCGATGGGTTCCGACATCGTGTTCTTCGTCAACGAGAACTATGCCGAGGACCATGGCGCCGGCCTGTCCACCGCTACCGGTCATAACGACACCTCGCTCGGCCCGATCTTCTGCGTTGCCGGCCCCGGCATCAAGGAAGGCTATCGTACCGACATGCACATTCGCGAGGTCGACCTGGCTCCTACGGCCGCTGTCCTTCTGGGCGTCGACTTCCCGGCTCAGTGCGAGGGTTCGCCCGCGTACGACATCTTCACCGAGCGCGTCTAATAACGCCGCCATCCTCGGGCGCGGCCGAGCGCGCTTCCGTCGCCGAAGGGACTTTGCGAAGGTCCCTGAGAGCGACAGGGGCTTAGGAAGCGCAGCGACAGCCGCCAGTAGCCCGAAGTTCAGGAACAAACAGGTGAAGCGTCAGAAATGACGCTTCACCTGGGATTCCAATATCAAACCACCATTTCATATTCTGTTGAAACAGAGCGAAATAACGCACTGTTTAGGTTAGTGCGCTCTTTCGCCCCGATCGAATGGATTCAATAGCATGGATGCAAGTAAAAAATCGCCTGCGCTGATTCATTACATCATCGTCGCGGCATTCTGCCTTTTCTTCCGCTTTGTGCCAGGCTTTGCGGGCATCACCCCGCTTGGCATGGCAATCTTGGGTTGCTTCATTGGTGCAGTCTACGGCTGGATCACCATCGACATGCTCTGGCCCAGTCTTATGGGCCTGTTCGGCATGGGCCTTACCTCCATCGGCATGGAGAAAGTCGCTGCTACGTGCTTCGGCTCGCTGCCCGTTCTTGGTCTGATCCTCTGCATGGGCGTCGTTGGCGTTGCCATGAAGACCGGTGCTTTCGACTGGCTGGTTACCCTGCTTCTTGGCAACAAGGCAATGCAGGGCAGGCCTTGGTTCACCATTTGGTTGGTCATGCTCATCGCTTGGCCGTTCGGCGCGTTCAACCCCATCATCATGATGGTTGTTTTCGGCGCCTTCATCACCAGCATCCTGAAGGCATGCGGTGTTAAGCACAACGACAAGCTTGCCGTGTTCTGGTACCTTGGCTGCGCTTTCTCCCTGATGCTTGGCCAGATCCTGCTGCCGTTCATGGGCACCGGCCTTACGTTCTATTACAGCTTCATGACCATGTTCCCGAATCTCAGCATGCAGTTCGTGCCTTACATCGTGTTCATGATTCTCATGGGCGTCGCGATGATCTCTGTGTACGTTTTCCTCATCATGAAGATCATCTTCCGCGTTGACGCTGCTCCCGTTGCCAAGTACTGCAACGAGTGCGAGACCCCGAAGTGCAACCGCGACCAGAAGATCGCCCTTATCCTGTTCGTTGCCTTCCTGGTCATCGTTATTGCAAGCTCCCTGAACTTCGGTCCGATTTCCGACTTCCTGAAGAAGTTCGGCCTGCTGGGCAGCTGCCTTTCTGTTGCTCTGTTCGTCCCGATCATCAAGTCCGAGAACGGTGGTCCGTTGGCCAGCCTCGAAGAGATGTACACCATGTGCAACTGGGGTCAGGTCTTCATGATGGGTCTGATCATGGTCTTCTCCACCTATCTGGGCGGTCAGGACACTGGTATCACCAGCGCTATGGCTATGTTGTTCATGCCTTTCATGGGTATGTCTCCGTGGGTTTTCATCGTTATCGCCCTTGTTATCTCGGTTGTTCTTACCAATGTTGCGAACAACATGCTCATCGGCGTTATGGTCATGCCCTTCCTGGTTAACTTCGCAACCCAGGCTGGTATCAGCCCGACGATGATCATCGTCCTTCTGTGGATCATGGTTCAGTTCGCTCTGGCAACCCCTGCTGCTTCGCCGGTTACCGCCGTCGCGATGACTCAGGAGATGGCCGACGCTCAGACCATGACCAAGGCAGCCCTGAAGATCCTCCCCATCATGATCGTAATTGGTCTTGTTGTGGGCGTTGCGATTTCGCAGTTGGTCTTCGGCCTGCTTGGCTAATAAGCTTTCTCCTTGCAAGCGGAAACCCTCCCTGAGTATTTGCTTGCAGCTCTATAGAGGCAGGAGGAACCTCCCGTCCGCCTGCCCAGAAACCCGTCCTCGCATGCGAGGACGGGTTTTCTTTTGGTTTGCTCACTCTTAAGCCGTCGTCACGCCGCGCGGTTCTTTCTAACGCGAGGGAAACGGTTCGTTTGCGTGGCGAAAAAGCCCCTTGAAGTCTTCGGCGCACACAGCGTAATCTGTTCTTGAAAAGGGGATGCCGTGCACAAAGCCCGCGGCTGACCGGAATCGAGAAAGGCTCGGTTATGGATAAGAAGGAAGAACTTCTAGAGAAATACCAGCATGCCATCATGTTGCATTTTTTCGCAATGGGAAAGCATCGGGGTTTGGTCGGTCGAGCAGGGCGTCCGGTTGACAACCCGTCCAGTGGCCAGGGTCGCGTGATTGCATGCCTGAAGCTTAAGGACGGCATCGGCATCAAAGACCTCGCGCAGATCTTGGGCATGAGCGTTCCCTCGCTCAACGATCTTCTGATGAAGATGGAATACGGCGGCTTCGTCGAGCGTCGCCCGGTTTCCGACGGCGATACGATCTCTCAGGTGTTCTTAACCGAGAAGGGCAAGGCGGTTAAGCAGAACGATCCTTCGGCTGCGGCTGCTCACGATTCGGCCGACGTCGACCCGCTTGAAGGGTTCACCGACGAAGAGCTTGAGATCATGGACGGTTATCTTGACCGCATGATCGCCAACCTTGAGGCGAACGTCGGCATGGATGAGATCGAGGAACTGCATCGCAAGCACGAGGAGCGCAAAGAATACCTTCACAGGCAGTTCGGTGGTGCCGAAGAGGTGTTCGCAAAGGTTGCGAACGGCCTTTCCTCAAGCCTTCATGCCGGATACGATCTATATGCAAGCGTCCTTCATGACGACAGGAAAGAGACCAAGAACGGCGGTGACCTTCTATGAGCGATACCTTCGCTGGCGATTTCGAAAACGAGCTGATCCTTGCTGAAGAAAAAGGCTTTTCTGCCGCACTTGAGGCGAAGTCTGTTCAGGGTCAGTTGCTGAAAGCGGAGGTGCGCGCGCCCCTGGCGGCAAGGAACTGCCCTGGTATCGAGCTGATCGGCCATACCATTCGCACGCTTGTGTTCTCGACCGACTTGTACATCATCCGTAATAGCAACGCCGATGCGGTTTTGGCTGCGGCTCCGTTCACTTGCCAGCCTTCCATTACGCAGGCGCTGTTGCAGATTTCCGGCAGGCCGGTGCTGGCAGGCGTTACCGGTGCCACCACGTCGGGCCCGCGTTCGGTGATTCTGGCAATGGAGTCGGAGTCGCAGGGCGTAAGCGCCGTCATCGCGAACATGTCTGCCGATCCTGAGCTTATCAGCAGCATGGCGCGTATGATCGACATCCCCATTGTTGCCACGGTGGGCGCGTTCGATGAAACGGTTGCTCTGAAGATCGCCGCAGGCGCGCGAATCATCAACGTAGCTGCCGGCAGGAAGACTGCCGAGGTTGTGGCGAAGGTGCGCGAGGCGTTCCCCGAGATCCCGATCATCGCGACAGCCGGTCCTACCGAGGAGACGGCGCAGGCCGCAATTGATGCAGGCGCCGACGCGCTTTCGTGGACTCCGCCCAGCAGCCAAGAGCTCGAGCGCGAAACCATGCGCAAGAACAGGGAGGCTGTGGGGTTATAGGCCGCCAGTCATTGGTTTGACTTTGCGAAGCAAGGCCTCGATCAGCCGCGTAGTCCCAGGAGTCCAGGCCGTGATTGCGAGCTCCTCGGAGCGAGCAAGCCGCGTAGCCCAAGAGTATAGGCTGTTTAGGCTGCTATTTCCTGCTCTTTATCGAGCGGATCGAGAGATCCGCTCGATTTCTTCTATATAGGTTTCTTGGATAGGCGTGAGCACGTCATTTTTCCCGACTATGTATCCAAAGCGAAACGAATCAGTGGTGGCGATGGGGGCAGCCGCTATTCCCATCGCGTTCATTCTTTCCGGTTGGACGTTGCACCAAGTTACAAAACCTTTGAAGGATGCGATCCCTCGAATCAAGTCGGGAAGAGCGACGGCGGCGTCGTATACGGGTATGCCATTGTATATTTCCGCTGGCCCTCGCTCGGGCCAGTCGTCGGGGGAGCTAAGGTTGAAGTATTGGCCAAACTGATACTCGGGGTAAACTTGCAGATCTTCGGGTGAGATCAGATCCCGTTCCGCTAAGGGATGGTCGGTTGGCATCAGGGCGTGAGGCTGGAATTCTCGCATCTTCTGGAAGCGCAACCCCGAATCGGAAACAGCTTTCAGGGTTGACGCCTCTGTTGCGTTTCGCATGCTTATGAACCCCATATCGGCTGAGCCTGAAGAAACCATTCGAATGACGACGCTGATCGGCTCGATGTCATACGAGCAGGAGAATGCTGAAAACTCTGGGAGCCTAGCAAGATCTCCTAGCGCCCATTGCGCGAATCCGAAGTTCTGTCCAACAGCGGCGAAATCGAGGCTGGTTCCAGCGCCGCTGCCGAATTCTGCTTCTATCAGGTCCATGCTTTGCACAGCTCGTCGGGCGTACCCGAGAAATTCGATTCCTCGACTAGTTGGAGTCGCGCCTTTTCTTCCGCGATTGAAAACCTTGAAGCCAATGTGATCTTCGACTTGCGTGATCGCGTTCGAAAGCGTCGCTTGTGAAACATGCAAGTCTTTTGCTGCCTCGGTGAGCGAGCCTTTTTCGGCAGCTTTCATTACGTAGCGTAATTGCTGTACGGTCAGTTTCATATCGTTTTCCTTTGGGTTCTTTGAACTTGGTTTCTAGAAATAAGGTTCATTTTCGAAATTCTTCAAGTTGGGCTTCGGCTATTAAAACACGCGATATGACCTGGCTTTATCCTTGTCTCAAACGCTCTTATCATGATCCGCATCTTAGGATTACCTAAATAAAAAAGCAATCTATTAGGAATCTAAAACAACGGATTAGAAAGAGGGAAGGAAATGGAAGAGACGGCGAAGAAATTCGACGCTAAGTATTACGTCCATTCCGTCATCGGTTTGATTCTGATGTTCGGCATACCGCTGATTCCGCCGATTGAGCCCATTACGCACATCGGCATGCAGATTGGCGGCATCTTCATAGGCTTGGTTTACCTGTGGTCGACCGTTGGGCTGTTCTGGCCAAGCCTCCTTGGCATTGTGGCATTCGCATTTACCGATTACACCGATATGAACGGTATGTTTGCATGCTTCTCGGCGTATCTGCCCATGCTCATGCTGTTCTGCATGATTTTCTTCGGGGCAATTGGCGATTGTGGCCTGACCCGCTATATCGCTCATTGGTTTCTGAAGCGCAAGATCATCAACGGGCGACCTTCGGTATTCAACTTCTTGTTCTTCATGGCGATGTTCGCTGTGTCCGCTATTGTTGACCCGCTGATGGCGATGCTTGTTCTGTGGCCGACTATGTACATCATTTTCGAAGAGGTTGGCTATCAGAAAACCGACACGTATTGCAAGATCATGCTTGTGGCTTCTTTCGTGGCCGTTACCCTTGGTCAAAGCACGCTGCCTTTCTTCGGTGGCCAGTTGGTCATCTTGGGCGCATTCGAGGTAGCCAGCGGGATTCCTACAAACTACATGGCCTACATCGCGTTTAACGTTGTAACCAGCATTGCAATCCTTGCGGTTGTTACCCTTGTCATCAAGTTCATCCTCCGTCCCGACATGAGCAAGATGGCTGCGATCTCGGTCGAGCAGATCAATAAGGAAGAACTGCCGCCGATGAATATCCAGCAGAAGGCCTACGTGCTGGTGACCATTTTGTTTTTCATTTTTGCGCTTGGTCCTTCGGTGTTGCCTGCTGATTGGGCTATCACCCAGTTCATGAATGACATCAACCTGGTTGGCTTTACCATTCTTGCGCTGGGAGTTCTTGCCCTTATCAAGGTGGACGGAAAGCCGATTTTGGAGCCTGTCCGCATTTGCAAAGAGTACGTGATGTGGGATCTCTATCTTCTAGTAGTCGTGTGCGTGTTCCTTGCCGGCAGCTTGATGGCTCCCGAGACGGGTTTGCGCGAATGGCTTGTCGGCGTACTCACCCCTGTCTTCAATGCTGGCGGCCCGCTGTTCTTCAGCGTGGTGCTTATCGTGATCGGTGCGTTGGTCACCAACGTGGCTAACAATGCCATTACCGGCGCTATCCTCATGCAGATCATTGTGGCGATGGGCCCTGTTGTCGGCCTTCAGAACCAGGCTGCTCTTGCCATGACGGTGTGCTTGGCGACGTTCATGGCCATTCTCACTCCTGCGGGTTCGCCTTATGCGGCTGTTTTCCATTCGAACAAGGACAAGATCTCGTCTGGCGAGATCCTGAAGTACGGCAGCATCATGATGGTCGCTGGTTTGCTTGTGTATATCGTTATCGGAGTACCGCTGGCTAACTTGATGTTCTAAATGGTTTAGATAGATTCAACGGTCGTGCCCGTTTGGGCGCGGCCGTTCTTTCTTTTCGTGGGGCGCTTACCAATTAATCACCTCTTGTTGGTCGCTCTCTTCCAAGTAAACTGTTCCGTGTGGATGACGACGAATGGAGGGAACATGCTCGACATCAACGGAGAGGCAAAGCTAAGGCAGTACGCCGAAAGCGGGTTCTCTAAGCAGGTGCTGAAGGTTTCGGACAGCGTTTATCACGTGATGGGCTACGGTCACAGCAATTCGATCGTCATCATCGCGGACGAATCGGTCATTCTGATTGATGCCCTGAATTCGCTTGATACCGGTCGAAAGCTGAAAGAAGCGGTTGCGGAGCTTACGGACAAGCCCGTTAAGACGATTATTTTCACGCATTCGCACCCCGACCATCGCGGCGGCAGCGGCGTGTTCCGTGACACGGTGGAAGAAGTGATCGCGTTCGCGCCGGTCAACGAGCCGCTTAAGTTCAGCAACACCATCATGAACGGCCTTGGTGCCAGGACGGCGCGTCAATTCGGCTACAGCCTAAGCGACGAGGAGCTGATCACGCAGGGCCTCGGCATTCGTGAGGACCACAACGGTTCCGAAGTGTTGCCCGTTACCACGCTGTATGACGAAGATGAGGTTGAGTTGACGATCGATGGTCGCGTCCTGAAATTGGTGCGTGCTCCCGGTGAAACCGACGACCAGATTTTCGTGTGGCTGCAGGGCGAAAAGGCGCTGTGCTGCGCAGACAACTATTACGCGTGCTGGCCTAACCTGTACGCTATTCGCGGCAGCAGTTATCGCGACGTGGCCGCATGGGTGGACTCACTGGGGAAGATGTTGGAGTACGACACCGAGTATCTGTTGCCCGGTCACACGGGTGCCATTGTTGGAGCTCAGCAGGTTAAGGAAGTGCTGGGGAACTATCGCGCCGCGATAGAGTCCATCCTTTTGCAAACCTTGGATTGCATCGATCGCGGTTTGGGTTTGGACGACACGCTTGCTGCGGTTAAGCTGCCGCAGGAGCTTGTCGATCTGCCTTATTTGGGCGAGTACTACGGAAGCATCGACTGGTCGGTGCGTAGCATCTACCAAGGATATGTTGGCTGGTTCGACGGTCAGGTTGCCAACCTGCATCCGCTTTCACTTGCCCAGCGTGCAGCCGAGCTGGTTCCGGCGCTTGGTGGAGTTTCCAAGGTTGCGGAGCTGGTTGAAGCCGCGCAAGCAGAAGAAAAGTGGCAGTGGGCGTTGGAATTGTGTGAGATGGCGCTGTGCATTGAGGACGATGAAGCTATTCGTGCGTTGAAGATCAAGTCGCTCTATGAGCTGTCGAAGCTTGAAACCAGCGCTAACGGCAGACATTACTACCTGGTAACTGCTCACGAAATGGAAGCATAAGGAACCAGAAGCTGCTCGGGAGGGCGGCTTCGTTTCTTGCTGGGGTGAAACAGAATTTACTGCCATGAAAAAGTGGCGTTGACCTGCGTCAACACTCCTTTTTTTGGACACACTTTCTGTCCTATAACCCTCTTCGCGATTTGACGCAACAAAAAAGCCGCTCAGAAGAGCGGCTTTCAAAATTCAATGGTGCGGGTGAAAGGACTTGAACCTTCATGGGGTTGCCCCCATACGGACCTGAACCGTACGCGTCTGCCAATTCCGCCACACCCGC
>CAKUNS010000023.1 GCA_934668515.1 uncultured Eggerthellaceae bacterium
CCTAAACCTTTTTTAACAATCACCTCAACTAAATCTGATGCAAGAGACCACTCTTTCATATTCACTCGATAATCTATCCATTCTTTTGGAATCATCCCTTTAATAATTCCTCGAATTTCTTTCCAAATATCATAAATGCCGAGTCCTAATTGTTTTAACAGCAAGGGCTGACGTTCAATAACCCACGTGCGAAACTGTTCATAACTCACTGTTTGATAAATTGAAACTTCTTGAGAAATATAATCGTTCAAATGATAAAAATGAACACGCTTTAATAATTCATCTGCACGATACTCTGGTGACTCTTCTAAAATTTTTTGAAATAACTTCTTCGCATCTTCGACAAGATAAGAACTTTCTGCTTCAGGTGCCCCTTCCGGGCGCTCGGCGAACACCAGCGCGCCCGCGCGTTCAGCGTAATCGGGCTTGTAGGTGTTTCGATTAGTCCGCGCATCTTCCCAACCGAAAAGCAGGCCGCCAACGAACTGCGAGAGGGTGGTCTTACCCGCCTCGTTCTTGCCGAAAACAACGTTCGTGCCAGGCGCGAACGGCCCGACGGTTTTGTTGGAGAACGCACCGAAGCTATCGATGCGAGCGTATTTCAAGAAGCGTTTCATTTGGACGCCTCCATCAACAGATCAAGTGCAAGATCTTCAGCTGCGTTCACGCATCGCTTGGGGTGCTCGATCACGTCAGCAGGAAGATCCAACCCGCGCGCCAAGAATTCCTCATTAAGGTAGCGGTTCAACTCATCGGGAGACTTCCTTGTTTGATCGGCGATAGCCATAAGCGAAGCAGGGAACAGGCCTTCCTTCGCCAAAGCCTTCTTGTCGAACGGCGCCGAGGTTTTATCGATGATCGCGTCGCAAAAGAAAACAGGGTAGCTCGCGTTCACGTTCTCGCGAATATCCTCGATAACGCGACCGCGTGAAAGCGTTTCATGCAAGTCGGTCTTGCCAGTAAGCGTGACGCGCACGCACATCTCTTCGCATTGAGCCTTGCCATTTGCGCTGAACATCTCTTTTAGGATGGCCGAGGTCACTTCGGCTGCCGTCGAGCACGCAGAAACATCAACTTTCAGCTTTTCCCACACCACGCTTGCCGTGGGGATGAACCGCAGCTGGGGATCCTTCTTTTCTTCCAGAGTAACCAGGTAGCACCCACGAGAGCCATCTTCGTTGATGTCGCGGCCCTGTACATCGCCCGAGAACACCACACGCGGGTCCTTCAGCGACGGATACGCCTGACGCCTATGGATATGGCCGCATGCCCAGTAATCGACGCCTCGGTCAAGCAGCGAAGCCGGTTTCACCGGTGCCTTGAAATCTTTATCGAGGCCCGTATGAATGACGCCCACCATGAACGGAGCTTTGTCGATTGCCTTCAAGTTAGCTTCGAGCTTTGGGTCGAATTGCGCATGTGCGCCGCGCGATGCGTCGGCGCCAGCGGCGAATTGACGCTTAAGCGCAGACACTGCTTCCGTGCGCGAGATCCCTTCCGAGATGTCACGGTCTTCGGGCCATGTCTGGTTGAAGAAGCTGCGACCGCCCAACAAGCACAACGGCTTGCCGTTACGCGAGTACACCGCAAACGTCGGCGACTGTGCGCCGAACATCACCGTATTCGGCGGGAACTCAACGAAATCCCTGCTCCACGAGGTATACGGGTCGTGATTACCCGTTACCAGATACACGGGGATATCGGCCTCGTTCAAACGCTGAAGACCCTTGAAGAAGTCCATGTAGTCGCCATATGAGGCACGCGCCGTATCGAAGACGTCGCCGGCGATGATAACGAAATCAACCTCGTTGTCTATCGCGGCATCGATGACACGACCGTACGCTTCCATAATCGCGCGCTCAAGACGTTTCGACCAAGCCGTCGAAAGCGATCTTAAACCGCGGAAGGGCGCACCTATATGAAGGTCCGCCGCATGAATGAATGTCACTTGTTTAGCCATGGCTTCAGTTTAGCGCGTATAGGGCGATCGCGGGGAGACGAGGATGATGTTGGGAACGCATCCTAGCGCGAAAAGACGTCGGGGGCGCGTAGCGAAGACGCACCCCCCGATAAATCGATCTGTTTGAATGGTTGCCCGACAGCGAAAGTTCTAGTAGGGAACGCGCGAGTCGTCTGCGTAGTCCATAAACCGGGTTCTTTCGGGGATGAAGGTAAGCGTGATGTCGCGCGTGGCGCCGTTACGATGCTTCGCGACGATAAGCGTAGCTGTGTTCAAATCGGGACGACTATCTCGCTCGGCCTCGGTTTCATCCATGCTTCGGTCGATGAACATGACGATATCGGCGTCCTGCTCGATACTGCCCGATTCACGAAGGTCAGAGAGCATCGGCCGCTTATCGGCGCGCATCTCAACCTGACGGGAGAGCTGCGACAGCGCGATAACGGGCATGTCCATTTCCTTCGCGAGGATCTTAAGGCCACGAGAGATCTCACCGATCTCAACAGCGCGGTTGCCATCGCCGCGAAGCTTCGGCGAGGACATAAGCTGCAGGTAGTCGACGACGATAAGACCGTTACCTTGAACGTGGCGCAACTCTCGGCGAGCCTTGGCGCGTGCCTCAAGAATAGAGAGGCCAGGTGTGTCGTCGATGTACATATCAAGCTTTGAAAGCCTGTTGCACGCATCGGCGAGAGCGCCCCAATCGGCATCGGATAGCTTGCCCGAACCGCGGACGGATGAAAGCGCGACGCCGGATTCCGACGACAGGATACGCTGAACCAACTGGATGGCGCTCATTTCCAGCGAGAAGAAGGCGACCGAAGTACCGCGCTTCGCAGCGTTCGTTGCCAAATTCAGAGCGAATGAGGTCTTACCAACACCAGGTCGAGCTGCCAAGATGACGAGGTCGCCGCCGCGCAGGCCATGGAACAGGCTATCGACGTCGGTGAAGCCCGTGGGAACGCCCTGCATGTCGCTTTGATTCTCGGACATACGCGTGATCTCTTCAAACGCAGAGGTGATAAGCGAGTCCATCTTCACGAACGTAGAAGAGATACGCTGCTCGGTTACGTTGAACAAGGTTTTTTCGGCGGTCTCGACAACCTCGGAAAGGTTATCGGGCGCTTCATAAGCAAGCGCGTTGATCTCGGCCGCGGCGTAAATCAAGTCACGCAGGACCGACGTGCGCTTCACGATGTCAGCATGGTTCTGCCAATTTGTAAGAGCGAACGTGTTGTCAGCCAGGGAAAGAATATATTCACGACCACCCACGGCTTCAAGCTGACCCGAAGCGGCGAGCGTGTCGGCAAGCGAGATCTGATCGATAGGGATGTTGCGCTCATTCAACCCGTACGCAGCCTCGAAGATGACTCGATGGGCAGGGCGATAGAAGTTGCTGGGCTTTAGTTTGACCAGAATGTCCTCAGCAGCCTCGGCGTTCAGTATAAGAGCGGCAAGCACTGATTTCTCCGCCTCGATATTCTGGGGAATCTTGCGCTCATTTGGGGAATTCTGCTGGTAGTCGTCATTTCGACGAGCAAACTGCTGATTGTCGTATGGCATGTGAGTTTTCCTTCTGATCAGTTCGGATTGCCATGGTAAACCATAGAAAGCCCTGATAGAGCGAGGATTTTATCCCTACATAGGCGCATAATCGCCATTTCCACCGCCAAAAAAGAAACCCTCCTTGCCCCGTACTTGGGGAAAGGAGGGTTTTCCACGTTTTCCACCGACCTAACGGGGGAAACTATTTATTCTGCGTCCGCAGTTTCTTCAGATTCGGCAGCAGCCTCGACGACCTCAGCCTCTTCCTCGGCAACTTCCTCGACGACGGGCTTTGCCTCGATGTCAACGACGGAGATCATGGCAGTAGCCTTGATGTCGCGGTAAAGATCGATCTCGACCTCGTGCTCACCGACAGTCTTGATGGCGCCGGAGATCTTGATGCGACGACGATCAACCTCGACGTCCTTGGCCTCCTTGATAGCGTCAGCGATCATCTGAGCGGTAACGGAGCCGAACAGAGCGCCGTTCTCGCCGACCTTAGCCTTGATAACGACCTCGGTGCCCTCGAGCTGACCCTTGAGCTCGGTAGCGTTGGCGATGCGAACCTCTTCGCGCTTGGCGATGTTCTTACGCTTCTGCTCGAGTTGCTTCAGGTTGCCGGGGGTAGCCAAAACGGCCTTGCCCTGCGAGAGCAGGTAGTTGTTGGCAAAGCCACGAGCAACGTCGATGACGTCGCCTTCGCCGCCCTTGCCCTGAACCTCGGTAAGAAGAATAACCTTCATGTCTCCTCCTTAGCCTAGCGGTTGCGGCGATCGCCACGGCCGCTGATTGCGGGCACCGCGTAGGGCATGAGAGCCATCTCGCGGGCGCGCTTCACAGCGTTGGCAATGTCGCGCTGATGCTGGGTGCAAGCGCCGGTCACACGACGGGGCTTGATTTTGCCACGATCAGTGACGTACTTGCGCAGCATCTGAGTGTCTTTGTAGTCGACGTATTCTGCCTTATCCTTGCAGAACTGGCAGTACTTACGGCGAGGCTGCTTCGAGTATTCAGCCATGAGTACCTCTTTCAATTCGCTTAAAACGGGATATCCTCGTCGTATACAGACGAAGACGTTTCAATGACGGGGGCCGCAGGTGCGGGAGCGGCGGGGGCGTAGGACTGGTTGCCGTAGCCACCGTTGTTGTAACCGCCTTGCTGGCCGCCATTGCGAGACGACATGAACTCGAGGTCATCCACAACCACTTCCAGCTTGCTGCGCTTCTGGCCGTCGCGCTCCCACTGGCTCCAGCGGAGCTTGCCCTCGATGGTCACCTTGGTGCCCTTCGAAAGGAAACGAGCGAGGCTTTCAGCACGCGTGCCGAACATGGTGCAATCGACGAAATTGGGATAATCCTCCCACTCACCGGTCTGCTGATTACGACGACGATCGTTAACTGCAACGCCCAGGCTCAGAACGGCCATGCCGCTTGCGGTGGAACGCAGGTCAGGATCGCGCGTAAGATTACCGCTGATGATCACTCGATTGATGCTCATGTCTCTTCCTTCTCTCTACCTTTGCGCGTCAAACGCGCTGCTTGAACTTTACTCGCGGTCGGTGCGCTTCACGATCATGTGGCGAACCACGGTGTCGTTAATGCGCAGGATGCGGTCCAGCTCGGCAATGTTGGCAGGATCAGCGTGGAAGTCGACCAGGGTGTAGTCACCCTCCGTCAAACCGTTGATCTCATAAGCGAGTTTGCGCTTGCCCCAAGCATCAACGTTGTCGATAGCACCCTTACCTTCGGTGATGGTGGTTTCGATACGCTTAGCAGCAGCGGCGCGGGATTCCTCGTCGGCAGCAGGGTCGACGAAATACAGCAATTCGTAAGCCTTCATCAGCTCACCTCCTTTGGTCGTAAACGGCCCCGGGCTGGTGAAGGCATAGCCGGGGCAGGAAAAACAGCTTGTTTATGGTAACAAAAGCAAATTTCACCGACAAGCCTGCAACCTGCGCGAACACACCGCGTTCACCGTTTCATCATGCGCGATCCAACCCCTAGCTGGCTCACAGCCCAACCGCGGTTTCCTTAAAACGGATTATGGGCGACCGACCTTGCAGCCGTATCGCCCATAATCACTTCTTTTATTGCAGATTTGCCGAAATAATCTAACGCGTTTCGCCATCAAATCTGACAGGAATTACTCTGCGTCGCCCCCGGAAGCGGCCTCTTCCGTTTCCACGAGCATCGACTCATCAAGGACGATAACGTTGGAGGCTTCACCCTCATCTACAGCTTCTCCCTGTTCAGAAGCTTCTTCGGGCGTTTCGATGGCATGCTGGCGAAGGTTTGCCATGAAGTTCGGGGCATGTCCGATATAGATGGGATCATCCTCGAAAGTGAACGTACCGTCCTCGCCGATGGTGTAAACCAAACCGACTGCGTAGCCGGCCTCACCGCCGGGAACGCCGCCCTCGGCGATGATCGCATCGATGGTGCCGGTATCAACCTCGATCTCGCCATCGTAGACGAAGCCGTAGGCGCGGGCTCCAGCAGCATCGCGAACCGTATGAGCAGCCTTTGCATAGCAACCTTCGACGGTATCGGAGTCGGCCTCTTCCTCGACAAGCGTGTCGGCCATGACCAGACCGGTACGGGGGGCGATGCCCTCGCCGGATTCCAGCATCTCACGCGACTCGTTGATCAGGAACAGCAGGACGCTGCTAAGAACCTCGGGCATTTCAGGTGCTGCGGTAGGGGCTGCTTCGACGATCCTATCGGACATGAGGATCTCCTTTCGTCTATAAACGAAAAACGCCCGCATAGCGGGCGTTAGTCTTGTAACTGGCGGAGGAGGAGGGATTCGAACCCTCGTCACCGGGATACCGGTGAAACGGTTTTCGAGACCGCCGCATTCAACCACTCTGCCACCCCTCCGCGTGGGGTGAGCCGTCATTCTGACGACTTATCGCTAAAGCCTGGCGCTTTGCGATGTTACCTGTTCTTCAATTAACAACGCCCAACCTTTCGGCTGAGCGAGTGAAATTTCTGGCGGAGAGATGGGGATTCGAACCCCAGATACGCTTTTGGCGCATACACGATTTCCAATCGTGCTCCTTCGGCCAGCTCGGACATCTCTCCGCTTCTACGTAATACCGCGTTTTTCGATTCGCAGCGAGTATGAAGTATATAACAGCTAATACGATGCAACAAGCGAATAATATTCATCCGTACAATTTATCTGCACAGGTATGTCGAAAAGCTTGGACATCATTTCCCCTGTAAGAATTTGTTTCTTGCTCCCATCTGCGAAAACGCTACCCTCGCGAATCAAAAGCAAGCGATCGATTTCAGGGATGATGTCTTCAGGATAATGTGTGACAAGGACCACGGACTTGCCTTGCTGGGCCAAAATCCGCATGCTTCGACGCATATAGAACATGCCTTCGGGGTCGAGTCCCGTGCAAGGTTCGTCGAAAATCAAAGCATCGGGATCATGCATGAGGGCGCGGGCAATAAGCACGCGGCGAGCCTGGCCCGTAGAAAGCGTCATAACGTCACGCGAAGCCAAATCGTAGATGCCAAGCATCTTCATAGGGGCGATCGCGCGCTCACGGGCATCATCGGCCGCCTCCGAAGAAACGGTCACGGGCAAACCGACCGTTCCCGTATAACCGCCGGCAACGATATCGATCGCCGGCAGATGAACGCTGATCTCGCTCTGCATGCTGGACGATACGATTCCCAGCGCACGACGAAGATCAATGAGGGTAGCACGAGGGTTTCCCCTGAACAGCACAGGCGGGATATCGCGGTAGATCGGCATCATCTCGCGTGTCATCAGTTTGACGAAGGTCGATTTTCCAGCACCGTTCGGGCCAAGGATGGCAATGTTCTCGCCTTCATCAAGCTGAAAGGAATCGACGCTCAAGAGCGTCTTGCCCTGGCGTTTCACCACGGCGTCGGTGATCTTAATAAAAGGAGGTGCCACGATGGCGGTCGTTTCGCCGCAAGCATCGATCTTGTCGCGATCGGTTGAACCTTGCTCTGCGAATGACTCCATGGCGGCACCCGTCTTTCTTTATCGAGTTTATTTAGAAGCAGAGCTATCCTCGGTAGACCCGTCGTCCTCAGCGGCGGACTCGTCGGAAGAGGTTTCGGCATCAGAGGAATCGGTCGAATCGGTTGCATACTTGCTCATGTCAACGTTGTACGACAGATCCTTGGGCATGTCGTTGATTTCGATATTCGCGTTTTCACGCTGCTCGGCAACCCAATTCTGGAAATCGGTCTGACCCTGGCTAGATTTCAGCATCTGCTTGATGGTGCTTTGGAATTCCGCAGGCAAGGAATCATAGGTGACGGTTTCCCCGTCTGCAGGCTGGAACACATCGGTGCATTTGATGATGTGGATGCCGTACTGGCTGGTGACCAAACCGCTAACCTGGTCCTTCGAAAGGGCAGAAAGCGCGGTGGTGTACTCGGAGACGAATGAGCTGAGCTTATCCCAGCCAACGTTACCGCCATCGCTTGCGCTGCCGGTATCGGTGGAGTACTGCTTCGCAGCATCCTCGAAGGAGATTTCACCGCTGTTGATCTGATCAAGAACCTTTTGAGCAGTCTCGGTGTCAGTGGAGGCGAAAAGGATGTGCGAGGATTTCTTCGCGCCATTGAAGTAAGACGAATACATGGTCGCGTAAGAGTTCAAGGTGTCAGCGCTCAGGGAATCGTCGGTGACAGCGTCGGCGAACGTCTGAGTGAGCTTCTGGGTGATTAGCGACTCCTTGATGCGCTCGCGATAAGTTTTCTCGGAGAAACCGGCGTCCTTCAAGGCGCTCTGCCAAGCATCGTCGCTGGAGTAGTTGGCCTTCATCTGATTGACGTACTGGTCAACTTCGCTGTCCTCGACAGTGACGCCCTTGTCAGCGGCGCCCTGCTCGGCCAAAGCCTGATCAATATACGAATCGATCATCTGGCTGCGGACCGATTCGGGGGTCATGCCGCTCTGAGCGAGGAACTTGCCCCAGGAATCCTCATCCTCAAGACCGTAGTTTGCGCGAACTGCTTCAACTGAAGCGGTCACGTCAGACTCGAGGATCTTGGTATCGTTAACGGTTGCCGCAACTTTATCGCCCGAAGCGGAACCCGAACATGCCGTAAGGCCAAGGCAACAAGCAAACGCGAATGCGCCAGCAACAACAGCAGAAGCGATCTTGGAGGATTTCATACAGGCATGTTCCTTCGTTTGAATGTTTGAAGTACGTTTCCGAACCGAGTTACGCGGACTTAAACGCAATGCCGCGACTGTTTCGCTGTGGATTTTCGCACACTGGTTGATGCTGGTTTCCCTTTGCACAATATGGCTACACTCGATTCATAACAAACGAATCGGCAAGTGACACACGGTGGATTCCATGCATGAAACAACATGCAGATCGACGCATTCTTGATGCGCGAGCCGCCGTTGGGTCGATGCGTCCACCGTACATAAACACCCGCCTGATCGAACAACCGCCTGTCTAATCCGTGTATGAAAAAGCCGCGCACCCGTTGGGCACGCGGCTGATTTTCATCTAATTGGTGATGGATTCTGATGGAACCCAACAACGCCGATTATTTCTTGTTGGCCTTACGACGATCGGTTGCCGACAGCAAGCGCTTGCGCATACGAATCGACTGAGGAGTGACCTCGACCAACTCGTCGTCCTCGATGTACTCGAGAGCCTCTTCCAGCGTGAAGGTACGCGGCGGGGTAAGCTGAATGGCCTTGTCTGCGGTCGAGGAGCGCTGGTTGCCCAGGTTCTTGGTCTTCTCGACGTTGACAACCATATCGCCTTCCTTGGCAGACTCGCCAACGATCATGCCTTCGTAGCACTCGTCGCCAGGACCGACGAACAGGCGGCCGCGTTCCTGAAGCGTATCAAGAGCGTAAGCAACGGCCTTGCCGGTGGACATCGCGATCATGCCGCCGTTCTTGCGACCGGTCATCTCGCCGGAGTACGGACCGTACTCGCGGAAGTGGTGGAACAGGATAGCCTCGCCGTGCGTGGCGTTCAGGATGCGGGTCTTCAGGCCCATCGTGCCACGAGACGGAATGCTGAACACAAGATGGGTGGTGTTCTCGTCGGACGCCATGTCCTCCATGATGCCGCCAGCGGTACCCATAACCTCGATGGCCTTGCCCGAGTAATCGTTGGGAACGTCAACGGTGGCTTCCTCGATAGGCTCGAGCTTCTGGCCATTCTCGTCGATCTTGTAGACAACCTGCGGGCGACCGACCTGGAATTCGAAACCCTCACGGCGCATGGTTTCCATGAGAACGGACAGGTGAAGAACGCCACGGCCTGCTACGCGAACGCCGGACTTGTCCTCGGTTTCATCGATACGCATGGAGATGTTGCTCTCCTTCTCGCGCATGAGGCGCTCTTTCAGCTGACGAGCACCGACGATGTCACCCTCGCGACCAACAAGCGGGCTGGTGGAAGCTTCGAAAACGACGGCCATGGTAGGCTCTTCGACGGCGATGGGTTTCATCTCGACGGGATTCTCGACATCGGTGATGACATCTCCGATGTCGGCGTCTTCGATGCCGATGACGGCAACGATGTCGCCGGCGGAAGCCTCGGGAACCTCGACCTTGCCAAGCTTGTCGAAGGTGTAAACCTTACGAATCTGAGCGGTGTACGGCTCGTCGTCGGGCCTTACGACCAAAACCTGCTGCTTTTCACGAATCGTGCCGCTGTGAAGGCGACCGACGCCGATACGACCCTCGTAGCTGCTGTGGTCGACAGTGCAAACCTGAAGAGCAATCGGACCCTCGGGATCGACATCGGGAGCAGGGATTTCCTTGAGGATGGTATCAAGCAGCGGAACCATGTCCATGTTGCCATCGTTGGCCTCGTAACGGGCATAGCCGTTAACAGCAGAGGCATAGATGACGGGGAAGTCGAGCTGCTCGTCGGAAGCGCCAAGCTCGACCATCAGATCGAACACTTTGTCGACGGCGCCTTCAGGATCGGCGTTGGGACGGTCGATCTTGTTCACGACGACAACGATGCGCAAGCCGCATTCCAAAGCATGGGACAGAACGAAACGCGTCTGAGGCTTGGGGCCCTCGTAAGCGTCGACGATAAGCAGTGCGCCGTCAGCCATGTTCAGAACGCGCTCGACCTCGCCGCCGAAGTCGGCATGGCCGGGGGTATCGATGACGTTGATCTTCACGCCCTTGTAAGAAATGGCGATGTTCTTGGAAAGGATGGTGATGCCGCGCTCACGTTCCTGATCGTTCGAGTCCAGAACGCGTTCCTGGACTTCCTGATTCTCACGGAATGCGTGAGAGGCCCACAGAAGACGGTCAACCAAGGTGGTTTTGCCGTGGTCAACGTGGGCGATGATTGCAACGTTGCGCAAATTCTCTTGCTTCACTCTTGCTTCTTCCCTTCGATGTTTTGACTTAGCCGCGCGCCTTAAGCCATCTCGTTCTCGATGGCGGCCTTCTCTTTTTTGATCGAATCGAGATTCTCGTTAATGGTGTTGATGGTCTTTTGCGAGGATATCACCTGAACCACGCCCCACACCGCCGCAGCCGATGCGATGGCTGCGATAGCTGGAATTCTCCGCAAAGCAAGGCACAGCGCAGCACCCGCAAGAAACATGATCGCGCCGTTCCTGCGCTCGTCGCTTGCATAATCTCGCTGCTTGATAAGCTGCGTGCGGGCAGCGGCCAAACCGGCAAGCTGGGCCTCGCGAATGGAATCGTAGGCGTTCGACGAACGGGCGGATTTTGATGAAGCCGTGTCAGATGATGCCGACTTTCCTGTCAGGCAGTCGTAAGCCTCCTGCAAGTTCTTGAACTGCTCGGTCGCGCGCTCTTGCAACTTTTTGTTGGACGCGAATCTGTCAGGATGCAATATTTGGGCGGTTTCACGATAGGCAGCTTTGATTTCGGCCGGAGTTGCATCTTCCCCCAGGCCAAGCATGCGCAGCGCTTCCGATCGCTTCATGATTCCTCGTTTCACCTCGATGATTCCTGAAATCCTATCACGGCTGGGCAGACGCGATGATCAATCCTTGTTGGATACGCGAAATCATCTGTTGGATTCGTGTTGGAACGGGAGCAAACCGCTGTTGCGCGCCTGTCGGAACCTCCAAAATTCAAACCTATTCGGTGTCAAGTGGTAATCCTATGCTTTCCGTTGGAAAGTGCAGATAAATTGGCAAGCGGATTTTCAGCGCGGTACCATTCTGCATTGGTATCAAAACTCATCACAAGGGGAGAGAACTCGTGATCAGTGAACGCATGCTCACCACTATCGTTAAGAATATCGCGAATGGGCATTTGGTAATCAATCCCACCAGCGAAACGCATTTGCCAGAACCTAAAGACGGCGAAAAGTACATGCTGTACTTGCACGTTCCGTTCTGTGAGGTTCTTTGTCCTTACTGCAGTTTCAACCGATACAAGCTGCGCGAGGACGTTGCCCGACGCTATTTTGAGAACATGCGCAAGGAAATGCTCATGCTGGTCGACCTTGGCTACGACTTCGAAACGCTGTATTTCGGCGGCGGAACGCCAACCATCCTGCTTGACGAGCTGTGCAAAACCATCGACCTTGCGCGCGACAAGTTCCCGTCAATCAACGAGGTGGCGGTTGAAACCAACCCCAATCACCTCACCCAGCCGTGGCTTTCCGCGCTGAAGGGCCGAGTGCAGCGCATGTCCGTTGGCGTTCAAAGCTTCGACGACAACTTGCTTAATCAGATGGATCGATACAACAAATACGGCAGCGGTGCTCAGATCATGGAGCGCATCGGTGAGGCGCTTCCTTACTTCGACTCGCTGAACGTCGACATGATCTTCAATTTCCCCTCCCAAACTGAGGAAATCCTCGCACGCGACATCGAGATGATCAAGCAATGCGGTTGCCGCCAAACCACGTTCTCGCCGCTTTACGTCTCTTCATGCACAACGAAGAAGATGGCAGAAAAGCTTGGCAAGATGGACTACAACCGCGAGTTCGGCATGTACAAGATGCTCGACGAAGGGCTGACAGGCGGTCAGAACCCGGCGTTCAAGCGCGAAACCGTTTGGACCTTCAACCGACTTAATGAAAACGGCGTTCAGGACATCGAGCTGCCTGCCGAAGAAGTGCAGACCTCGTACGACGAGTATCCCAGCATCGGCAGCGGATCCATCTCGCATCTCAACGGCGGCGTGTATGTGAACACGTTCAGCCTTGAGGAGTACAACAAGACCATCGAGAGCGGGCGCATGTCCATCATGGGCAAAATGGCGCTTTCGCCTCGCGACCACATGCGTTACTGCTTCCTTTTGGGGTTGTACACTCTTCGCTTCGACAAGCAGAAGTTCAAAGACCTGTTTGGCAAGAGCATCGAGAGTGCACTTCCCATCGAGATGGCATTCATGCGCGCGAACCACGCCTTTGCCGTCGACAATGCGGATTGCTTGATCCCTTCTGAGAAGGGCCGTTATTTGACGTTGGTTATGTACCGTCAATTCCTCAGCGGTATGAACAACTTGCGCGACCAAGCTCGCAAGGCGCTTGACGGCCCAGAACGCGAGCTGGCGTTTGAAGACGGTGCTCGCATCCAGTTGGATTAACTTCTGCGCTTAGATCGCACCTCAAAGCCAACGAAACGGGACCCTTTGCCAAACAGGCAAAGGGTCTCGGATTTTTACTGAATATCTAACTGAGAATTATTTCTTATCTTCCCAAAGTTTCAGGTTATTGTCGCTAGCGAACTTCTCGACGGTCGTGTCCATACCGGCCTTGTGAGCAGTCTCGTAGTCAGTCGTGAACTCCGCGCCCTCAAGGAAGGCTTTAACCGCCGCGTCATCAAGCGTCGTCTCATACAGGGTCACTTCAACGTACAAACCGTCGGCAATGTCAGCGTACATAACCACACTAGGCTGCTTGTTCCACGTGAAATCAAGCGTCTTCCAGGTGTACTTGCCAAGCTTCACGTCCTGACCTGCCGTGTACTTGTCCTTAGCAGCCTTCTTGTCGAACTGTTCCTGAGCAGTACCCTCGTCGATCTCGACGTCAACAAGCTTGTTGGAGTTCTCGATGTTACGGAACTCAACGATGTTTAGCGGGGACTCCTTACCATTGGGACCCCACATTGCGTAGCCCTCAGGCATCTCGGCTTTGAACATGTAGAAATCCGTGGCCTTGCTTGCGGTCGAAGCTGCAGAAGAAGCAGCGGAAGAAGCGCTTCCACTTGCTGCAGCGCTGGCTGCCGCACTGCTGCTTGCTGCGGCGCTGCCGCTTGATGCAGCCTGACCACCGCCACCGCATGCGGTAAGTCCGAAGCAAAGAGCAAATGCCGAGGCCGCGATCATGATGGTCTTAGTAATAGATTTCATGCGCTCCACTCCTTTTCTCATCGATCAGCGAAAGCTGATGGTTTCGCTAGCTGCTAACGTATTTCGAATCCTTCCGAAACGAAACCACGCAACGGCTCATTCTTATTGCCGATTCGAACCCTCATGGCTATTTTTTCTTAAAGAAGGGGATCTGATAAATGTTGAAGAGAAAAAGAAAAGCCGCCCGAAGGCGGCTATTACTTTTGGTGGAGCTTAAGGGGATCGAACCCTTGACCTCAGGCTTGCAAAGCCCGCGCTCTCCCAGCTGAGCTAAAGCCCCATTTTTTAAATAAACGCTCCACCGGCTAACTCGGCTCACGGTGGAGCGTTTATCAGTAAAATGGTGGGCCCGAATGGATTTGAACCAGCGACCTCACGCTTATCAGGCGTGCGCTCTAACCAACTGAGCTACGGGCCCTTGAAAAAGTGCTTCGCTATCATAACCCTAATAAAAAATTCCTGCAAGCACTAATTTCGAATTTTTATCTTTTTCTTTCACATCATGATGAATTGTCTACATAATCCCAGATCAGGAGCGCGTCGCTCGCTCAGGATCAATCGACATCGTCGCAAAATGATGATGCATGAACTCATCATCGTAATGCTCGTCGAAAAATTCTGCCACAGGCGTATCAATCGGAACGCCCGCCATACGCGAGTACCAACACTCGAACGACATCAGCGTCATGCCGGCATTCACGATCATGAACGTCGCACAGATGGTGGTCACTGCGTAGCGCCAATTCCACGGGATCCTATTGATCAGCTCAAGAACCTTCGGTACGACGAATTTTATAAAGATGAGACCCAACGCGCCCCAGCAAACCATATGGAACAAATCGGTGCGGCCGTCGATATTGAAGGGCTCGGTGCTGTAATCCCATGATGAAATACCAAATGCAAACTGGAAAAACCAGCTGACTAAGAATTCGAACGCGCCGCCAATAAGTGCACTGATAAAGAAGATGATGAACGGGTCCTTGTCGTAGAACTTGTTCAACGGAATTACCATCAGCACGGCGCCAATGCCGTAAATTGGGCTGAACGGACCCCATAACATGCCGGTTCGGTTTTCAATGCGATTGTTCAAGAAAGGGCACACAGCAGACTCGAAGATCAAGCCGATGACGCTTGCAATAACGAACAGCCAGAAGAGATTGAAGAAGTCGAGCTTCAGATAACCTTCGCCTGTTTTATCGCGGCCGAGCATTCCTTCTTCTTGGTCAGCCTTATCCTCAAGCGCTTTCAACTTTCGCTGCAAAATGCGCTCTTCACGCAGCGTCGGATCAAGAACGGTGTACATTACAATCAAGAATATGAGAACACCGAATGCATAAGCCACGTTCCAGCCAAGGCCTTCGGTCATCATCTCGACGACCATCGACGCCACAGCAACCCCGATGAGGGTTTGGGACAGACGAGCTGCGCCGCGGCGCTTATTACGCGCCAAGCGGATGCCAAGAACCATGAAGAGAACAGTCTGTACCAGATCCACGAACGCATTGACTGCATACAGGATCAATGCTTGGGTCGACACGGTGATCTCATACATAGCGGCGAAATCTGTGTCGCGAATCGCCTGGCTAAGAACCAGAATAGAGAAGACATCGACCGGAATCGTAAACAAACCTACGACCACCGCGAGGATTCCGAACACACGCAATGCCGTAGGAAGCTTCCTTTTTGATACGCGGTTGTCTTCCTCATATAACTCGCCTACGCGAGTTTTCACATCGGCAATCGCCTCAACCTGATCTGAGTGGATATCCTCAATTACCGTGCGAACGTCCTCGGCGTTTTTCTGAATTTTCCTAACGCCTGCCGCTGCACTATCTTCGACGATTCTTTTCACATCATTTGCCATGAATACATCCTTCAGCCGTGTCAGTGGAATGATATCCTGCCCGACTCATTAAATGAAATACCGTATGCGAGAAGTTACCGAAATTTGAACACAAGGTCACACCGATGGTAATACCCTGCTCAGCAAATGAAAACGGGAGCGTTTCACGTGAAACGCTCCCGTTCATCTGGCGTTATATCAACCTCAGTCGATCAACGACTTAATCGTCAAGATCCTCTTCCGACATTTCATCCTTGCCATCGGCTTCGATTTCCTCTTGGCCGAGTTCATTCTTGTGAACGCGCTTCTTGGCTCGCTTTGAAATGGCAATTACGGAAACTCTGTCCTCATCGGCAACATTCATGATGTGAACGCCCTGGGTCGAACGTCCTTGCTGGGAAATACCCGAAACAGGGGTGCGAACGGTAAGTCCATCCTCGGACATGATGATGATCTCGTCACCGGGGTTAACGACCTTCACATCAGCGAGCATGCCCTTCTTCGCCGTCATGTTGATGGTGAAGACACCTTGACCACCGCGATGTTGCGTGGGGTACTCCTCGATGGGGGTGCGCTTGCCGTAGCCCTTCTCGGTAATAACCAACAGCTCGGAATCTTCGCGGGCGATCTCAAGACCAAGAGCCTCTGCACCAACCGGAAGGCTGATGCCGTGAACGCCCATCGTTCCACGACCCATAGCGCGGACCTCAGACTCATCCCACTTGATTGCCTTACCGGTGTTGGCAGCAATGACAACCATGTCGCCGGGCTGGACGCGCTTAACGGAAATCAGCTTGTCGCCGTCCTTAAGGTTAATGGCAATCAAGCCATCGCGACGCGTACGGTTATACAGAGCCATGGAAGTCTTCTTGACCATACCCTGGCTCGTAGCAAACATAAGGTACTCGTCCTCTGGGAAGTCCTTCGTGGCGATAACTGCTGCGATGGTCTCACCCTTTTCAAGCGGCAGCAGGTTCACGATGGCAGTGCCACGTGCATGGCGCGAAGCCTCGGGAATCTGATAAACCTTCAGGCGATACACCTTACCCAGCGAGCTGAAGAACAGCATGTACGAATGGGTGCTGGCTACGAAAAGGTGCTCAACAAAATCGTTGTCCTTCAAGTTAACGGCCTGAGTGCCCTTTCCGCCGCGTTTCTGCGAACGATACGTGGCAACAGGCAGACGCTTCACATAGCCAGCCTTCGTAACCGTAACGACCATGTTCTCATCGGCGATAAGATCTTCGACATCGATTTCCTTCGCGTCTGCGCCGATCTTGGTACGGCGAGGCGTGTTGAAACGATCTTTGATCTCGAGCATCTCTTCCTTGATGATCTCGTGCACGAGGTTCTGGTCGGACAGAACGCGCTTGTAGTAAGCAATGCGCTCAAGAAGCTCGGCCAACTCGTCCTGAATCTTCTGACGCTCCAAACCGGTCAGACGACGCAGGCGCATTTGGAGAATTGCCTCGGTCTGTTTGTCGGACAGGCCAAAACGCTCAGTCATGCGAGCCGCAGCTTCGCGATCAGTTGAAGAAGAGCGGATGATGCTGATGATCTCATCGATGTTATCGAGAGCGATGATCAAGCCCTCGAGGATGTGTGCGCGCTCCTCGGCCTTCGCCAGCTCGTAACGAGTACGGCGAACGATGACTTCTTCCTGATGAACGATGTAGTGATGAAGAACTTCCTTCAGGGAGAGGACGCGCGGCACGCCGTTGACCAGAGCAAGCATGATGACACCGAAGCCAATCTGCAACTGCGTGTGCTTGAACAGCTTGTTAATGACAACCTGAGGAAGGGCATTCTGCTTCAGATCGATAATGATGTCGATGCCGTGGCGGTCAGCACCGTCGTGAATGTTGCTGATCTCGGGAAGCTTCTTGTCACGAACGAGCTCACCAAGTTTCTCGAGGAGCTTCTGGCGGTTGACCTGATACGGAATCTCCTTGATGACGATCTGGCTGCGACCGTTCTTCTGCTCCCTGATCTCATACTTCGCACGAATCGTGATGGAACCGCGACCAGTCTCGTACGCGTCTTTAATACCGCCGATTCCCATGATCTCGGCACCCGTGGGGAAGTCGGGACCAGGCAGAGCCTTCATGAGCTCTTCGGTAGTGGCATCGGGATTATCGATGAGCAGACAGGTAGCGTCGATCACTTCGCCAAGGTTATGCGGCGGAATGTTCGTGGCCATACCAACTGCGATGCCGGCAGAACCGTTAACCAGCAAGTTCGGGAAACGGGCAGGCAGAACCGAAGGTTCTTCCAAGCTTTCGTCGTAATTGGGTTGGAAGTCGACCGTTTCCTTGTCAAGGTCGCGGAGCAGCTCCATAGCGGCCTTGTCCAGACGAGCTTCGGTATAACGCATTGCAGCAGCCGAGTCACCGTCGATCGAACCGAAGTTGCCGTGGCCGTCAACCAGCGGCACACGCATGCTGAACGGTTGAGCAAGACGAACCATGGCGTCGTAAACGGCGGTATCGCCATGCGGGTGATACTTACCGATAACGTCACCGACGGTACGGGCTGATTTCATGTGGGGACGGCTCGGCGTGTAGCCGGACTCGTTCATAGCGTACAGGATACGACGATGTACCGGCTTGAGACCGTCACGGACGTCAGGCAGGGCGCGCGAGACGATAACGCTCATGGAATATTCCAGGAACGAAGTCTGCATCTCCTTGCCGAGGTATGCGGTACGAACGATCGTGCCTTCACCGCCGTTGGCGTCTTTCACGATGCCGCCGTGCGGGTTCGGCATGTTGACGAATGCATCGTCTTCGGCGATTGCGGTAAAGTGGCTCATAGCGTTGTCGGAAGAAGTCTCCTCGTCCTCGTCTACGAATTCCTCTTCATCTTCCTCAACATCGTTAAGGATATCGTCGGTCGATTCGTTCTCAGCATCCATGTCGTCGAACTCAAAGCCATCTTTGGTTTCGTCACTCATTTAGATGGTCTCCTTAAATATCGAGGAAGCGGACGTCACGGGCATGCGACTGAATGAAGTCGCGACGGGGCTCGACTTTGTCACCCATCAGGTCGCTGACGGCGCGCTCGGCTTCGGCGGCGTCGTCGATGCTAACCTGCAGCAAGGTGCGGGTGGCGGGCTCCATCGTGGTTTCCCACAGCTGATCAGGGTCCATCTCACCAAGACCCTTATAACGCTGGACAGCCATCTTGTCGGGATCGGGATACTCGGCGAGAACGGAGCTCAGAGCCTTCTCGTCGTAGATGTAGCGATCAATCTTCGGCGAACGCGAATTCTTCTTCTTGATGCCGAAAATAGGCGGCTGTGCGATGTACACATAGCCGCGGTTGATAAGCTCCGGCATGAAGCGGTAGAAGAACGTAAGCAGCAAGATGCGGATGTGGGCGCCGTCGACGTCGGCATCGGTCATGATGATGATGCGATGGTAGCGGGCCTTATCGGCATCGAAATCGTCACCGATGTTGGTTCCGATTGCAGTGATCAGCGCGCTGATAGTGTCAGAGCCGATCGCGCGGGTGAAGCCGGCACGCTCGACGTTGAGGATCTTGCCGCGTAGCGGAAGGATTGCCTGGTGCTTGCGGTCGCGGGCCTGTTTGGCCGAACCACCTGCGGAATCGCCCTCTACGATAAAGAGTTCGGATTCAGCAGGGTTTCTGCTGGAGCAGTCCGCGAGCTTTCCCGGAAGGGAGAGGGACTCGAGAACGCCCTTGCGGCGCGTATTCTCGCGAGCTTTACGTGCTGCCTCACGGGCCTTCAAAGCCTGGGTTGCCTTGTTCACGATGCGCTTTGCAGCCGTCGGATTTTCCTCAAGATACTCGGCCAAACCCTGCGTGACGGCCTTCTGAACCAGCGGGCGGATCTCGGTGTTGCCAAGCTTCGTCTTGGTCTGACCCTCGAACTGCGGATCATGCAGTTTGACGGAGATAACGGCAGCTAAGCCTTCACGGGTGTCGTCACCGGTGAGGTTGCTGTCCTTCTCCTTGAGGATGCCCTTAGAGCGAGCGTACTCGTTGACGGTACGCGTCAAACCCTGTTTGAAGCCCTCGAGGTGAGTACCACCTTCGATGGTGTGAATGTTGTTCGCGAACGACATCACCATGTTGGTGGAATACGTCGACGTCCACTGCATGGCAACCTCAACGGTGCCGTCCTCGTTCTCGGCTTCGAAATAGATAGGCTTGTTTAGGGTTTCCTTACCCTCGGTCAGCCATTTCGTGAAATCGACGATGCCGCCGGCATACTGGAAGGTCTCGGAACGCGGCTCGGCCAGAAGAGAGCTGGTGTTGGCTTTAGGATCAGAACGCTCGTCAACGAGCTCGATCTTGATGTTCTTGTTCAGGAACGCGACTTCGCGCAGGCGAGCCTGCAGGGTTTCGTAGTCGTAAATGGTGGTCTCGGTGAAGATCTCAGGATCGGGCCAGAAAGTAACCGTGGTGCCGGTGTCCTTAGCAGAACCGATCTCATGCAGCTTCTCGACAGTTTTGCCGCGTTCGAAAGCAATCTCGTATTCTTTGCCGTCACGACGCACGCGAACCTCGGTACGCAACGACAAAGCGTTAACGACGGAAACACCAACGCCGTGAAGACCACCGGAAACCTTGTAACCACTGCCGCCGAATTTGCCGCCGGCATGAAGGATGGTAAGAACAACCTCGACGGTCGGGATCTTCTCTTTCTTATGCTTCTCAACAGGGATGCCACGACCGTTGTCGACGACCGTGATCGAGTTGTCGGGATGAATGAACACCTTGATATGGTCGCAATAACCAGCGAGGGCTTCGTCAACCGAGTTATCGACTACCTCGTAAACCAAGTGATGAAGGCCACGTGGGCCGGTAGTACCAATGTACATGCCCGGGCGCTTGCGAACGGGGTCAAGGCCTTCGAGGACTTGGATCGCATCCGCGCCGTAGTTTTCTTCTTTGTCAGCCACCACACACTCCTAACCATGAATAGAAATCGGGCAGACGGCACACCAAGTCAAGTCGGCGAATAGACGGATCGATTCAGTCAACAATTCGATTCGGGTATCCACTTCGTTTGCTTAGCTATGCCAATGATAGATTAGTAATTTTAACACACGTGCGTATTAGCGAGGGCCGTTCAGATCCGTTTTAAGCCTGTTCTTTTCGCTTCTGAAGCGCAATTACACAGCAATAATACTTTTTAGCTATCAGTCAGACAGTTCCCTTTTCAAATCCGCTGTCATCGCTTTCAGAAATGCATCATGAATTCGCTTGTCAGCTATTTTTCCAGACGTCTCCTCAACGAATCTCTCTTCATTTTCCGACAGTTTCCTGACAGAGATTTTCTTTCCGTTGCTTGAAACCCCAAAAGCGCCCAAATCCTCAGGTGACGTTTCGTCGAGGTAAGGATGCTTCTCTCTGTGGCCCTTTCGGGAAATATGGATCTCAAAGATCTCGATCTCCTCATGAAATGTGCCGTTGATGAACCCTTTAATCAACTCTCGTTGGGCATTCAACTCAGCTGCGAACGAACTGTCGTCAAGATAGACAATCAAACGCTTTTGGTCGCCTTCTTTATTCGTTATATACACCGCGTTGACATGATCAAGAAAAAGGGGCGCGTTGCTTTTGTTTGCCCATTCAAGGGCAGTTTTGAATTCATCGCGCACCTGGACAGCACGACGGTGAATGCGCGCCATAGAATCATCGCCCGCCAAAGAGAAGAAAGCGCTATCGAGTTGTTTCTTTAAATTCCCCATGTGAACCTCTCTTCATCTCGGGATTCACGGGTTTCACGTGAAACACGAAGGTAGATAAACGTCAGGACAAGCGAATCGCATTCTCGGTTGCCGGCAACTCCACCACAGATGCACGAGAAAGAAGCTCATCGGTGAAGTAAGACAAATTCGTCGTGGTTATGAACGTCTGCATATCACCCTCAACCAGGTCGACAAGCGATTCACGCCTTGACCCATCAAGCTCACTCATGACATCATCAAGAAGAAGGATCGGATTCTGATTTAACGATCCTTTGATCACCGACACCTCCGCGAGCTTCCATGCAAGAACCACGCTACGGCGCTGACCTTGACTCGCGTAATCGGCGACGTTTCTTCTGTCGATTTCCAGAATGATCTTATCAGCGTGGGGACCGATCAAACTTCGCTTGCGCGCGCGTTCTTCCGGTAATGCTCGATCAAACGCCTCGCTCATCTTTCTTTTGATGAAGTCCTTGTCAGAAAGATCGTCGAATTTCGTTTGAAAATCGCTAGAGTCTATCGAACACCATGAGGGAATGTAACGCGATTCAAGCGCTTCCCCATTAGAAAGCCGACCATAATTAGCCGTCAATTTTTCCGAGAGCCTTGAGAACAATTCAGCGCGGTAATACTCAAGCTGTGCACCGCACGTCAACAACGTGTCGTTGATGCTTTGAAGGAAAATAGGCGAAGCTTCCTCTTTCAGCAGTTTATTCTTATAACGAACGGCCTTTTCATAATCGTGCTTTACCACGTAGTAGTTCTTTGTGAGCTGCGATCCAAGTTCATCGAGAGCTTCACGGCGCAGGGACGAAGAATTCTTAACAAGAGCCAAGTCATCTGGCGTAAAGATAACGGCAGGCAAAGTACCTTTTAAATCGGCGATGCTCTTCTTCTTGTCATTCAAAAAGAACTGTCGACGACCTGCGGAAACTTTCATCACAATATCAAGCTTGCGAGCATCACCTTCGATTAAGACACTCAAGCGGGAAAAATCCTCACCCTCTGCGACCAACTGCGCTGAGTTCGGATGCCTGAACGAATCCAAGGCCGAACAGAGCTGAATCGCCTCGAGAAGGTTTGTTTTTCCAATCGCGTTCTTCCCAACAAACACCGTCAGATCACCTATCGAATTCAAAGTGAAATCGCGGTAATTTCTGAAATTAACGAGTGATATGTCCCTTAAACGCAGTTCCATGCGTTGAAACCGTCAACTTAAGGCAACCTGACGGGCATGACAAGGTACGTGAAATTCAGATCGGCTTCGTTCTTGAAGATACCAGGCTTCATGGAAGACTGAGCCTCGAGGACTATGGTGTCTCCCTTGGTCGAGTTCAACCCATCTAGCATGTAACTGCTGTTAAGCGCAATTTCAACGTCATTGCCCTCGACAGTCGCGGCAATGGTCTCTTGAGCGGAACCAACATCCTGAGCGACGGCCGACAGTTGAACGGTTTGAGTTGCGGCATTCGCAGTGATCTTAATCGGAGAACCGCTCTGGTCGAGCAAGGCAACGCGTTTAGCAGCTGCAATCAGCGCTCCAAGGCCAACTTCAACCCTCGTTTCGCACGTATCAGGAAGAAGCTGCTTGTAGTTAGGATACTTACCTTCGATGCGGCGATTAACGAACACGGTTCCGCGATACGAGACAACGATCTGATTCTCGGACAACGCAAGCACGATGTTCTCGCTCGATTTTGGCAAGCCAGCAAGTTCCGATACGAAGCCACCGGAAACGACAACGCTGAAATCTTCTTCTTGGGCGACCTCGCGCTGAACGCATGCAAGCCTATATGAGTCGGTTGCAACCATTCTGAGCTCGTTATCCTCGACGGTGATAAGCACGCCCGTGAGGATAGCCCTGCTTTCGTCCTTAGACACCATATGGCAAACATGTTTGGCCATAGAAGAAAAGACATCGAAAGGAACGGTGATTTGCTGACCGGTGGCAACCTCGGGGAATGCGGGGAAGTCCTGCGGCTCGAGGCCCTTGATCGAATATGAGGAATTGTCACAGGTGATAGTGGTTTCAAGATCAACCGTCGTCACATGAATCGCAGCGTCGGGAAGGTTCTTTACGATATCGCAGATAAGCTTACCCGGAAGAACGGCCTTGCCTTCTTCTTCAACCAGTGCTGCACAAGTGAACTGAATCGACAGCTCAAGATTGGTTGTCTGAAAGGTGATCTCGTCACCATGAGCAACGACGTAAATGCCCGAAAGAACCGGTAACGTAGAACGAGTTGCCACGCCCTTTTGCACCGTATTGAGTGCGGTCTGCAGTTCAGTCTGATTTATGCTGAATTTCACGTCGTGCTCCTTTGCATTTAATCGATCTGATCAATTAAAGCATTAAAAGAGAATCGCTGTCCTCTTTTTAGATTGCTTTCAAAAATGAAGCACCGGCTTCATTGGCTGGGGTGCTTCATCCTTCTTCTCTTATTATTTTCTTCTTCTTTTTAATTAATAGTTTTAAATAATAGTAGTAATAAGCATGGTGAATTTAGTGGATTAAGGTTAAAGCGCCTGATCAATTCTTGTTTTTAGGTCTTTTGAATCTGTTGATAACCATTTACCGTCTTCAACAGGTTTTATCGCTTAAATTATCAATCCACCGATATTCATGTTTTTCAACAACCTTACCCTGCGTTATCAACGGTTGTTTCACACTTATGCTTCCAGAATCATCTGCCTGATTGACTCTAGCTCCTCGTGTATCTCGAAGTTTTCCTTCATCTTTTCCTCGATGTTGGTAACCGAGTACATGATGGTGGTGTGATCCTTGCCGCCGAAGCTCTTGCCGATGTAGCTAAACGGCAGGTCAAGCATGTGGCGCGAAAGGTAAATGGCAACTTGACGCGCGTATACGATGTTACGCGATCTTTTCTTCCCGATCAGATCGGCATGGCTGACTTTGTAGTAGATTTCCACTTGCTTTTGAATGTCCGCGATTGTCAGTTTCTTCGTTGCCCCGCCAGTGAAGTGGTTCTTCAGCAGCTCTTTGACTTCATCGAGAGACAAAGTTTCTTTGCCGAATGCCTTAGCCTGGAAGATTACGTTCGTGACCGCGCTTTTCAGCTCCCTGATGTTCGATCCTGAGTTCTTGGCGATGTAATCCTGCACTTCATCGCTCATAAGCTGGCCTTCAACACCCTCGGCACGCTTGTATTCCCTGATGAAATTTTTAACAATGCCGAGTTTGACTTCGAATTCGGGAGGAAGGATGTCGATCGTCACGCCCGAATTGAATCGGCTTGTGTAACGTTGGTCGATGTCGATGTTCTTCGGCGCACGGTCGGCAGAGAGGATAACCTGTTTGCCCTGCGTTGTAAGGTTGTTGAAAATCTGGAAGAACATGTCGAGCGTCTGCTTCTTGCCCTGGAAGGCCTGAACGTCGTCGATGAGAAGAACGTCGGCGCTTTCGTACCTGTTCTTGAACTCTTTGTAGTTATGGGAAAGTGCAGCGTCGGTGTAATCGTCGATCATCTGGGATGAGTCGACGTACACGCACTTCAGATGCGGAATGTTCCTTTGGATGTAGTTTTGGATGGCTCTCAGTAGATGGGTTTTACCCAGTCCCGACCGGCCGTAAAGGAACAGCGGGTTCAGTGATGGATCGCCGCCAGGTTCTTCGGCAACGACTACCGCCATCGAATACGCCATTCTGTTTGAGGCGCCCACGACATAGTTTTCGAAAGTGAGGGAGGACGTTGGGGAAGACGAATCCCTCTCGGCGTTCTCGCTTTCGGCCTCGGTTGGGGTTGCGGGATCGGTTTGTTGAGCGACCGGTGTTTGAAAACTGGTTGATGCGATGCCGCCCGTTGTTTGATTGCTTTGGGAGGCAGGAGCTTCCTGTTGGAGCGGTGCTGCGTTTTGGATGGTGTTCTGCACCGGGGCGGACGGTTGAGGCGCGCTTTGCGGTTGCGGGCTAACTTGCTTTTGGAGTGAGTTGGAAACTTGTGGCTCGGATGATTGATTCACGTCAACTTCCATCAACACCGTGAAGTCGACGCCGTATAGATCCTTCAAGGCTTGCGCAATGAAGGTTGCGTAATGGCGCTCGATCCAAGTTTTTATGAAGTCGGTATCGGCGGTGAGCATAAGGAATCCCTTACTCATTGCCTGCGGCTTCAATCTTGAGAAAAAGGCGTTGATCTGGGATGGGTCGATTCCGTCGTATGACTTGATCTGGTTGGTGACCCGTGCCCACTCCTGAGCGAGGCGCTCGCTTTCTTCCATAGCTACCTTCTTAATATCGATAAGCGCGTAAGGCCGCGCTGTTCTATCGGTGGAGGGTTTTCCACCGATTCTATCATGTACTGCGTTTATGTGGAAAACTTTACAGAATTCCGTCTTTGATCAGGCTAAATGAAATCCATGATGTTCCAAGCGGTTTGAGTGAGGACGCGCTTTTTACCCACTGTCACTTCTACCAAGCCCGCTTCTTCGAGTTTCTTGAGCTCGTAATGCACGCTGGAGTTGGGAATTTGCGTCAGCTCGTTAAGCTCGGAAACGCCCAAGGCACCGTTCATAAGGGCTTTCAGGCACTGTTTCCCTTTGTCGGAGATCGTCGGGATGGTCGGCATCGGCACATACATAGGTGCACGCCCGCCGTTGCCCATCATTACGGGTTGCTGGTTTTGATATCCGAAAGGCTGCGGTTGCTGATAATTGTTTTGTTGAAATGCCGGTTGTTGGTAAGCAGGTTGTTGATAGGTCTGCTGATATCCCGGTTGTTGGGTGTAGCTTGGTGCTTGATTTACGTTCTGCGGCGCCGTGAAACCCTGCTGTTGATAAAGTGGCAGTTCTGGCGCGACACCTGTTTGAACGGTGTTGTCGTAACGAGGAGCGTGGGTTGGGATTTCCCCATCCTCTACCATCTCACGCTCATCTCCATTGCTTTGTTTCAGACTGATGGTAACAACGGCGCCGCTTTGGACGTTGTCATCTATCGTTACCGAGCCATGTTTCTCTTCGAAGTAGTCCCTGACGATGGGTAAACCCGATCCAACGCCGCGAATGTATTGTTTCATTGGCTCGATGGCGGAGGAGTAGCCGGGCATTTTCACTTTGTCCTTGTCGTTAATGCCCGGACCTTGATCGGCGAAGCGGATAGTGTTCCCCTCGTCGTAGATCGAGATGGTCATCTCTTGGAAGCGCGCGTGGATAAAGTTCTCGGAAACTTCCTTGATGATGGTGAAAGGGATCTTTCCACCGAGCATTTTTGACTGCTCGTAAGTGGCCGTTGCAAGGTTCATGATGAATTCGTCGGTGGGTGCCGGTTCTATCACCGTCACACGCGGTGCCGCTTTGAAGTCGTCGTAGCAGGCAATCCGCGCAACGCTCTTGACGAAATCAAAGTTGAACTGAGTTTCGTTGTTAATGTCTGTGTCGTTCATTTGAGCTGCGTTTACTTCTCGTTTTTCAGGTTTTCATTCCATCTGAATCAAAGATTCAGGAAAATTCAGTTTGTATTGTAACCAATCATTTCCACTAAACCTTTGCGACGTGGGCAAATATTATTCTCCAACGTTCGAATTCCACTTGATTGAATTTCAGAATCAATCTTTGAACTGGGGATTTAGATAGTTTTCAACAATTAATTCAGGAAATGTGGAAATCTTTGAAAAGTCTGGAAGCTCAAATGAGGAAAACTATTTCGAAATCTGGAAAAAGGGAGGCTTGAATCGCGGATAAAACAGTCTATTTACCCTGTTAGGGATGGTTTCAAATAGTTCAATATAGCTAACTATTACTTTGATTTTAAAGAAATTTTGATTTGAATTCTAATTCCTTTGTTTATAAAAACCCAGTTCAGAGACATGAATTTTAAATACCGAATCTATTACCCCTGATGAAGGCGATTATGATCAACCCCTTTATTTCACTTGACTTTCTTTTACCGTTGTAGTTTTCCACTTTTTTACGTGCGGTTATGCGAGTTTTCCACGTTTTCCACCAAACGAAGGCTAACTTTTTCGAAATTCGAAGTGTTTGAATTTCGAATTTCATCGATGTTCGAATTGGTGATTGAAAACGAGGTTGATTTTCAACAATCGAATTGAATTATCGAAAAGATTCAATTCTCTTTGAAAACTAGATCTATGCCGGGATCGGGTTCGACGACGTTTTCAAAACGTGATCCTCGAGCAGCGGCGGTTAAGCCTCTAATTCCCTGAATGAACCAAGGTGTTTTGGCGGCGCCTTTTTTTTAGTTGTTTTCGCTTTGGAATTAAGGCTGTGGGTGGTCGTCATCACAACTTACACCCTCTAGATCACAGCATGTTGTGTTTGCTGCTTTTGGCGAGTCAAAATGCAGGTTCTATCTCGTAATATATGGATTATTCCCGACAAAGGAAAACTAAGCTTGCTTTCTTGATTTTGAGAATCAAAATGTAAAGGCATGTCAAATTCGGTTCAAGACTCATGCCGGGTTGGGCATTACCTTGATTTTATCCGTTGAACGGGTATAATTTCGTGATTGCACTGATTGTTGTTTGGAAGGGATTTAAATGAAGCGCACCTATCAGCCCAACAAGCGTAAAAGGGTTAAGTGCCACGGCTTCCGTGCACGCATGGCTACCAAAAGCGGCCGTCGCGTACTCGCTGCTCGTCGTGCCAAGGGTCGTAAGCGTCTGACCGTTTAACAGGAGTCTTCGTTGGATATCATTAAATCCAGCGCCGAGATTTCGAATTTGTTTGAAAACGGGCAACGAATCAATACGCCTTTTTTTACGCTCATAGTTTTAAGCGATGGAAAGCAGCACGGCCGTAATGGACGTGCTGCTTTTGTTGCTGGAAAAAGAAACGGCAATGCAGTCTGGCGCAATAGAGCAAAGCGTCGAATGAGAGCTCTTTTTCGCGATTCTGCTGATGCCTTTGATGGGATGGATGTTGTGTTTCTCGCACGCCGAAACATCAATGATGCGTCTTACGATGATCTTTCCGCCTCTCTCCGCAAAGCGGTGAAAAGGGCTCATAAGTAATGAAACGGGTCTGTTCTTCATTCCTATCTTTGATTCGTAGGATTCCAGTATTCATCGCTGTTGCCTTAATTCGTTTTTACCAGATTTGCATTTCGCCGCTTTTTCCGTCTTGCTGCAGATTCGTACCTACTTGTTCTCAGTACGGTTTGATCGCTTTTAAGAAGTACGGCTTCATTAAAGGCTTTGCATTGACGGCAAAACGAATTCTCAGGTGTCGGCCGGGAGGCGGTCATGGGTACGATCCAGTCCCGTGATCCTCTTTGGATATAGAGAAAGGTATTTCATTCAATGTGGGACGTGTTTAAAGACTTTATATTCTCGATCATCTCATTCTTCTATCCGTTATTTCATGACTGGGGAATGTCGATCATCGTCGTTACGGTTATCTTTCGTCTGTTGATCTCCCCGCTTATGCATACGCAGACGAAGTCCAGTTATCAGATGCAGCGCGTTCAGCCGCTGATGACCGAGATTCAGACTAAGTACGCTAACAACCCCCAGCGTATGCAGGAGGAAATGCAGAAGCTCTATGCTGAAGCTCACTTCAACCCGCTTGCAGGTTGCTTGCCGATGCTTCTGCAGATGCCTATCTTCATTGCCCTTTTCCAGGTTCTTCGTGAAATGGGTGAACGTCTGGGTAATCAGGACTACAGCTTCTTCAATCTGGTTCCGAACTTGGTTTACTCTCCTTCCTCGACGTTCTCCATGGGTTTTGGTGCCTTCCTCCCGTATGTCATCCTTCTTCTGGTCTTTGCTGGCGCTACTTTCCTTCCGATGGTTCTTATGCAGATGGGTCAGAAGGATAACCCGCAGCGCAACACGACTCTTATCATGTGCGGCGTCATGAGCCTTTTCATGCTTTGGATTGGTTGGAGCTCCCCCGCAGGCGTTCTTTTGTTCTGGGGCGTTTCTTCTCTGATTGGCCTCGCACAGCAGCAGATTTCCATGCGCATCATGAAGAAAAAGGATGCTGAGAAGGAAGTTGTTGAAGAGATCAAGCCCGTTGAGGTCAACGTCACTCGCAAGGTTAAGAAAAAGCGTCCGACCAAGAAGCGCTAATTTACGGAGTGAGATGTTTCACGTGAAACATCTCACTAAGTTTTATTTCCCTATAAGGAGCTTGTCATGTCTGAAGAACTTGAAATCAATGATCAGGTTTTGAATCAGGAGACTGACTCTGCTGATGAGCCGCTGTCTGATGAAGAGCTTGATTTCGTTGCCGACACTGCAATTTCTGCATTGAAGGACATCCTTAAATACTTCAATGTTGGTGAGGTCACCATTGACGAATATGAGGGTGACGACGGTGAGCTTATCCTTGATATCACCGGTGACGATCTTGCGGTTCTTATTGGTCGTCATGGTCGCACCCTTGATGCTCTCCAGTTTTTGATTTCCGTCATTACGGTTCGCATCATTGGCTTCCGTTATCCGATCGTTGTCGATGTTGAAGGGTATAAGAGCCGTCAACGTCAGAAGCTTGAGTCTCTTGCTCGCTCTTCCGCAAAGAAAGCGGCTGCGACTCATCGAAGCGTTAAGCTTCGTCCAATGACTCCGTACGAGCGTCGTATCATCCATGTTGCTCTTCGTGATGACACTCGTGTCGAGACTGCTTCCGAGGGTGAAGGATCCGAACGTCACGTCGTTGTCGTTCCTGTTCAATAATTGAATCTAATGCCCTGCATTAATAGTGCAGGGCATTTTTGTACCCAAAATCAGATCGATTCCCGATAGACTGCTAGTAATAAAAATCGTCGTATCTGTTTGATTTAGTTGGATGCCGGCTAACGTAGTGATGGGTCAGGGGTCCATAATGACCTTTGTTTCCGATTTCACTAGAGAGGTTTGATTTCGATGGGTGTGAATCTAAATTCGATAGATTCTCTTTCGGACAATCAAAAAGATTT
>CAKUNS010000024.1 GCA_934668515.1 uncultured Eggerthellaceae bacterium
CATGAGAGCTTCGCCATCGACGCGAATAATGCACATCAAAAGGCATATCAAAGCCGCAGCGCCATTGGATCCCAACGAAGAGAGCAGGGCGTATACGGCCGAATCCTTTGGAAGAACGCTTGGTCCAAGCATGACGACGACAAGTAAGATCATCAAAGCGAGGATGACCTTCTGCGATCGGTCGAGCGAAAGATCAAGGCCGTCAAAATATGAGCCATCGATCAAAGCGACCTTGTCGGCGTTGCAACGGAATACGAACTTGCCCAACAACACGTACGCGGCAAGGAGCAGGAAACACATCGCGAATTCCCAGGCCGCGAAAACGAAGTCGTTCAGGACAACGCCGCTAACCTTAGACATGACCCCAAACGCAACCGCGCCTACAGTACGAAAGGAGAACAGGCCATTGCCCAGGCAAGACGCCATAACAACACCGATCATCGAGAAAGTCGCGAAAGATTCGAACTTTTCGATTTTCGCCTCGGACAAAATATCCTGAAGGATGATCCAACCCAGGAACACCATCGCCACTGCGCTGGTAAGCGAAGACACGAGAGCAACTGCGGCAAGGAAGAAGAACAGCAACACGAACGGCCTGCCGCGAACAACCTTTCGCGACACGAACCACAAAGCAATGAACTTGCTGATGCCTGATTTCTCGAGATTCTTTGCAATCATCATCATGAACAGCAAAAGGGTTACGACGCCGCCGCCCCAACCCGAAGACAGCACCTGGCCAAGAGGCATAACGCCCAGAAGCGCCATTGCGAGAATGCCGGCAATGGAAGGCCAGATCATGCCAATCGCTGTCCAACCGTAAATCATCGCCAAGAAGATGCCTACGGCATTCATCCCCAAATGCGTCATGGGAGCTGGAGCTGGAAGGAAGCCGAATCCGAACATGATGACGAAGAAGATGATGGTTTTAGCCCACTGGGGAAAACCTCCGCCTTCCCCATCTTTATTTTTAACCGCCGCTTTTAAATTCATAGACTCAGACATAACGCAAACCCCCTTTTGGTTTCACGAACCGACCGCTTCACCAGGCCATGCTTTGCGTCGCGGTGTGTCCCGCCATTGATCGCTGGCGGGACTTACCGCTTTCACCAAGAACAACAGCCTGACTCGAGCGATTAAAGCCAGCGGCTCTGTTCGCCGTAGAAGTCCTCCATGAAGTGGTCATTCGTGAAATTCTCCAGACGGAGCGCCGACGGCGCAGGCGGAACAACAGGCTTTTCGGACGGAGTGGGAAGATTACGCTGAAGGTAGTTGTAGGGATAACGATACGCACGGAAGGTGAACAGGCCAGGATCGACGTATTCCCAGACGATCTTCTTCTCGGGGGTCACTTCAAACACACGGCCACCAATGCACTCGCAAATAAGCGTATTGCCATTGGGAAGGCGCTGCATACCAGAGCAGTAAGCGCTGTAGAAGTGCATGTTAACGTTGATCGAAAAGTACTCGTTCTGGTACATGTTGTCCTCGCCATAGCACCAAACAAGCTCGAAGGTAGTCGGATCGATCTCCAGAACACGGGAGTAGCCGCGACGATCGGGATATACGCCGTCTGGGGCTACTTGAGTCGCATTACCGAAGTTAGCCTGGCTGCCGTTATCGAAGATCAAGATGTTGCCCTCGCCCGGCAGACCCTTCGGAATCATATGAACCTCATGCATGCCGATGATGGCACCGATCTTGCGAAGACGAGGATCGCTAACGTAGTCGGGGCCCAAACGCCAAACGATCTCTTTGGTCTTCTTGTCGATGATGAACATCACGTTCCAACTGCGGATGTCGACGATGATGTTCTCAGGGTTAAAACGCTCGTCGCCGGCGTCGTACCATTTGTTGGGGCCAAGGTAAGCGCAGTTGTTGAAATAGGTTTCCTTGGTGTAGCCAGCTGTGTGGAGAATAGGGGTATGGTAGTAAACCTCTTTACCGATTTCGCTGAAGCCCATCTCGTCCCAGTGATCGGTAATCAGCCAATCCCAAACAACATTGCCATCATGATCAACCTCGACCAGCCACGTGTCGGCGATGGGATGAGGAGTGATGTCCGGGCGATCGACCATCTTGGTCGAGCAGAACAGGGTCTTACCGTCCATCTCCGGAGCCTGGCCCGGTGCGTAATAGCCCGTCGGGCAACCATGACGCTGGAAGTCATGATGCTGTCGCGCAGAAGGAACGACGGTACCGTCCGGAAGATCAACTTCAGTGATGTCATCGCACTTCCACAACAGATTGCCATCCCAATCGACATGAATAAGATCCTTATCGTCGTGACGATGGCCGGGATTGATGCCAGAAGTGCCCATAATGGAACCATCAGGGAAGAGAATGTTGGCATAAGCACCAAGAACACCTTCCCACTTTTGCACGACATTGCCGTTCATGTCGATAAGAACAGCGCCCTTACCAGAATGCACGGTGCTGCACGGAAGCAGCGTGTAGCCGTTGTAACACTCGTCGGGGTTGTAGCGCAGGGTGCCGGTAAGATTGACTGACTGAGGCATGATTTCTCCTATCTCTCCATCCATACACCGTCGAATAACCGTTCTTCAAAGCGCACGAACCCAGGCAACCACAAGGCCGCTTTTCTTAGGTTTTGCTTGATTTTTTCTTTGCTGAACTGGTGTTTCGATCGATAACGACAAGATAACGCCTCTTAAAAGAAAAGAGGTGATACCTAGGTATCACCTCTTAGAGAAACGCTGCTTGCTTCAACACCTAAACTAGCGAAACGTCGCACCAAGACTCAATGCGAAGTCCAGGAACGCGTTTGAACTCACGCACATTGCTTGTAACGAGCGTGGCGTTCTGACTTCGAGCCATAGCCGCAATCATGAGATCGTTGGGTCCTATCTTCATTCCCGCGGTCTCAAGATGCGCGCGAATGGTTGCATATTCCCTTGCGCAAGCCGAATCAAACGGGACAATTGCAAACGGAACAAGGAAACGTTCGAGCAGCAGCCCATTTCCTTTAGGATCTTGGCTTTTCAGGGCGCCCACGATGAGCTCGGCCTCGACCACAGAGGGAATAGCAAACAAACGCGGGTCGCTTCTTCTCATTAGTTTGTATGCAATAGGAGCTTTACCTCGAAGAAGCTCGATGCACGTGCAGGAGTCGAGATAATACATCAAGCCTCCTGCAAGCAGGGTTCATCAAAATCAACTGGCTGGTCAAGCGAGCTATCGAGCTCGGACGGAACGACGAAGGAATCGTCTTCCAATGCTCCGTAGATATCCCAGAAACCATCAGGCCATGCTCCGAAATCACGGTCGCGGATAAGATCGCGCGCATACCGAGACAACGACACGTTTCTATCATCGGCGTTCTTGCGAAGGAGATCCATGGTTTCGTCGTCTACATATAAAGACAGTTGCGGCATGATTCCTCCTAACATCTACCAGACAAGTATATCAACAAGTATATCAACTTAAACGACAGATCTCAATGCATCCCCAGCGCAAAAACAAATGGGAAGACACCCAATTACGGGCATCTTCCCATTCTCATATCGAACACTGTCTCAACGGGATTTAAGCGCTAGAAGCACCGCTCCGACAACCAGCACGATCACCGTTCCCACCAGCCCGAATGTCGGAGATTTGTAACCTATCAGCATGACACCGGTTCCGAAGATAGCCATCGCCACGCACAGCACCGAAAGCCATTTCGCGTACAGCTTAGGTTCCATTTAAGCCACACCCTCGTCATCCAAGCGCCCCGCGAACACACGATACGCGATGACATGATAAACCAGCACCAGCGGCACGCCCACGCATGCGATCCCCGTCATCCACGCAAGCGAGGCGTCGGACGAGGCGGCGCTCATCAACGTGATGGAGGCGCCAACACTGCCAGGAGAAGCCACCACCAAATTCGGGAACAGCGTGGTCGCGCTTAGCGCAACCAGACACACAGCTGCAGCCGACTGCAGAACGAACGCCGGAAGATCGGCGCCCTTCCCGCCCAGCGCAATGGAAGCAACCATGCAACCGACGAATGCAACGGCAAACACGGTGCTCGCCGCAAGCATGCCTGAGGCGAACTCAGGGCGAACGACCGCGAACACCAGCACCGTGGCCAGCGCGAACACGACGATCGCAACAATCTGGAACGAGCGACGCAGCTTCTCGGCGCGAACATGAACGTCAGAACCCTGACGGACTTTCAGCGCCACCCAGGCAGCGCCAGCGGAAAGGCACATCGCAAAACCCAGCAAACCGGCCGTCAGCGTGAACGGAGACAGCAACCCAAGCAAGGGGACGCCCGAGTAATCGCCGTTGGAAGCCATGGGGATACCGGCAATGACGTTGCCCAAGGCCACACCCAAAAGCAGCGCAGGCAGGAACGAGCCCACCATGAAACACGCATCCCAAGCCTTACCCCATTCGGGATCGTGCGCACGGAACTCAAGCGAGACGGCACGAACGATCAAACCGAACAGCACCAGCATGACCGCCAGATAGAACCCCGAAAACGTCGTGGCATACGCAGCCGGGAACGCCGCGAACAAAGCACCGCCAGCCGTAAGCAGCCACACTTCGTTACCGTCCCACACCGGGCCGATGCTGCGGCGCAGCAAAGCGCGCTCGGACTCGTTCTTCGCCAACGCGCGGTACAAAACGCCCACACCCAGGTCGAATCCATCAAGAACAAAGTACCCGGCAATCAACACGAAGATTAGGAAGAACCACAACACTGCAAGGAAGCTCATGCTACTCACCATCCTTCACCGCGTGCTTCGCGGATTCAGCCATCTCGGAAACCGGGCCTCGCTTGATGAGATGCGAAATCACGCGAACCCACCCAGCGAACAGGAACACATACACCACCGCGAACAAAGCCAACGTCGTCAGCAACTCGGGAGCAGAAACGGACTGCGAGATGGCGTTCTGCGTAAGCAGCGCAACGCCATCGGGACTTGACGCGCCTGGGTACACAACCCACGGCTGACGTCCCACTTCCGCCGTGATCCAGCCAACCTGAATGGCAAGGAACGGGAACAGCGGCGAGATCACCAGCAGCTTCTGAAGCCAACGCATCGAGCGAATCTTGCCGTCGCGGAACGAGAACACGATCGCCAGAATCGCCGTGACCATGATCAAGCCGTACATGGCAACCATCAGGTGGTACGACTGGAATACCAAATTGACCGGGGCGCTTTCAACGTCAAGATCCCCGTAACGCTCGGTCTTCGCAAGGGAGTCCAAGCCCTGGTACTCGGTATCCCACGTGCCCGTTGCAAGGAAACTGGTCCCGCCGGGAACCGAAAACGGCGCGATGACCTGCTTGTTCTCTTCATCAACCCAACCGATGGCATACAGCGGAGGCACCTCGTCGGCGTACATGCCCTCCATCATGGCAAGCTTCGTGGGCTGCTCCTCGGAAACTCGAACAGCCGAGGCGTGTGCCGTCACGATCAGCGCGCACGAGGCCACGATGCCAACCGCCGCGCCCACGCGCACGGTCTTCATCGCGAAGTCGGCATGCTTGCCCTTCAGCATGTACCAGGCACCAACGCACATAGCGGCAAAGGAACCCAAGATCAGCAGAGCAACTACCACATGGGTGTAGCGCGGCAACGTTGAAGGATTGAACGCCGCGGCGATGAAGTCGGTGATGATCGCCTTCGAGCCATCGGAAGCAAGCTCGGCACCGGCAGGGGTCTGCATCCACGAGTTAGCAATGAGGATCCAAAGGGCGCTTAGGCACGATCCGGCCCAAACAAGCCATGCCGACACTGTGTAGAACCTGCGTGACACTTTGTTGCGCCCGAACAACAGCACGCCCAGGAAGACGGACTCCAGGAAGAACGCGAACAAAGCTTCAGCGGCAAGCGGAGCACCGAAGATGTCGCCTACGAAACGAGAGTAGTCGGCCCAATTGGTGCCGAACGAGAACTCCATCGTGATGCCCGTGGCAACGCCGATCGCGAACGTCGCGGTGAAGATGCGCACCCAGAAGCGCATCGCGTCGCCGTCTTTCTCGTCGTTGCTGCGGTAGTACTTAGTTGCAAAGATAGCCGTGATCAGACCAAGGCCGATCGACAACGGCACGAAGATGAAATGATATGCCACCGTCAACGCGAACTGGATGCGCGAGAGCAGCACAACATCGGTCAATGCTTCCATTCCAACCCCCTCTAGTAGTTGCTTTTGGAATCTGTCTCAAATGCTACATCGCGTAGTGCAGGAATGGAAGACTTATTGATAATAGTTTCTATTATTATTTGCTATACCTAGCCGACACAAACAAAAAAACGCTCGGTGCAAGGCGCAAAACCTCACATCGAGCGCGAAAAAGATCCGTGGGGGGGCGCAGCAACAGCTGCGAACTCACAGCATTGGCTGAGCCGCTTAACCCAGCTTCTTGGCAATAAGCTGGTTCAGCAGCTTGGGGTTGCCCTGTCCCTTCGAAGCTTTCATGCACTGGCCGACGAAGAAGCCGATGAGCTTAGTGTTGCCCTCCTTGTAGCGGGCAACCTCGTCAGGGTTGGCAGCGATGACCTCGTCGACGATAGCCTCAAGGGCGCCCGTATCGGAGACCTGTTTCATACCGCGCTCTTCGACGATGGCAGCGGGGTCCTTGTCCTCGTCAAGAACTGCAGCGAACACTTCCTTGGCCTGCTTCGACGAAATGGTGTCACCGGCAAGAAGCTCGATCAGCTCGACGGCGCGAGCAGGCGTCAACGGCATAGAAGCGAAGTCGATGCCGTCGTTCGCGTTCACGTAAGCGGTAACGTCGTTCAGTGCCAAGTTGGCAAGCGGCTTGGCCAACTTCGCAACGTCCTTGCCAGCTTCAGCGGCAACCTTCATGCCGCCCTCGAACAGCTCAACCGTAAACGGCTGCTCAACCAAATGACGGGCGTCGTATGCGGACAGACCGAAATCGGCGGCGTAACGAGCGGCCTTCTGGTCGGGAAGCTCGGGAAGCTTGGCACGCACGTTCTCGATGAACTCATCGCTCAGATCGTACGGAGCAAGGTCGGGGTCGGGGAACATGCGATAGTCGTCCGCCGTTTCCTTCACGCGCATCACGATAGTGTGCTTCATGGACGGATCCCAGTGGCGGGTTTCCTGATAGATCTGGCCGCCTTCCTCAAGAACCTGGGCCTGGCGGCAGATCTCGTACTCAAGACCATCATGCAAGCTTTTAAAGCTGTTGAGGTTCTTAAGCTCGGTTTTGGTGCCAAGCGTGGTGGAACCGCGACGACGCAGCGACACGTTGCCGTCGCAGCGCATGGAGCCCTCCTCCATGGAGCAGTCGGAAATGCCGATTGCCAGGAAGATCTGGCGCAGCTTCTGCATGAACAGACGCGCCTCTTCAGGCGTGCGCAGGTCGGGCTCGGTGACCAGCTCGATAAGCGGCGTGCCCGCGCGGTTGTAATCAACCAGGGAATGCGTGGCACCAGCGATGCGGCCCTCGTCGCCGCCGATATGGATCATCTTGCCTGCATCTTCCTCCATGTGGATGCGGGTGATGCCCACGTGCGCGGTGTAACCGTCGGCGGTGCGCACGATGTTCTCGGTGGACTCGCCCTCGGCCAGGTCGTTCAGGTGATAACGCTCGCCGGCGGCCTTGCCGTCGACGTCAAGGTCAAGATAACCGCGCATGCAGAAGGCCTTCGGACCTTGGGTGGTCTGGAAGTTCTTCGACATGTCGGGATAGATATAGCCCTTGCGGTAGAACATCGTGTGCTTCTCGATGTCGCAGTTAGTGGCCAGACCGGCCAGCACGATGCTTTCGATAGCGGCCTTGTTCGGCACGGGCAGCGCACCGGGAAGACCCAGGCAAACCGGGCAAGTGTGCGTGTTCGGGGCTGCGCCGAACTCAAGCTTGCAGCCGCAGAACATCTTGGTTTCAAGGGTGGTAAGCTCGGTATGGATCTCAAGGCCGATGACGGCCTCCCAATCCTCAAGAACTTCGTTGAGCTTCTTCATTAGTTAGCCCCCTTTGCCGTTGCGAACGCAGGCGCAACGGGTGCCTTGCCGTAGACGGTCTCGAGCGCGGCAGCGACGCGCAGCATGTTCTGGTCCTTGAACTGCGGCGCGATAAGCTGAGCGCCAACCGGCAGCCCGCTTTCGGCGCCCAGGCCCAAAGGCATGCTCATGCCGCCGTTGCCGGCGATGTTGATGGAAATGGTGAACATATCGGAGAGGTACATCGACGTGGGGTCGGAGATCTCACCGAATTTGAACGCGGTGCGAGGAGCAGCCGGAGCCAAGATGCAGTCGCACTTCTTGTAAGCCTCGACGTAGTCATTCGTGATGAGGGTGCGCACCTGCTGCGCCGGGTAGTAGTACTTTTCGTACACGCCCGCGGAAAGCAGGTAGCTGCCCAGCATGATGCGGCGGCGCGCCTCGATGCCGAAGCCCTTTGCGCGCGACTCCTCGTATTGGCCGCCCAGATCGGCGTGGCCCTCGGCGCAGTAGCCGTAACGAACCGAGTCGAAACGAGACAGGTTCGAGAAAGCCTCGCACGGGCCAAGCACGTAGTATGCGCTGATAGCGGCCTTAGCATTGGGCAAATCGACCTCGACGATCTCGGCACCAAGCTGACGCAGCTGCTCGGCGGCGTCCTCGATCTTCGCGCGAACCTCGGGCTGCAGGCCCTCGGCTTCCATGAACTCGCGGACGAGGCCGATTTTCATGCCGCGCACGCCCTCGGCCAAGTTGGCCGTGAAGTCGGTGCGGACATCCTGGCTGGTTGCGTCAAGCGGGTCGTGACCGGTGATGGCGTTAAGCGCAAGCGCCGCGTCCTCGACCGAGCGGGCGAACGGGCCAACCTGGTCAAGCGAGCTGCCGAAGGCGACGACGCCATAACGGGAAACCATGCCGTAGGTGGGCTTGACTGCGACGACACCGCAGAAACTACCCGGCTGACGAATGGAACCGCCGGTGTCGGAACCCAACGTGACAGTTGCAAGGCCGGCCGCAACAGCAGCGGCGCTGCCACCCGAAGAGCCGCCGGGAACGCGAGAGAGATCCCATGGGTTCTTGGTGGGGCCGAAGGCGGAAGTTTCAGTGGAAGAGCCGAACGCGAACTCGTCCATGTTCAGCTTGCCCAGCGGGATGCCGCCCGCATTGACGGTGCGATCTACGCACGTTGCAGTGAAAGGCGAGACGTAGTTCTCGAGCATCCTAGACGAGCACGTGGTATGCGTGCCGATCTGGTTCATGTTGTCCTTGAATGCGACGGGCACGCCGGCAAGGGGGCCCATCTCGGCAAAGGTGCCGTTGGCGATGGCGGCGTCCAGCTCGGCAGCCTTAGCAAGCGCAAGCTCGTCGGTAACCTCGAGGAACGCATGGACATCGGCGTCGACCGCAGCAATGCGCGCAAGCGAAGCCTCGGCGACCTCACGTGCCGAGAACTCCTTGTTGGCCAGACCGGTCTGGATCTGGCGGACGCCCATGGTTGCGAAATCGTTCTGAACTGCCATTAGCGATCGCCTCCCTCACCAAGGATCGACGGGATAAGGAAGTAGCCATCCTGCTGCTTGGGAGCGTTCTCGAGCGCCGTTTCCTGAGAGAAGCCGGGCACTTCGACATCGTCGCGCATGACGTTGGAAAGGCTTCCAATGGGATGGAACGTGGGCTCAACGCCCTCAAGATCGTATTCGGTGATGGGCTTCAGGCTGTCGATGATGTTGTTCAAATCGACGGTCATCTGAGCGACCTCGGAATCGTCCAGGTGGATGCGCGTGTATTCGGCGATATCACGCACATCGTGTTCTGACACATGCTGGGTCATCTGCACGAACCTGCTTTCATAAACGATGGGAACGATTACTTGGCTGTTAGCGCCGCGTGCACGACGCAGCGCAGGCTAGTTTAACCCGCTCATGATAGCAAATGACGCCGCCGAGCACCCGTCGGGCCGGTCAATCGCCAGTATTAACACAGGAGGCCGGGCGCACGAACTGACGCGACCGCGCGCAGCCAGCGCGGGCCACCCGAAACCTTGATCCCAACGGACACGCCAGGAGCCTCGCGTCCAAACTCGCAATCGCTTCCACACGATCTCAGAAGTGCCACCATCACCTCAATAAGTTCGCTGACGCGTACTATAATCGTCTTGTTTCCGAACCCAATCAAAGGAGGACCCATGGAAGAGCTTTTGGAGTTCATGAAGAAGAACGAGACCTACTACCTGGCAACCGTTGACGAAGAGGGCAACCCGCAGGTCCGCCCGTTTGGAACCTTCTCGCTGATCGACGGCAAGTTCTACATCCAAACCGGCCGCACCAAGAACGTGGCGAAGGAGATCGCGGCGCATCCGCGTTTGGCAATCTGCGACTTCGCGACCGACGGCAGCCAGTGGGTACGCATCGAAGCAGACGGCGTCGACACCAACGACCCGGTTATCGAGCAGAAGATCCTGGACGAGTACCCCAACCTGCAAGCCATGTACAAGGCGGGCGACGGCAACACCTGCGCCATGCGCCTGGACAACGCCACCGCAACCTTCTACAGCTTCACGGCCGAGCCCCGCAAGGTTCTGTAGCTCGCTCTACCTCCGATCGCAACCTGCCTAAGCACCGCAGCGGCAAAACAACCGAACGCAAAAGGCGTGGCCCCTCCCTGAGACCACGCCTTTCCTTTTGCTAGCAAACGTATCGGCACGCGCTATTTCGCAGTCGCGCTCTCGAAGATCAAGCGCAAGCCCTCAAGCGTCAGCTGCGAGTTCGTATCGGTGATGGTGCTTGACGCCTTGGCGACACGAGGGGCAAGACCGCCCGTTGCGACGACCGGCGCGGTGTAGCCCAACTGTTTGAAGATGCCGCTTACCAAGCCGTCCACGCGGGCAACCTCACCGCGGACGATGCCGATCTGAATGGCCTCGGAAGATGAGCGGCCGATAGCAGTGCCGGGGTCAATCAGCTCGGTGGCCGCTAGCTTCGTGGCATGCGAGAACAAAGCGGAAGCCGACGTCTGAACGCCCGGTGCGATGATGCCACCGATGAACACGCCGTTCTTGTCGATGACCTCGATGTTCGTGGCCGTGCCGAAGTCAACCACCACAACGGGCGCGCCATAACGGCTCTTCACCGCAACGGCATCGGCAATGCGGTCGGCGCCGATCTCGGACGGATTCGGATAATCGGTCTTGAAAAGCGATCCGGCCGTTTCCGCCGAGCACACCAGCGGGGCCTTACCCAGCATCTGCTCCAATGCATCAACCCAAGCATCGGTCAGCGCGGGAACAACCGAGGCTAATGCCGAGCCGTGAACGCCCTCTTCGGGAATATCTTCGGCCTTAAGAAGCGAAAGAGCCTTCAAACGCAGCTCGTCGGCGGTGTTCGTCTTGATAGTCCCCAATCGCCACATATGGACCAAGTTCTCGCCGTCGTAGACGCCCATCACGGTTTGAGTGTTTCCCACATCGATGACAAGCAACATGTTCCCAACAAACCCTTTCGAATACGGTTGACGACGCAACTGTCGCGGCACGTGCGCCTTTCGGAACGCTATTATAGCAACCATAAGAACGAACCTTGACCCCTGCAGGTTCGGCTTCGAAGAGAGGCTACGAAATGACTGAAGCACAAAAACGCATCCTGGTCGTCGACGACGAATCGTCCATCACCGAGTTCGTCAGCTACGCTTTGAAGAAGGAAGGCTATCAGGTTGACGTCGCCGATAACGGTGAAACCGCCTTCGAGATGATCAAGCAGAACAGGTACGACCTGTATATCCTGGACATCATGCTTCCCGGCATGGACGGCCTTGAGCTTTGCCGCAAGATCCGCGCCATCAGCTCGTCCCCCGTTCTGTTCCTTTCCGCACGCGACAAAGAAGTCGACAAGGTCATCGGCCTTGAAATCGGCGGCGACGACTACCTGGCCAAGCCCTTCGGCGTGCGCGAACTCATCGCCCGCGTCCATGCGCTCATCCGTCGCGGCAGCGGTGACTTCGCTGCATCCGCCCACATCATCGCGGCAGGCGGCCTCACCCTTGACGAAGACGCCCACACCGCGAAGGGCGCAAACGGCGCGCTTGACCTTACCCCGCGCGAATTCGAGCTGCTTGCCAGCCTGATGAAGAACGCCGGCAACGTCGTGTCCCGCGAAGACCTGCTGCGCGATGCTTGGGGCTGGGAGTACCTCACCGAAACCAAGACGGTCGACACCCACATCAAGCGCCTGCGTGACAAGATCGAGCAAGCCGGCTACAACCCCTCGCTTGTCGAAACCGTCCGCGGCTACGGCTACCGCTTCAAGAAATAACGGGGAGTGAGCGCCACGCGCCGTCTGGAAACATATTTTGCCCTGCTGTCGCTGCTTCTGTGCATCCTAGGCTCCGCTATCGCGCTGGCCTTCTGCATGATCGTGTACAGCATCCCGTGGACCTGCGTGTTCGTCATCGCACCCATCGCGCTGTTCATTTTCGTCATCAGCATCCTCATCGGGCACTGCCTGGCTGAGCCGCTGAGGTTGCTCATCGGCAAAACCCAGGCCTACAAGAACGGCAAGGACGTATCGTTCGAACCAGACGGACGCCTGCGCGAAAGCGACGAGCTGTCCGAGCTTATCGGCGACCTGATCAAAACCTCCGATTCAAGGAAAAGCGATCTCGCGCGCCGCGAGAACGTGCAGTCGCAGTTCATCAGCGATGTTGCCCACGAGCTGCGCACGCCCCTTACCGCCATCAGGGGAAACGCCGAAATGCTGGAAGACCCCGATTTGCCGCCCGAGCTTCATGCGAAGTTCTGCGGCATCATCATCTCGGAAAGCGAACGCCTTTCGCGCCTGACCAACGATCTGCTCACCCTGCGTCGCATCGAAGAAGACGACAACGCCATGGCGCTGCAGCGCATCAATCTTCGAGAGCTTTCGCAAGGTGTGCTTGACGCTCTGCGCCCCATCATCGAAGACAGCCAGGCAAACGCTCAGGTCGTGGGCGAGGCCCCCGACATCTTGGGCAACCCCGACATGATGAAGCAGGCGCTTACTAACTTGGTGGCCAACGCAACCAAGTTCATCGAGCCCGGCGGGCATATCACCATCGAGCTTTCGGGCTTACATGGAAATGCCGTCATCCAAGTTAAGGACGACGGCACTGGATTCGGGGATATCGATCCCAAGTTGTTGTTCGGGCGTTTCTACCGCACCGACTCCTCGCGCGCCAGGAACACCGGCGGCACGGGCCTGGGCCTCGCGATCGTCAAGTCGATCGTCGAAGCCCACGACGGCACCGTCGAAGCAGTGAACCTCCCCGACGGGGGCGCCTGCTTCATCGTCGCCATCCCCTCGATTAGCGAGTAGGAACGGCGCGCACGACCACGCGCGCAACCAGGGCGGCGCAAACGATCTTGCCTAAGTCAAGCAAAACGAACGGGAACACGGTCACCGCAAGGGCGCCCATCATGTCGACGTGGGCGATGCTCATGAACTGAACGGTGCCGCATGCGTACGAGACCACCGTGAACACGATACCAACCAGCACGGCAACGAAGACGTTGTCGATGCCGCGCGAGCGGAACAGCGCAAGCAAACCCACAGCAACGATAACGCCAAGAACGAAACCCCAGATGAAACCACCGGTCGGACCAGCAAGAACACCGAAACCGCCGCGCATGCCCGAAAAGACCGGCGCGCCGATGGCACCCAACAAAACGTAGCAGCAAATAGCCGCGATGCACTGCTTGGGCGTAAGCACCAGGATGCTGAACACAATGGCGAACATCTGCAGGGTGATGGGCACCGGGCCGATAGGCACCGTGACCCATGCGGAAACGGCCATGATCGCGACGCACAAAGCAACGAACACAAGCGAACGCGTGCGCGAAGCGGTTGTGGTCAAGGGTTGAACCTTGCTAGCAGAACTCATCCTGAAGCCTCCTTAGGCTTGTCGAAACGAACGCAATAGCGAGATGTTACCCACTGCGCGGCAAGCTGCGCAATAGCTGCGACCAACTCCCTACACGTTCCTAACACGCCCGAAACAACAGAATCGCCCGCGTAAACACACGGGCGATTCTCTCACTAGCTTTATTTCGCGAGCCGACAGACGATTTAATACTGCGGAGCGGGCTGATGATGCTCGATGTGCGACAGGCGACGAAGCTCGATGACGTCCAAAATCGCGGTAAGAATGAACGACAGAGAGTCGGAAATCGGCATGGCGATGCAGATGCTGTCGAGCGCCGAGAAGCTGGTGAAGGTAGGAAGCCACTCGGGCAGGATGAACATCAGAGGCATCAAGATCAGAACCTGACGCGACAGCGACAGGATGATGGATTTGGTAGGCTGGCCGGTTGCCTGGAAGTAGTTCGAGCCGACGATCTGGGCGCCGACGATGGGGATCATCAGCATCTGAACCTTCAGCGCGAATACCGCGAACTCCATGAGCGACGGGTCGGTCAGACCGAAGAAAGCGATGATCTCATCAGGGAAGAGGTGGATGATGGCGAACATGATGACCGAGAAAATAGTCGCCAGAATCATGCCGTCGAACACCGTGGTGCGAACGCGACCATACAGCTTGGCGCCGTAGTTGAAGCCAAGGATAGGCTGAACGGCAGTGGCCACACCGATAAGAGGCATAACCGCGAACATGCCAACGCGCTGGACCAAACCGATAGAGGCCAATGCGGCGCTTTCGCCGATGGCGCTCATGGCACCGTACTTAACCAACAGGAAGTTGGTTGCAAAGCTCAGGATGGCAGCGGCGATCTGAACGCAGAAGCTTGCAGCACCCAGAGCGAAGATCTGCCTGGAGATAGGAGCGCTCAGCTTCAGGCAACGACGACGCAACTTAAGCGGCGAGCCCTTCGTGAACAGGAAGTACCACAGAACCGAAACGCAGGAAGCGCCCTGGCCGACGAGCGTTGCGGCAGCACTGCCCGCCGCACCCCAGCCGAACACCAGAACGAAGAGATAGTTGCAAACGATGCAAACTGCGGCGCCGATGACCATGGTCAACAGTGCGCGGTTCGGCGCGCCGGCAGTACGGATGAAGTTGTTCACACCGAAGCCGATGCACTGCAGGACATAGCCGAAGCAGATGATCTGAATATAGATAGCGGCGTACGGGCGGATTTCCTCGGTGCAGCTGGAAATGGTAAGGATCCAATCCAGGAACGAGGGGAACATGGCGAAAACCGCGACGATCGCAGCAATGATCACGCTGAGCGTGACGGTGTTGCCCAGAACATGCTCGGCCTCGTCGTGCTTGCCGGCACCCAGACGCAATGCGCACAGCGCGTTGCCACCCGCACCGACCATCATGGCGATGGCCAAGAAGACGGTCATGATAGGCTGAGCGACCTGCGTGACGGAAACGCCGATGGTACCCAAAGCCTGACCCAGGAAGGCCGCAGAGATAAGGTTGTACGCAGCGTTCACCAGCATGCCGATGATTGCAGGAATGGCGAATTCGATAACGAGCGGCCAGATCTTTCCCGTGCCCATCCTGTTAACTTTTTCGTCGTTGTCATGATGCTCGCCGCCAGCGTTGCCGGCAGGCTTCTTCTCAATTGATTCTGATTCCATTTCCGCAGGTGACATGCTTGAAGACATAGGCGTAGTTCTTTCTTCCCTGAATTTTCGACAATTCTTTATTATAACTACGCTGCAAATTGGGTCTATATGTGCGACACATCACCAGTATCGCTTAATTGAAATTCCATGATTTCGGAAACTCCGAACAGTTCCGAATCTTAAGAAATCCGCGAAATATGGGCCTCACCCGACGAGACGAAAACAAAAGAGCCCGCATGGTCTTGAAGGACAAGCCTCCCATCATCGGCAACGCCCTGCACCACGCCTGAAGACAACGGCGCGCCGTCAACGGCAACGATCTCGACCCGCGAGCCAAGCATGGTCATGCACGAACGGAAAGAATCGACGCAGCCGGCGAAGCCATTGCTCTCCCACATGCGATAATAGCGCTCAAACGAGGAAACCAACGAATCACGCACGCGGATAAGCAGATCGCGCTGCGCATCGTCTAAGGAATCAACTTGGAGCTTACGATTGACGCCGGGGACGAAATCAGCCACGTACGCTGGAACGTTCTTCCCCGAAACAGACATCGACCCGAACGGCTCGAACACGTTGATGCCTATCCCGATGCACAGCGCACCGCGAACGAGTTCCGACGAAATACCGCAGAGTTTGCCGCTGTCGCACACCACGTCATTCGGCCATTTAACTTCAACCGCGTCTTCAATACCTAGGCGATCATCACCCATCGAGCCGTCAACAGTCGCGCAACACGACTTCACCGCATCGACGATCGCGTCACGCACAGCCAAGGCAACAACCAGGGCAATCGTCGAGATTTGCTCGACGGGAACATCGGGACGAAGCAAGAACGAAGCGTAAAGGCCACCATAGGGGCTAACCCATGTGCGGCCTTGTCTTCCATAACCAGCTGTCTGTTTGAATGCACAATGGACCAGCCCCTCGGGCTGGCCCTGCTTGATGGCGTCCTTGATCAGGTCGTTCGTGGTTGGAACGGAATCGTGCTGAACAATACGGAACGCCATGGCAAACCTCCCTTGCCGATAGTTAGAACTGCGGGTTCGGGATAAGCGTGGCCTTGCCGTACTTCACGCCGTCAAACGAAAGCGGAGTGTCGTCGGCGAACACGTAGCCGGGGCGGATCTCAGCAAGGGGCTTCACCACGAAGTCACGCTCAAGCGCGCGGGGGTGCGGCAGCGTGAGGATATCGTTGTCCACGATGTAGAGCTGATAGTCGACGATGTCGATGTCGCAGGTACGCGGGCCGTTGGGAACCTCACGTACGCGACCCAGGCTGTTCTCAATGGAATGCAGGTACTTCAGCAGCTCTTTAGGCGGCACACCGGTGCGAACCAGCACAACAGCGTTCACGAAAACGTCCTGATCTTCCAGATAAGCAGGCTCGCTTTCATAGAAGCTGGAAATGTCGATGATCTGAGTGTCGGGCACGCTGCACAGATCGGTGATGACATGGTTCAGGATGGCGATCTTTCCCGCCTGCTCCTCGCCCTCGTTCGCGACAAGCGGCACATTGCTGCCAAGCGAAAGAACGCAGAAGGGGCGCAGGCCTTTCAAAACCTCGACGGTAAGCGGCACGTTGTGCGTACGGATGACACTGGCGCCAAGCTCGCAAGCCATGAGAGCCTCTTCGGCCGAAGCCTGATCGCGATCGGCCGGAATATCGATGCCATATGCCGCTCCGATGTAGCTCTTACGCGAAACGGCAACCATAACGGGGTAACCAAGACGTGCGAACTCCTGGAAATTGCGCACCATCTCAAGCGTCTGGCTTGCCGTCTTGCCGAAGCCGGGACCCGGATCGACGCAGATGCGATCGTGAGCGATGCCGCGTTCCTCAAGCTGAGCGGCACGGTCGCGAAGGTACTCGCGCACGTCGACGACCACGTCGTTGTAGGTGGTGTCGTTCTGCATGGTACCAGGCTCGCCCTTCATGTGCATGACGACCAAGCCGCAATCGCTTTGAGCGACGACATCGACCATGGCGGGGTCGCGGAAGCCCGAGACGTCGTTTACGATGCTGGCGCCCGCCTCGAGAGCAGCGCGCGCAACTTCGGAATGACGCGTGTCGATGCTGACGCAAATGCCAGCCTCGGACAGAGCGCGCACGACATCCTGCGTGCGAGCGATCTCTTCCTGAACCGTCACCTCGGCAGAGCCAGGGCGCGTGGACTCGCCGCCCACATCAATGATGACCGCACCGTCGGCGATCATCTGCTTGCCAGCGGCAACGGCCTCGTCGACGTTAGAGAAGCGGCCGCCATCCGAGAATGAATCGGGCGTAACGTTAAGGATGCCCATGATAATGGGCATCCTGTCATCGAATTGGAAACCGGAACAACGCCAAAGCATTATTTAGTTGTCCTTTCCTGGACGATCTTCAACATCGGTTGGGTTGGCTGCAGGGGCCTGCGGCGCAACGGGGGCCTGCGGCACGAAGCCTGGGTCGTTCTTCGCCATATCGGCATCGGCCGAAGCGTCAGCTGCAGGTGTGCTAACCGAAACAGCCTGTGTGACAGGCTGGACTTCCGCGGAAGCCACAGGAGCTGCAGGGGTCTCGGGAACCTCGGACAGGTTCGTGGCAGCGGCGTCGCGGGCACGTGCCTCGGCCTCTTCACGCTCATGCATGGCGATGATCTCGTCCTCGTGGGCAAGGTAGTCATCCCAGGTGTTGTTAAGAAGCGCCTGGCAAGCCTCGCCATCGACGGTCTCGCGCTCAAGAAGGACGTTGGCCATGAGGTTCATCTGGTCGGCGTGCGAGCTAAGGATCTCGTAAGCACGGTCGTGAGCCTCGCGCATAAGACGTGCGACCTCGTCGTCGATACGGCGTGCCGTTGCCTCGGAGTAGTCCTGCGTGTTGCCGTAGTCGCGACCAAGGAACACCTCATGGTTGGGCTGACCGAACACCTGAGCGCCAAGCTCTTTGCTCATGCCGTACTGAGTAACGATGGCACGGGCGATCTTAGTTGCACGCTCCAGGTCGTTGGATGCGCCGGTGGTGATGTCCTGACGGTAGATCTCCTCGGCCACGCGACCGCCCATGAAGACAGCCATCTGGTCGAGCATTTCCTTGTAGCTGCTGAGCATCTTGTCCTCGTCGGGGATGGACAAGGTGTAGCCAAGCGCACGTCCGCGGCTGATGATGCTGATCTTATGCACCGGATCGGCATGCTCAAGCAAGTGGCCGACCAGGGCATGACCACTTTCGTGGTAAGCGATGGTCTTCTTGGTGTCGGCGTTCATGACACGGCCCTTCTTTTCGGGACCGGCGATGACGCGCTCCATGGACTCGGTGACCTCACGCATGGTGATGATCTTCTTGCCGCGACGTGCGGTAAGAAGGGCACTTTCGTTCATGAGGTTCATCAGGTCGGCACCCGTGAAGCCCGGGGTGAGCTGAGCGATCTTCTGAAGGTCGACGTCGGAACCGCACGGCTTGTCGGCGGCATGAACCTGAAGGATGCACTCGCGGCCCTTGACATCGGGCGCGTCGACGGTGATTTGGCGGTCGAAGCGGCCCGGGCGAAGCAGAGCCGGGTCAAGGATGTCGACACGGTTGGTTGCGGCGATAAGCACGACAGAGTCGTTCTTCTCGAAGCCGTCCATCTCGACGAGCAACTGGTTCAGCGTTTGCTCGCGCTCGTCGTGACCGCCGCCCAAGCCGGCACCGCGCTGGCGGCCGACGGCGTCGATCTCATCGATGAAGATGATGGAAGGCGAAGCTTCCTTTGCCTGAGCGAACAGGTCGCGAACGCGGCTTGCGCCGACACCGACGAACATCTCGACGAAGTCGGAACCGGAAATGCTGAAGAACGGCACACCCGCCTCGCCTGCAACGGCGCGCGCGAGCAGCGTCTTACCGGTGCCCGGAGGGCCAACCAGAAGGCAGCCACGCGGGATCTTAGCACCCAAAGACTGGTACTTCTGGGGGTTGGCAAGGAAATCCTTGATCTCCTGCATTTCCTCGACAGCCTCGTCGACACCGGCGACGTCGGCGAACTTGACGTCGGGGCGCTCTTCAACTGCCTTTTTGGCCTTGGTCTTGCCGAAGCCCATCTGCTGGTTGTTGGCGCGCTGCATCTGCGTGAAGAAGAAGTACAGCAATGCGCCGATGATCAGAATGGGAAGGATGGTGCCAAGAACCTCGGTCCACTGCGACGGCAGCTTGACCTGGTAGGAGGTCTGCGGGTGCTTCGCGACGAGCTGAGCAAGCGATTCCTGACCCACATAGGTGGTGGTGTAGTTGTGCAGCTCGCCCAAGTTCGCCCCATCAAGCGATGAGGTGGCGATGCCCGTGAGGCCGCGCCCTGCATCGGACTTGTACTGCGAGACAGCGGCGTTCATGGTGTTGAATGCGCTGTTGAACGCATTGAGCGCCGCAGAACCCGCCGTTGCCGCAGGGTAATACGTGCCCGTGACCGTGTAGCTGCCGGCGTCGTAGACAACCGACTCGACGCGATCTTGCTCGACCGCCTGCAGGAACTCGGACGTGATAAGCGTGTCAGTGGTGCGCTGATCGGCGCCGTTGGTCATAAGACCTTGGTACTGGTTGCCCACCAGCACGGCCACGATCAGGAACACGGCAACCGCGATGATTGCTGTGCGCCCGCTGGTTTCGTTGTTGTTCTTCTTGTTTCGCTGTGGAGCCATTAACGGTAAACCTCAGGTTTCAAAACGCCGATGTACGGAAGGTTGCGGTAGCGCTCGGAATAATCGAGGCCGTAGCCGACGATGAACTGGTCGGGGCACTCGAAGCCGACGTACTTGCAGTTGATCTTGGCCTGCTGGCGCGTGAGCTTGCGCAGAAGGGTGACCACCTCGATGGAGGCGGGCTGGCGCGACTGCAGGTTGCGCAGCAGGTAGCTAAGGGTAAGGCCGGAGTCCAGAATGTCCTCGGCGATGATGACGTGCTTGCCGCGGATATTTGAGGAAAGGTCCTTGACGATTTTCACCTCGCCGGAGCTTTTCACGCCGTTGCCGTAAGACGACACCGCCATGAAGTCCATCTCCAGGGGAACCTTGATCTCACGCGCAAGGTCGGCCATGAAGATTGCCGCACCACGCAGGACGCTGAGCAGGACGATTCCCTCACCGCGTTCAGCAACGTCGGCGTATTCCTCGGTAAGCGCCGCGCCGATTTCGGCAACACGCTGGCGAACCTGATCTTCGGTGTACAGAACTTCGCTGATATCTGGATGCACGATATCCCCTTTTGCTTGAGGTTGGCGCCCATTGAGCATGGTGCACCTCGCCTATTAATACAAGCTAACAGTGTACCATTGGGGATTTTTATGGCGAGTCACAAATGCGTAACGTCAGAACTCGAGCAAAATGGGTGGCGATTCGGCTAGATCGACGGGCGCCGTTGCCCTATTTCGCGGCCGCAATATCCGGGAACTCCGCCAGAAGGCGCTCGATGGGAAGGCCGATGACGGTGGAAATGGACCCGTTAACGCGCTCGACCAACGCCGCACCCTCGCCCTGAATGGCATAGGCGCCGGCCTTGTCGTACGACTCACCCTTCTTCAGATACTCCGAAATCTCCTGATCGGAAAGATCTTTGAACGTAACGTGCGCAGTGTCCACGAACGTGCGGTAGCCAAGCGAAACGTCCTCTTCAGTGGGAGCATGAACCAGCCATACCGACACCGCGGTATGAACCTGGTGCGTGTCGCCCGAAAGCGTGCGCAGCATATGCGTTCCCTCGGAAGCGTTATGAGGCTTGCCGAAGATGGTGCCATTGTGGACGACCATGGTGTCGGCGCCCAATACGATGATCGAGCCGACGAAACCGGGCGTTCCCAGGATCTCCTGCACAACCGCACCGGCCTTGCGCTCGGCAAGCTTCTTCGCAGCCTCGGTGGGCTGAGCAATGTCGTCGGGTTCGAGCGACTCGTCAACCTCGGCAGCATGCACCGTGAACTTAACGCCAGCATCTTCAAGCAGCTGCTTCCTGCGCGGCGAGTTACTGGCCAAAATGATATCGAAGGCGATGGACTCCTCGGCAGCACCCTCGCCTGCCTGCTCAGAGGCCTGATCGTCCTGCTGCTGCATCTGCTCGTTGTCTTCCTGCATGATCGGCAAACCCTCACTAGTCATGTTCGAAATCTCGTTTGGTTCAGGCGGATTCTACCGCAAAAGCGCGCGCATGCGCGCAGGCTATCTACAAGCGTTTGCGACGGGCACGGAAAACGGCCATGGGCTCGATGCGCACGCCCTGCTTGTTGGCGGAAACAGCCAAGTCGCCCTGGATGTTGGCAACGTAGCCGCCCTTGATGCCAGTTGTGGCCTTACCATCGCCCGCAACCTCGGTTTCGACCGCGCCTAAAACCGCCTCGACGGACGAGCCCTCTATGCGAGCCTCGGCTCCCAAGATCAAACCCAGCACGCGCGTGACCAGACGGCGCTGGATCGGGCACGGCTCATGGGCAAACACGGGCAGCACAAGGCAACCGTCAACATAATCGGGATCGGCACCGGGGCGCACACTCTCCCACTTCACCGTCGACATCATCAGCTGATCGACGTACGACTCAAGCATCTCATCCTCGTCGGCGATCAGGTTCATGGTATGCGTCAAAGTCTGCAGGAGCTTGGGGTTGCGCTCCTTGGCGTCCGGCACAATCTCGGCGCGAACGAACGCGCGGAAGCGGTCGGTATGTTCGTTGGTGGCGTCATCGCGCCAGAGAGCGCCCTGGCCGTCGCGTATAACAAGCCGATTCGAATCGGCGCGTTCTTGCAAATAGTCGCGCAAGTCCTGTCGGCCGACCTCAAGAAGCGGGCGCGCCACCTGGCCGTTCAGGTAACGCATAGCGCGGAAGCCGCCCGGGCCCGTGCCCACGATCGAACGCATGTAGAAGTTCTCGACACGGTCGTCGGCAGTGTGCGCCGTGAAAATGCGCCCCTCGGAAACGGGCGCACCCACGTGGCGGCACAGGCTGACCAGCGCATCGTGCGCTGCGGCATAGCGCTCACGACGCGCAACGGCCTCGATGTTGCCGCCTTCAGTAGCGGCAATGTCCGATACGTTGATCTCGCATGCGAACAGAGGGATCCCCAGCGCATCGGCAAGCTGAGCCGTGAACAGGGCATCGTCGTCGGCGTCGGCGCCACGCAGCTTATGGTTAACGTGAAGCATGGCAACAGGGCCGATGCCCCCCGCTCGAACAAGCTCGGCGGCGATGTACGCCAATGCGGTTGAGTCGGAGCCGCCCGAAACCATTAACAGCACCGGGGTCTCGCCGGTTGCAAGCCCGCGCGCGGCGATGACCTCGCGTGCGCTGGAAAGAACGTCCATACCTGCTTCCTATCTTAGAATCTGTTCGATCGAAATATCGTTGCCCATGCACGTGACCTTCGCGAAACTTCCGCAGATCAACGGCATCGACGGGGGAATATGCCCGATATCGGCATCCATGATGATGGGCACGTGATACTTCTCCAGAATACCGCACACAGCCTGATACGCGTCCAAGCCCAAGAACGGCTCGGCACCGCAGAGCGGGCGGCCCAGCACGAAACCGCGCACCTTGTCGAACCAGCCGGCGTTCTCCATTTGCCAAAGCGCGCGACGAATGGACATGGGGTTCAAATCGCACGATTCCAAAAACCAGATGACGCCATCGTCGGCATAGCGCTCGTTGAATGCCTTCACTTGGTCGAACCGCGTTCCCACCAACATGGCGAGAATGTCCATGCAGCCGCCCAGCAAGCGGCCCTCCATGTACGCGGCGCCATCGCCGATGCGCAACTCGCCGTTCGAAAGCACGCGCCTCAGCGAAAGCGCAGTGCAATTGTAGGGCGCCAAAGGATGCTCGGCATCCTTCAACCCCTCAACCTCGTGACGCGGATAGCTGTTCGCAACGATGTGAGGAATGCCCCCTTCATCCAAGAAAGCACTGCTGCCGGAAAGCGTGCCAAGCGCGTCTTCGACGCACGTATGCCACGGCTCCATGCCAAACGTCGAGGCGCAGGGGCCGTACACCGAGGCGACGTCGCACAGCGTGGTTAACGTGAACGTGAGGTTCGTGTTGTCGGAGTAGCCCTCGAACCACTTGGGCTTCGCCGCGCGCACGGCATCGAGGTCGACGTTGGCAAGTGTTTCGCACGCAAGCTCGCCGCCTCCGCACGCGATAAGCGCGGCGGTGTCGTCGGCACAGTACATCTCGGTGAACTCGCGCCCGCAGCTTTCCGGCGTGGAGCTAATGCCAATGCCGTCGCCCGCATATGCGTTGGGGCCTGGCTTCACTTCGTAACCGCGCCCCGAAAGCACTTCAAGAGCATGGTCGAACGCGGTTCGATAGGGCTCGATGTTCGCGCCGAACGATGGCGCAGGAAACCCGATGGTCTCGCCCTGCGCGATGAGTTCCGGATACCTCACGTTTGCCTCACTTCCCCAGCCCCTCTGAGCCGTCGTCTCCTGAAGGCAGTCGATTCAAATAAGTATACAGGCGAGATGACGTCAGCGCAGGAAAGCGGCCCGAGCAAGAGCGCTGCCTCCCGACCCCTGCCTGCCCTTGACGACCAAAGCCACCGTCTCGACGTGGTTGGTATGCGGGAACATATCCACGGGAACGACCTTCGTCGTTTTGTAGCCGAGCTTCTGCAGATACGCCAGGTCGCGCACCTGGGTTTCGGGGTTGCACGAGATGTAAACCACACGCTGGGGCGCAAGCGTCGCCAGCGAGTCAAGGAACTCCTCGGTCGAACCCGCGCGGGGCGGATCCATGAACACAACGGTTTCGCCCTCCGCGGAGCCAGCGTTCGTCGAGGAATCCCCGTCTGAAGAAACCCCCTCGTCGGCCGAACCGTCGCCAGCGGCGAATTCGCGCATGAACGCGCTTGCATCGCCCACCACGAAATGAGCGTTCTCGATGCCGTTGTGGCGAGCGTTCTCGCGGGCGTCGCGAATGGCCGACTCAACCGAATCGACGCCTACCACCGAGCGGGCACCGCGCGAGGCCGCAACCAAGCCGATGGTACCCGTGCCGCAGTAGGCATCGATGACGTCCTGCGTCCCGTCAAGCCCGGCAAGGTTGATGGCGGTGTTGTACAGGACCTCGGTCTGCTCCGAGTTCACCTGGTAGAACGACTTCGACGAGATACGGAAGCTCAGCCCACACAGCGTGTCCAAAATGAACCCGGGGCCGTACAGCCGGTTCTCCTTCTCGCCCAAGATGACGTTGGTTTGGCGCGTGTTCACATTCTGAACCACCGTGGTGATGAATGGGCAGCGATGCACCAGCTCGCGGCAGAATGCGCGCGACGCGGGGAACTCGTCGTCGTTCGTAACCAAAGTAACCAGCATCTCGCCGCTCTCGTGGCCCACGCGTACCACCACGTGACGCATGAAGCCGACGCCCGTATCCTCGTCATAGGGCTCGATGCCGAACTTGCCCATAAGGTGCTTGATCTGGCGAACGACCTGCTTGGCCTGCTCGTTTTCGATCAGGCAGCCGTCGGTGTCCACCAGTCTGTGCGAATGAGCCGCATACATGCCAGTCTTGATCTCGTAGCGCGCGCCGCGCTTGCCGTCGGCAAGACGTTTGCCGCGCGCAAACGGCGAGATCACCTTGTTGCGATAGCGATAAGGCTCGTCCATGCCCAAAACCGGGAGGAAGATGCTTTCGGTTGCCGCTGCATCATCCGTAACGATGCCCGCATTAACGAACAGCTGATGCACATATTCGCCCTTCGCCTGAAGCTGCTGGTCGTAGGGCTTGGCGATATGCTGGCACGCGCCGCACTTGAAGCTTGCGCCGCAGGGGTCGTTTTTGGAAGGCGCAGAGACGGCAGGGCGCTTCGTCTTCATTTTCTTCTTGCCCGCCCCGCTTGCCTGCGGCTTTTTCTTCGCCGTCTTCTTTTTCGACGCGGTATCGGATCGCTTCTGGGCCATCGGTACTCCCCTTGTGATTGAAAAACTAACGGCTATTTTACGATTAACGCGCCGTTGACTTTCAGGGCGCGAACAAATACTAGAATGAAACGAGTATATAGGTTGAACATACGCGTTTTCAGCCCGCTTCGGGCAACGCAAAACCAACGAGAAACGAGGCCACCATGTCATTCGCCATTCGCTGGTTGGTCACGGCAATCGCCTGCGCCGCCGCCATCTGGATCGTCCCCGGCCTTACCGTCGCCGACGGCATCACCGGCATCATCGTGCTGGGCCTTATCCTTGCCCTGGTTAACACCAGCCTCAAGCCCATCGTTCAAATGCTCAGCCTGCCGCTTACGTTCATGACGTTCGGCATCTTCTACCTTATCGTGAACACGCTGATGCTCTACGTTGCTGGCTGGCTGTCAAACGGCCTGTTCAACGTGGGCGTTGGCATCGCAGGGTTCGGAAGCGCGTTCCTTGCCAGCATCATCATCAGCATCGTCTCGGCGCTGGTAAACGGGGTCGTGGCCAAGTAGCCAACACCCACCCAAACACAGCACCACCTCGAACGAAAAAGTTAGGCACCGCATGCTCCAGCTCACCGATATCCGCAAGTCATACACCACCGGCGATTTCACACAAACCGCCTTGGACGGCGTCTCCATCACCTTCCGCGACAACGAATTCGCCGCCATTTTGGGCACCTCGGGTTCGGGCAAGACCACCATGCTCAACATCATCGGCGGCCTTGACCACTACGACTCGGGCGACCTGGTAATCGACGGCGTTTCCACCAAGGAATACTCCGATCGCGACTGGGACACCTACCGCAATCATCGCGTGGGCTTCATCTTCCAAAGCTACAACCTTATCCCACACCAGACCATTCTGTCGAATGTGGAGCTTGCCCTGACGCTTACCGGCGTCGAACACGCCGAGCGACGCCGCCGCGCCATCGAGGCGCTTGAGCGCGTTGGCCTGGGCGACCACATGAACAAGAAACCCAACCAGCTTTCCGGCGGCCAGATGCAGCGCGTCGCCATCGCACGTGCCCTGGTGAACGACCCCGAAATCGTCCTAGCCGACGAACCAACAGGCGCACTTGACACCGAGACTGGCATTCAGGTTATGGACCTGCTGAAGGACATCGCGTCCGACCGTTTGGTCATCATGGTCACGCACAACCCCGAGTTGGCACATCAGTACGCCACGCGCATCGTCAACCTGAAGGACGGCCACATCGTCGGCGACAACGACCCCGTTGGCGCACAGGGCGATGTAGATAGTGCAGCCACAGCTAGCGCCACCGCAAGAACTGCTGGCAAAGCGAAGAAGCCCGACAAGAAGGCCAGCATGTCGTTCCTCACGGCGCTGGCGCTTTCCTTCAACAATCTCATGACTAAAAAGGGCCGCACCGCCCTTACCGCGTTCGCCGGCTCTATCGGCATCATCGGCATCGCATCCATCCTGGCGCTGTCGAATGGCGTGAACAACTACATCGCCGACACCGAAGAAGAGGCGCTCACCAGCTATCCTCTTACCATCACCAAGTCCAGCTTCGACTTCACCGCGCTTATGGGCGGCATGAGCGGCTACATGACAGGCGAAGACGCTGACAACGTCGACAAGACCGCCGAGTGCACCTCCAGCACGCCCATCCCCGAATCTGCCATCATGAGCGACATGTTCGCCAAGGTTAAGAACAACGACCTGGTCGCGTTCAAGAACTACCTCGAGAACGGCAACTCGGGCATCGACCAGTACGTTCACACCATCCAGTACAACTACGGCGTTGAGCCGCAGGTGTACATGGTCAACCCCGAGGAAAACGGCATCAACCAGTTGAACCCCTCATCGATGGCCGCCATCTTCCAGAACGGTGTGAGCACCTCCTCGCTTTCGACCGGGTCCTCCAGCATGTCGGCGTTCCAAGAGATGTTGGACAACCAAGACATCATCGAATCGCAGATGGAAGTTGTCGAGGGCCGCTGGCCCGAAAGCTACGATGAGGGCGTGCTGGTTCTTTCCAAGCAGGGCCACATCAGCGACTACACGTTGTACAGCCTGGGCGTTTATGACCCAACCATCATGAAGAACATGGTCACCGATGCACTTTCGGGCGGCGAGGTAACCGTTCCTGAAGTCAGCAAGAACTTCACCTACGACGACGCGCTCAACCTTGAATTCTCGGTGGTGCCCGCAAGTGCGAAGTACCAGTACAACGCCGAGCAGGGCACCTGGACCGACATGTCCAAGGACACCGAGTACATGACGCAGCAGGTGAACAACGGTATCAAGCTGAAGATCGTCGGCGTTGTGAAGCCCACCGACGTTTCCACGGCGCATGCGCTGGGCGAAGGCGTTGCCTACACCCCCGCCCTGATCGATCACCTCATCGACGCGGCCGCAGGCTCCGAC
>CAKUNS010000025.1 GCA_934668515.1 uncultured Eggerthellaceae bacterium
AGCCACGACCGCGAGTTCATGGACCACATGGTCGATCGCGTTGCCGAAATCGACAACGGCCAGGTCAACCTGTACAAGGGCAATTATTCAGCGTATCTGCGCGCTCGCGCCGAGCGCCTTGAGCTTCTGTGCGTTGAGAAGAAGAAGCAGGATGAGGAAATCGCCCACCTTGAGGCGTTCGTCGAGAAGTTCCGCTACAAGGCAACCAAGGCGAAGCAAGCGCAGGATCGCCTGAAGAAGCTCGAGCAGATCCAGCAGAACCGCATCGTCATCCCCGAGGAGCGCAAGGTCGTTCACTTCAACTTCAAGCAGCCCGAGCGCACCGGCGACGAGGTCGTCCGCGCACGCGGCTTGGTGAAGCATTTCGGCGAGAAGGTCGTTTACGACGGCGTCGACTTCAACATGTACCGCGGCGATAAGATCGCCTTGGTCGGTCCGAACGGCGCCGGCAAGTCCACGCTGCTGAAGATGATCGCAGGCGTTCTGCAACCCGATGCCGGAACCATCGAATTCGGCGAGAAGGTTTCGAAGACTTATTATGCTCAGCACCAGCTTGAGCAGTTGAACTCGGGAAACACGGTTTTTGAAGAGCTCGATCGCGTGGCTCCTGCTTGGACCATGTCGCAGGTGCGCACGCTGCTGGGCGCGTTCTTGTTCAAAGACGACGACGTCGATAAGCGCGTGAGCGTGCTTTCCGGCGGTGAGAAGGGTCGTTTGGCGCTGGCGAAGATGCTCGTTGCGCCGCGTCCTTTGCTGCTGCTGGACGAGCCCACCAACCATCTGGACATCGCGTCGGCCGACGTGCTTGAGCAGGCGCTTCAGCGTTTTGAGGGCACCATCCTTCTGATCACGCACGACCGCCATCTCATTCGTTCGGTTGCGAACCGCATCGTCGAGATCATGCCCGGCAAGATCACCAACTACGACGGCGATTACGACTACTATCTGTTCAAGACGGGGCAGGACGACACTGCGGGCGTTCCTGCGGGTTTGGGTCGCGGCCCTTCGCAGGCCGCCACATCCGACTCCTTCGCGAAGGCCGATGGCGGCGTGAAGGGCGCAAAGGCTACTTCCGGTAAGACCCCTGCAGCGGGTTCTTCCACGAAGACGCAGGTCACGGTTAACAAGCACGCACGGGGCTCGAAGCCGGTGGATGATGCGACAAGCGTTACGGCGCCGCGTGCTTCGGCCCCGAAAACCAAGGAGCAGAAGCGTCGCGAGGCAGAAGCTCGCAATCGTGCTTACGCCGCCCTTAAGAACCAGCGCAAGCGCATTGCCGAGTTGGACAAGCAGCTCGAGCGCGACAACGCACGCATGGCCGAGATCATGGAAATGCTTGCCGATCCCGATTTCTACACCAATGAGGAGTCGACTTCCGACGTTATCGCCGAGCACGCCAAGCTGAAGGCGCGCATCGAGTCGGCTGAGGAAGAGTGGTTCCTGCTGAACGAGGAAGTCGAATCCGAAATCGCCAAGCAGAAAGAGCTGGTGTAGTCATGGGCCTCGTTCGCGACGAAACCCGGACGCGCGTGTTGGACCCTGTGTTCAACATCGTTTTGGTCGAGCCCGAGATCCCGCAGAACACGGGAAACATCGCCCGCACCTGCGCCTGCATCGGCGCTCGCCTCCATCTGATCGAGCCTATGGGGTTTAGGCTTTCCGAGCGAAATCTCAAGCGCGCGGGGTGCGATTACTGGGACGATGTCGATATCATCCAGTGGGCCAGCTCCCAGGCGTTCCTCGAGGCGCATGGCGCAGACGAGCTGCACTTGTTCACAGGTCATGCAACCAGGGGCTACGCCGACGCTTCTTATGCGAAGGGGTCGTTTTTGCTGTTCGGGCGCGAGAGTCGCGGCCTTGATACGAACCTGATGAGCGCGTACGAAAGCTCTTGCGTTCGCATTCCCATGCGCGAGAACGAGCGCAGCCTGAATCTGTCGAATGCGGTTGCCATCGCTTCATTCGAGGCTTTGCGCCAAATGGGTTTCCCCAATTTGGTTTAGCGGGCCGCGCGGTATCGCTTGGAAACGGATTCCTTACGTTTGCCCGATTTATTGGGGAACCATGGCGGGAGTGCCGTTTTGCATTGCTGTTTTTGCTAGAATGGACGTACTGTTGATACAGAAAGGACAGTTGCTATGAATATCGTTTTGTTGGGTGCTCCGGGCGCAGGCAAGGGCACGCAGGCTGCGAAACTTGTTGAGGAGTTCGGTACCCCCCACATCTCCACGGGCGACATGCTTCGCGCCGCCGTCAAGGCCGGCACCGAGCTTGGCAAGAAGGCCAAGTCCTACATGGACGCCGGCGATCTTGTTCCTGACGAGGTCATCATCGGCTTGGTTATCGAGCGCCTTGGCCAGCCCGACACTGAAAAGGGCTTCATCCTCGACGGTTTCCCGCGCACCACTGCTCAGGCAGTCGCACTCGACGCCGAGCTTGGCAAGTTGGAGCGTCCTCTTGACGCTGCTCTGCTCATCGACGTCGATTCCGAGGTCATCATCAAGCGCCTGACCTCCCGTCGCATGTGCAAGGAGTGCGGCTTCATCGGCAGCGACGCCGACGCAGTTTGCCCCAAGTGCGGTGGCGAGATGTACCAGCGCGACGACGACAACGAGGCCACCGTCCGCAACCGCCTCGACGTGTACGAGAAGTCCACGTCCCCGCTCATCGATTACTACCGCGGCTGCGAGCTTCTGGTCACCATCGATGGCGATCGCGATCCTCAGGTTGTCTATGCCGACGTCAAGAAGGCCCTCAACCTGTAGTCTTCCTGTAAGGCTGCACCAATGCGAAGCGGGCACGCCCGCAATGCACATTCCATTCAGGTCGAACCTGTCAAGCGACCCTGGTTTCCAGGGTCGCTTTTCTTTTGCGTTGCGCCGTGCTGTCGTGGCGCGTGGTTCCGTGGCGTATAATGACAGCCGTATGCCTACCTTATTCGAAAACATCGCCCAAGCTTTTAAGCACCTGATGCGCCTGCATAAAGGCGAAGTGCTTCATATTCTGCGCGCCATCGTCGGAATCGTCATCACGGCGATCTTGCTTGAATGCCTGGTGTTCAACTTCAATTATTTCCGCACGCTCGGGTACAACTCGACCGACCTCACAAGCCAGCTCACGCTGCAGCAAAATGCCGCGAAGCAATACAAGCTCACCGAGGTCAATCACGTCATCGAGTTCTCGAACATCAACAAGCACATCGATAACCTTTACCTGAACCTCGACCCCGATCAGCCGGCTCAGGTGGTTGAAGTGAAGGTTCAGTTCACCGACGAGGCTCATGCCACCTACTTCGATTCAACCGAGTACACACAGGGCGTGCCCGTTGTCGAGGTGTCCACCACTAGCAAGGGAAGCAAGTATCTGAATCTGAACACCACGGGTAACGTCACCAACTTGCGCATCGAGATCGTCAGTAAGAAAACCAGCTACCCGCTTTACCTGCTGGGCGTGAGCATCAACGCGCCCGAACCCTTCGCGTTCAACCCGCTTCGCTTTGCCATTGTGCTGTCGCTGCTTCTGTTGGGGTACGCGTTCCGTCCGAAGTCGAGCGTCTACAAGCTTGGTATTCGCGAGACCCCGCGCCTGTCGCGCGGCATCATGGTATGTGCTGTCGTCATCGAGATCTTCATCATGTCGGCTTACCTGCTTTTCGGGTCGAACTTGGTCGGCGTAGCCACGAAGGACTACAACAGCGGTTCATGGGACCAGAAAAGCATCGTCAACGTGTTCGAGGTGGGCGGCGAGAACGCCCAGCAATACGCCATGCTTGCCCAGTCGCTTGCCAACGGCAAGCTCTACCTCGAGGAAGAGCCTCCTGACTGGCTGAAAGAGATGGACGAGCCGTACGACCGTGGCGCCCGTGACGAGCTTCAGAAGGAAACGGGTGAGCCGTATCTGTTCGACGTTGCCTATTACGAGGGCCATTACTACGTTTATTTCGGCGTCGTTCCCGAAGTCGTGTTCTACCTTCCGTTCTATTTGCTGACGGGGAAGAATTTCCCCACAGCGATAGGCATCCTCATCATGTGCATCCTTTTTGTGGCGGGTTGCGCGGCGTTGCTCGATCGATTCGCGCGGTATCACTTCAAGCGCGTGAGCCTTGGCTTATATCTGCTGCTGCAAATTCCGTTGGTCATGTGCTGTGGGCTTCTGTATTTGCTTAAGTTCCCGACGTTTTACTCGCTGCCCATCATGTGCGCCATGGCGTTCTCTATTTGGGGTCTGTACTTCTGGATGCGCGGCCGCAGCTCCGAGCGCGCCAGCGGCTGGTACCTTGCCGGGTCGCTGTGCATGGCGCTGGTGTTCGGCTGCCGCCCCCAGCTGGTGGTGTTCTCGCTTCTGGCGTTCCCACTGTTCTGGAACAAGTTCATCACGAAGGGTCATATCCGCACGAAGCAGGGCGCGCGGCAGTTCGCGTGCTTGGTGGTGCCGTACGCCGTGGTGGTTGCGGGCGTCATGTGGTACAACTATGCGCGCTTCGGCTCGCCCATGGATTTCGGTGCGAATTACAACCTCACCGTCAACGACATGACGAAGCGCGGCATGAACGTCGGGCGCATCGCGCCGGCGCTGTTCGCGTACTTCTTCCAAACGCCTTCCACCACCGGCGTGTTCCCTTTCATCCAGGGTGTGCCTTTCGAAACCACGTATCTGGGGCAAACCATCAAGGAAGTCACGTTCGGCGGCATCTTTGCAACGCTTCCGCTTCTGTGGGTTCTTCTGTTCGCGCGTCCCATCCTGAAGCTTCGCCTGCGCCAGCGCAGCACTCATACGGTTGCCTCGGTCGTCATGGTGCTTCTTGCAAGCGGCTTCATCGTCGCGATCCTCGATGCCGAGATGGCGGGCATCCTGCAGCGTTATTACGCCGACTTCAGCTTCATGTTCTTGGCAGCCGCGGTTTTGCTGGTGTTCATCGTCAACGAGAATCTGCCGGTGGGCTCCGATCTTTCCAACAAGCTCATGTTCTGTTTGACGCTTGCCGTTGCTGTGTCGGTGGCGTACAGCGTGCTGCTTTGCTTCATCCCCGAAACCGGTTGGGTTTCCGACATTTATCCGTGGGCGTACCACGACATACTCGAAATGGTTCGATTCTGGGCTTGATCATAGGCCCGCAACGAAGAAGAAGGCTCATCATGCGCATAGTGAACGGCAACGTTTTCATCGACGGCGAATTCAAGCACTGCGATGTCGATGTCAAGGGTGATAGATTCGCATCCATCGGCGATTACGGTTCGCTTGGCCAGTGCTCTTCGTTCGACTCTGAAATCGTCGAGGCCGATGGTTGCTATGTCATCCCTGGTGTTATTGACCTGCATTTTCATGGCTGCATGGGAAGCGATATGTGCGACGGTACCGTCGAGGCCGTTTCGGTTCTAGCCAAACACGAAGCTGCTTGCGGCGTGACCGCGATATGCCCCGCTACCATGACCTATCCTGAAAGCATCCTTGACCCGGTGATGGACGCTGCTGCGGCATTTCAGCCTGCCGAAGACGAGGCTATTCTGGTTGGCATCAACCTGGAGGGTCCGTTCATCTCGCCTAGAAAGGTGGGTGCTCAGAACCCCGAATATGTCCAGCCGTGCGATGCCGGCATGATCCGTCGCTTGCAGGAGCGCGCGGGCGGTTTGGTGAAGCTGGTCGATATCGCGCCTGAAGAAGCCGGGGCGCTTGATTTCGTGCGCGAGATGCATGATGAGGTGCGCGTATCAGTTGCGCACACCTGCGCCGATTACGCGCAGACCGACGCTGCGTTCAAACAGGGTGCGAAACACGTTACGCATCTATGCAACGCCATGGCGCCCCTCCATCATCGCGAGCCCGGCCCCATTGCCGCGGCGTTCGACAACAAACAGGTCACCGTCGAGCTCATCACCGATGGCAAGCATATCGATCCCGCTATGGTGCGCGTTCTGTTCGGCTTGTTCGGCGACGAGCGCATTATCATCATCAGCGATTCCATGCGCGCTGCGGGTCTTGAAGACGGCGAGTACGATTTGGGCGGCCAAGTCGTCAGCGTTCACGACGGCCTTGCGTGGCTTACCGAAGACACCATTGCGGGAAGCGTGACCGATGCGTGTACGTGCATGTGCCGTTGCGCCAAAGACTTCGGCATTCCTCTGGAAAGCGCGGTCAGAGCGGCAACCGAGAACCCCGCTCGCGCCCTTGGCGTGTTCGATGAGCGAGGTTCTATCGCGCCCGGCAAGATCGCCGATGCTGTGATTCTCGATCGCGATCTTAACGTGGTGAACGTGGTGCTTCGCGGCAAGCTTCTGCGTTGAAGCGTGGCTATCTGCACCAACGCTTTGTAAAATACCGACTGTGCGCTTCCGATGGCTTTCAGGTTTGCTGTGATGCCTTCTGGCGGCCGATGACCGTAGGAACAAGAAAGGGGCCGCCAAGGCGGTCCCTTTTCGTATTAGGGCGTTTGCTTTGTCGAAGCCGATTATGCAATCGCGTTCACGAACCAGCTGGTGATGGACGTGGGATGCGTGATGGCGGTGCCGGCTACGACGGCCCAAGCACCTGCGTCGATGGCGCTCTTCGCGTCGGCGGGAGTGTGAACGCGACCTTCGCAGATGACAGGGAAACCGGGGAACTCTTCGGCAGCTTGCTTCAGAAGAGCGATATCGGGGCCGTCGGCCATGCCGCAGTCGATTGCGGCACCTGGATGCGAGAGCGTGGTGGACACGATGTCGCATCCGCAGGCAACGCTTCGGCGGATGTCATCGATGCATGAGCAGTCGGCCATGACGAGCGTCTCGCATTCCTCACGTAAAGCGGCGACGGTTTCTTCGAACGTGCGACCATCGGGGCGCGGGCGATCGGTGGCATCGATGGCCACGATGTCTGCGCCGGCATGAACGCAAGCGATGGCGTGACGCAGGGTGGGGGTGATGTAAACGCCCTCGTGACCCTCTTTCCACAGACCGATGACGGGAACCTCAACGCGACCCTTGATGGCTGCGATGTCGGAAAGACCCTGGCAGCGAATGGCGCCGGCGCCTCCCAGTTCGCATGCGCGCGCCATCTGAGCCATGGTTTCGGGGTGACGCAGCGGTTCGCCCATGTAGGCCTGAACGCTGGCAATGAGCTTGCCCTTCAACTGCTGAACGAGGGGAGACACGGTGTATTCAGAAGTGGATGCCATGATCCTGCCTTTCGAAGGATAGAAGGTAGCTGATGAAAAAGTCGACCCGGCATTGGATGATGCGGGGTCGACTGCATGTTGCGAGCTGTGCTTAGGCGTTCGCTTTGCCCAGGGTGGCTTGGCGGGCTTGCTCGATGACCGCATCGCGCAAATGCTCGGCGGCGCCGATAAGCGGGGCGTTGCCCTCCAGCTTTCCTTGGATGATGGGTGTGTCGGCAAGAGGAGTCATGATCTGAGCCTCGACGCCTTCATCCAGCCCCTCGCGCCAAGACGCATAGGCGCTGGTGACGGTGCCGGACAGGACGACGCACGCGGGGTCGAAGAGGTTGCACCACGAGCCGATGGCCTGACCAAGGGCGAAGCCCGCATCGTGAAGAACCGTGCGTGCATGTTCTTCACCTGCTTCGGCACGGGCAGAAATGGTATCGCCCATGAGTGCCGGGTCAAGCTCATCACTGAAGCCTTTTCCCTGATAGATAGCGGAAAGACCCATGCCGGAAGTGACGGTTTCGGCATGCGAGTCGCGTCCGCATACGCAAGGGATGCCAGCTGCTGCGGGGTGCAGGGTGTGACCGATATGACCTGCTGCGCCATGGAAGCCGCGCAGAACGCGGCCGTTAACCACCAGTGCGCCGCCAAGGCCGGTTCCGACGCCAACCATCAGGCAGCTTTCGTAACCTTTCGCGTTGCCCCAGCGAGCTTCGCCCAGAGCATGGGCGTGTACGTCGCCAAGCGCAGCAACGATGACACCGAACTCTTCCTCTAGCCGAGCCTGGAGGGGCTGTCCTGTCCAGCCAGGCATGATGTCGTTGGCATACAGGATGGAGCCGTCTTTGGGATTCACCACGCCCGCGGCGTCAACGCCCACACCGACGATCTCGTCGGCACCGCCGGCAAGATCGATGAGGGTGCGTGCGGTTTCGACGACCGTTTGAAGAACGGCATCGCCACCGCGACGCGGTTCGGTGGGGACGCTTTTCTTGAAGACGATCTGCGGACCGCCGTTTTCGGGGTAGGCGACCAAGGCACCGGCGATCTTCGTGCCGCCGATGTCAAGCACAGCCACCAGTTCGGCGCCTTCGGGCTTGGTGAATTCGGTCATCAGGTTTCCTTAGTTACTTGCGGACAGGCGCGTCAGCGTCCATTAGACCGTTTGCCTTAAGAACGGCAACGATGGCCTCGACGTCCTCGCCGACCAGCGGCTGGACGGGTTCGCGCATCTGGTTGGTGTTGAAGACGCCCATCTGCCACAGAGCGGTCTTGAATGCACCGACGCCTGCACCGAAGCCGACGGTTGCATGGACGTTGCGGGTGACGCCCATGAGCTTGGCGAGGTGGTTCTGGATCTCGCGAACGCGCTTCCAGTCGCCTGCCTGGTAAGCCTTCCACTGCTCGACGTAGCTGTAGGGATCGATGTTGCCAAGGCCCGGGACGGAGCCGTCGGCGCCGGACATGTAAGCGCCGTCGACGACGACCTCATGGCCGGTGAACACCTGCAGGGGATGGCCTGCTTCCTCGTTCTCGATGCAAAGCCAACGGAACTGAACGTCATCGCCCGAAGAGTCCTTGACACCCTGAAGGACGCCTTCCTTGCCAAGACGGACCAACATGGTGGGGTCGAGCTTGGTATGGACGCACACGGGAAGGTCGTATGCGAACAGGGGCAGGTCGGTGGCTGCGGCGATCTGGCGGAAGTGGCGCTCGGTCTCGCGCGGACCGCCCAGAGCGTAGAACGGGGCGGTTGCGACAAGGCCGTCAACGCCGAAGCCGGAAGCGCGCTTTGCCTGGTCAATGACGCGCAGGGTTTCCATATCGATGATGCCTGCAAGCACGGGGACGCGGCCGCCGACGATGGCGACAGCCTCTTGCAGCACGTGATAGCGCTGTGCGTCGGTCAGGAAGGCGACCTCACCCGAGGAGCCCAGGAAGAACAGGCCGTCGACGCCTGCGTCGATCATGCGGTTGATCGAGCGCTCGAATGCCTCGAGGTCGAGCTGACGGTTGGCATCAAGCGGGATGACAACCGGGGGGATCACTCCATGAAATTGCGATTCGGTCATGAGAAAAGTCCTTTGTCTCGCTATTCGTTCAAGCCGTCGTGTGTATCACGGCGCGCTTTAGTGATTATGTTGCGACGGGTTTCTCGGTGTCAATGGCGCAGGCTTTAACCCACAAAAAAGGCCTCGACGCGATGTCGAGGCCTTTTGCCTAATGGCGAGGCGAATTCGCTTGCCGCGGGTGTTTCGAGCCTACGGCATGAGCGGTTGCTTCTAGCGACCGAGGTCCTTCTTGTCGAGGTCCTGGGCGAACTGCGCAAGGTCGGGGTGGAGAAGAGAAGGAGCGGCTCCCAGCAGAAGCTTGGTGTAGTCGTCCTTCGGGTTCTCGAAGACCTCCTTGGCGGTGCCGCGTTCGACTGCCTGGCCGTGGTTCATGACCATGATGCGATCGGAGATGTAGCGCACGGTCTGGATGTCGTGGCTGATGAACACCATGGCAAGGCCGAGCTCTTTCTTCAGATCCATCAGAAGGTTCAGGATCTGGGCGCGAACCGAAACGTCAAGTGCGCTGGTGGGCTCGTCCGCGATGATGGCGTCGGGCTTCAGCGACAGGGCGCGGGCGATGGCGACGCGCTGGCGCTGACCGCCGGAGAGCTGGCCGGGCAGGGCGTCGAGCACCGAGCCGGGCAGGCCAACCATGCCGATGAGCTCGATGACGCGCTTTTCGCGCTCCTCGGGCGTGCCGACGTTGTGGACGACCATGGGGTCCATGAGCTGGTCATGAATGGACATACGGGCGTTCAACGCGGTGGCGGGGTCCTGGAATACGACCGAGATGACGCGGCCGATGAGCTTTCGCTGAGCGGCGGAGCGCTTCGTGACGTCCTCGCCCTTGAAGTACACATGACCGCTGGTGGGCTGCTGTAGACCGCACATGACGTTGGCGGTGGTGGACTTGCCGCAGCCGGACTCGCCGACGATGCCGATGGTCTCGCCGGGGAACAGCTTCAGCGAGAGGTTCTGCACTGCCTTGACGCGGTTGGGGTGAAGGATCGAACCGGTACGGGTCTTGAACGTCACCGAGACGTCGTCAAGGAAGATGATGGGAGTGGTCTCCTGGTTGGTTTCCTGGCTCACAGCAATACACCTCCGGGAATGGCAGGCTCGATACCGAGACGCTTCAGCTCGCTGTCAGGCAGCTCGGCGTAGTAGTGGTCGGTCATCGCGACGCGCTTGAGCATCGGGCGGACCGGCGACACCTTGTCGGGGTGGCTGGAACGCGGCGTGAAGCGGTCGCCCTTGGGGAAGTCCTTCGGCGAGGGGACCGATCCGGGAACCTGATGCAGGCGACCGGTGCCGGCTTCGATGGAAAGGACGGAGCCCAGAAGACCGCGCGTGTACTCGTGGATGGGGTTGGTGAGGATCTCGGTGACCGGACCCTGCTCGACGACCTGGCCGGCGTACATGACGGTGATGGAGTTGGCGACCTCGGCAACGAGGGCGAGATCATGGCTGACGAAGATCATCGCGAAGCCAAGCTCCTTCTGCAGGCGGTTCAAGAGGTCGACGACCTGCTTCTGAACCGTGACGTCAAGCGCGGTGGTGGGCTCGTCGGCAATGACGAGCTTCGGGTCGCGCGTAAGCGCCATGGCGATGAGGACGCGCTGGCGCTGGCCGCCGGAAAGCTCGTGCGGGTACGAGTCAAGCGTGCGCTTGGGATCGAGGCCTACAAGCTCGAGCAGCTCCTCGGCGGAACGCGTGCCGCCACGGCTGGTGAGCTGCTTCATCTGAGCGCGGATGAGCATGGACGGGTTCAGCGACGAGAGAGCGTCCTGGTAGATCATGGCGATCTCGCGGCCGCGCAGCTCGTTCATTTCCTTCTGGTTGAGCTCGAGGAGGTTGCGGCCGTTGTACAGGATCTGGCCGGAGATCTGAGCCTTCGGATCGATGAGGCCCATGATGGTCAGCGACGTGATGGACTTGCCGCATCCGGACTCGCCGACAAGGCCCATGGTTTGACGCGGACGGACGACGAAGCTGATGTTGTCGACGACGTTCACATCGCCGTGGCGCGGGAACTTGATGGAAAGGTCCTTCACCTCGAGGATGGGCGGAACGTCGGTGTGCGCGGGGAAGCGGTCGGTGCGCTTCCCTTCGATGGTGCGCAGTTCGGACAGGCGGGCCTTGAGGTCCTCGGCCTGAGCGGTGTAGGCAAGACGCGGGTCGGACACGAACATGTCGGCCTCACGCTTGGAGTCGAGGTTGGAGTCAGAGGCGACAACCGGTGTCTTGGGGGCTGCGGCCAGTGCGTCGGTCATGCCCTCGGAAAGGACGTTCAGGCACAGAACGGTGATCATGATGGCGAGACCCGGGAAGAGCGCCTGCCACCAACGACCGGCCAGAACGCCGGCACGCGCATCGGCGAGGATGTTGCCCCACGTGGGCGTGGGCTCGGGGATGCCGGCCGAGATGAACGACAGGGATGCCTCGAAGACGATGGCATCGGCGACCAGGACGATGGTGAAGACCATGACCGGGGCGATGCAGTTGCGCAGAACGTGCTTCCACAGGATCCACGGGGCGCGAGCGCCGGAAACGACGACGGCGCGGACGTAATCCTGGTTGTACTCGCTCATGACGTTGGCGCGCACGATACGAGCGATCTGCGGGATGTACAAGAAGCCGATGGCGAAGATCAGTGAGGGCACCGAGTTGCCGAACACGATGACGAACGTGGCGGCAAGGGCGATGCCAGGGAAGGACATGATGATGTCCATGATGCGCATGATGACTTCGGAGACCCACTTGCGGCTAACAGCGGCGATGGAACCGATGATGGAGCCTAGAACCAAGGCGAACGAAGTTGCGCCCAGGCCGATGACCAGCGAGTAGCGCGCGCCGTGCATCATGCGGGACAGAACGTCGCGGCCCTTGTCATCGGTGCCGAACAGGAAGGTGGAATCCGGCGCCTGGCGCGCGGTGAAGATCTGAAGCGGATCGTGCGGCGAAAGGACGTTCGCGAACACGGCGATCAGAAGAATAAGGAGAAGCACGAGGGCGGAGATGCGTGCCGAGATGGACATGTTCTTCCAACGGCTGACGCGCATCTTGCCGGCGTTCTGCTCGAGCTTCGCGGTGGTGTTTTCCCTAAGCTTTACCATGCTACACCGTCCTGATTCGCGGATCGATCAGGATATAGAGCATATCCACGATGATGTTGATGATGATGAAGGTAACGGCAACGACCAAGACGACGCCCTGAACGAGCATCGTGTAGCTGGATTGGATGCCGGAAAGGATGGCCATGCCCATGCCAGGGAGGTTGAAGATGACCTCGATGACGACGGCGCCGCCCATGAGGTAGCCGATGCGCATGCCCAAAACGGTGACGGGCGTGATAAGCGCGTTGCGAAGCACGTTGCGTGCGACGACCGTGCGCTTGGGGATGCCGCCGCCAAGAGCGGTGCGGACGTAGTCCTTGTCAAGCTCCTCGACCATGGAGGTGCGGATGACGCGTGTCATCTGACCGATAACCGGCACACCCAAGGCGATTGCCGGAAGAGCCATGCGTGCCAGCCAGCCCGAAGGGTCGGTGGCGAAGCTGGGGAGCTTGCCCGAGGCGGGAAGCCAGCCAAGCTCGAACGAGAACAGCAAGATCATGAGGACTGCCAGCCAGAAGGAAGGCGTGGCGATGCAGATGATGCTGAGCACGCGGATGAGTTGGTCCGGCCATCGGTCGCGGTACAGGGCCGATATCACGCCCAGGATGACCGCGAAGAAAACGCCGATGAGAAGGCCCATGAAGGTAAGTTGCAGCGTGACGGGCAGCGCGCTTGCGATGCGGTCGGAAACCGATGCATTGTTGGCGCCGAAGGATCCCAGATCGCCCTGAACCAATCCGACCATGTAGTTGCCGTATTGGACAAGGATAGGATCGTTAAGCCCATGTTCCTCTCTGTACTGGGCTGCTTGTTCTGCCGAGGCGTTCTCGCCCAGAACCGAATAGGCTTGGTCGATTGGCGAAAGCGCCATCAGGAAGAACACGAGGATGGTAACGCCGATGATCATGATCGGGAAAGCAATGAGCCTTCGGCCGATCAATCGCAACAGGTTGTTCACCGTATCCCCCTTTCGGATAGTAGACGTCCGTCTCCCGACGGAATGCATAACCGTCTCAGTTTATCCCATCTGGGGGGTTGTGCTGTAGCTCAAACGTTACCTGCACGTCATTTGTTGAAAAAAAACGCCGCTCCACATGGGAGCGGCGTTTCCAATCGCATATGCGAGGGTGTTTTGCTTGGCATTAAGCCTTAACGGAAGCACCCAGGAAGACGAGACCGGTGGTTGCGATGGGCTCGAAGCCGGTGATCGCGTCGGCCTGGTAGCCGGTTGCAAGCTCGCGATGGAACAGAGCGTACAGCGGCACTTCCTCGGACAGAAGGTCGAAGCACTTGTTCCAAGCTTCCTGCTGCTCGGAGCCGGAAGACTCGCGTGCGGTCTGCATGAGAGCCTGCAGCTCGTCGAACTTGCCGTCGCCGGCCTTCTTCCAGCAGGAGCGGCCGCGGGTCCAGTCGTTGTCGCCGTACCACCAAGAAAGAAGCAGGTCGGGGTCGTTGCCGAAGCAGGTCGGGTCGCCCGGGGTGAGCATGACTTCGTAGGGAAGGACGTTGTCGGACTCGGCGAGCTCGGACCAAACGATGGACTTCTCATCGATGGTGCAGGAAACGCCGATGGCCTCGAGATCGTTCTTGATCTGCGGAGCCAGGGACTTGACCCAGTTGTTGTTCACCTGCAGGGTGAAGGCAAGGTCGGAAACGCCAGCCTCAGCGAGCAGGCTCTTAGCCTTCTCGGGATCGTAGGTGTAGACGTTGGAAGCCTTGTGGTAGTTCTTGTGATCCTCGGTGAGGTAAGAGGTGACGGGGGTTGCATGGCCAGCGAGCTGGTTGGCGATCAGCTTGTCGACGTCGATGGCGTAGAAGAATGCCTGACGGACGCGCTTGTCGTTGAACGGTGCCTTCAGGGTGTTGAACATCAGGAACGCCTGGTTGAAACCCTGGACGTAGTCGACGGAAGCGCCTGCGCCGGTGAGCTGGTCGGCGTTGGCGTCGGGGACGTTCTCCATGACCATGACGGTGCCCTCCTGAAGGGCGGTGGTACGAGCGGTCTCGTCCAGAAGCGGGCTCCACTCCATGGCCTCAGCGGTGGCCGGGAAGCTGCCGGTGTAGTACTCGTTGGGCGTGAAGGTGATCTTGCCGCCGTCCTCGCCGTTGATCTCGCCGTAAGCCCAGGGGCCGGAGCCGATCGGCTTGGTCTTGAGGTCTTCCTCGGTCTGGCTCTTCGGGAAGATCTTGACGACGCTCAGGCGAGCCGGGATGAGGGACTCGTCGAAAGCGTACTTCAGCTTGAAGGTGACGGTGGTGTCGTCCTTCTTCTCGACGGTGTCGATGAAGGAGAGGAATGCGCCATAGGTGGAGTTGGCCATGTTCTTCTCGAAGGCGTTGACGACGTCGTCAGCCTTGACGTCGGAGCCGTCGGAGAACTTGGCGGAGTCGCGCAGGGCAACTTCGTACTCGGTGCCGGAAACCTTGACGGGGTCGGCGCCGGCTAGAGCCTTGTAGGTCTTGTAAGTATGGAGATCCATATCATACAGGCCCTCGAAGACATGCCAGGTGGCGGCCAGCATCAGAGCGGAGCTGTTGCCGATCGGGTTGCAAGCGGTGGACTTGTAAGCATTTGCGGCGGTGATGACGCCACCCTTCTTCGCGGCGCTGCCGGAAGCGCTGGCGGCGGAACCGCTTGCGGCGCCTTCCTTCTTGCCGCAGCCGGTGAGGGTCAGACCCGCAGCTGCAGCGGCGACTGCGCTGCCCGCGATGAACGAGCGACGAGTCATCTTACCTTGAATTTCCATCTGGAAACCTCCTTGTTCTAAGGGATTCCTCCCTTGTGGTGCCATGCACCGGATTTTCCGATGCTCTTAAGGCATCGCTTTCATCATTATCCGATATAACCGCCTCTCTTGCAAAGCGTATGTAATGGGAGGGTCAACTAACCGTTGCGTGGAGGTGGCGTGTCCAGCATATGCGTTTCCCCATTTGAGGGTTATTTTCAAGGTCGTTTTGGCGAACTTGCCCGAGGCCTCAGTTGGCCATTTGCCGTTGTGGGATGCCGTTCGCGGCTGAAAACGTCCAGTGGCGGGGACCGCTGCCCGTTTGCCGAAGCTCGGAATCCGAAAAAAAATGTTCCCACACGCTTCACGCGCTTTGGTTTGCAGGCTGATATTATCTATAAAGGGGCACTATCCTTTAGACGCCCAAGCCCCAGGCGCTCCCTCTAAGGAGAGGTATATGACGAGGAAATTCAAGTCGATGGACGGCAATAATGCCGCCGCATACGTCTCGTATGCGTTCACCGAGGTGGCGGGCATCTACCCCATCACCCCCTCCAGCCCCATGGCCGACTACGTCGACCAGTGGTCCGCTCAGGGCAAGAAGAACATTTTCGGCACCACCGTCAAGGTGGCCGAGATGGAGTCCGAGGGCGGTGCCGCCGGCACTGTTCACGGCTCGCTGTGCGCTGGCGCTCTGACGTCGACGTACACCGCTTCCCAGGGTCTTCTTCTGATGATCCCCAATATGTACAAGATCGCCGCCGAGCAGCTTCCGAGCGTCTTCCATGTAAGCGCCCGCACGGTGGCAACCCATGCGCTGAACATCTTCGGCGACCATTCCGACGTCATGGCTTGCCGCCAGACCGGCTTCGCCATGCTCGCCGAGGGCAACGTCCAGGAAGTCATGGACCTTTCTGCCGTCGCTCACCTTGCGGCTATCAAGGGCCGCGTCCCGTTCATCAACTTCTTCGACGGTTTCCGCACCTCGCACGAGATCCAGAAGGTTGCCGTGTGGGATTACGACGATCTCGCCGATATGTGCGATTTCCAGGCCGTCAAGGAGTTCCGCGAGCATGCGCTCAACCCCGAGAACCCGCATGCGCGCGGTTCGCACGAGAACGGCGACATCTTCTTCCAGCACCGTGAGGCATGCAACAGCCATTACGACGCGCTTCCCGCCATCGTCGAGGATTACATGCATCAGGTGAACGAGAAGCTCGGCACCAACTACGAGCTGTTCAACTACTATGGCGCTCCTGACGCCGATCGCGTCATCGTCTGCATGGGTTCGTTCTGCGATGTCATCGAAGAGGTCATCGACTACCTGAATGCCCATGGCGAGAAGGTCGGCCTGGTGAAAGTTCGCCTGTACCGTCCGTTCGTCACCGAGAAGTTCGCCGAGGCTTTGCCCAAGACGGTTAAGAAGATCGCCGTTATGGACCGCACCAAGGAGCCGGGCAGTGTAGGCGAGCCCCTGTATCAGGACGTCGTCACCGCGCTTGCCGAGCTTGGCATGCTCGAGGGGCTTACCGTCGTCGGCGGCCGTTACGGCCTGGGTTCGAAGGACACGCCTCCTGCCTCCGCTTTCGCCATTTTCTCCGAGCTCGCCAAGGACGAGCCTCGTCGTGAGTTCACCGTCGGCATCGTCGACGACGTCACCAACCTGTCTCTGCCCGAGGACCCCGCTGCTCCTGCAACGGCGGCACCCGGCACCATCGAGTGCAAGTTCTGGGGTCTTGGCGGCGACGGCACGGTTGGCGCGAACAAGAATTCGATCAAGATCATCGGCGACCATACCGACAAATACGTTCAGGCGTACTTCCAGTACGACTCCAAGAAGACGGGCGGCGTGACCATCAGCCACCTGCGCTTTGGCGACAGCCCCATCCGCTCGCCTTACTATATTAATAAAGCCGACTTCGTGGCTTGCCACAATCCCAGCTACATCACGAAGGGTTTCCCTATCGTTCGCGACGTCAAGCCAGGCGGCACGTTCTTGATCAACTGCCAGTGGACGCCCGAAGAGCTTGGGCATCATCTTGATGCCGCTTCCAAGCGCTATATCGCGGCTAACGACATCAAGCTCTACACCATCAACGCCATTGACCTTGCCATTGAGGTTGGCATGGGCAAGCGCACCAACACCATCCTGCAGTCGGCGTTCTTCTCGCTGGCCGGCGTTCTACCCGCGGCTGACGCCCTGACTTATATGAAGGATGCGGCTACCAAGTCGTATCTGAAGAAGGGCCAGGACGTCGTTGACGCCAACCATCGCGCCATCGATGCCGGCGCCACGGCATACAAGCAGATCGAGGTTCCCGCTGATTGGGCCAACGCCGTCGACGACGCCGAGCTCGCTGCGCTCGAGGGTCCTGCCGCTCTGGTCAAGCAGGTTCGCGAGATCATGGAACCTGTCAACCGCATGGACGGCGATAGCCTTCCCGTTTCCGTCTTCGTCGATCACGTTGACGGCCAGTGGGAGCTTGGCGCTTCCGCATACGAGAAACGCGGTACTGCCGTCAGCGTTCCCAAGTGGGATGTCGAGAAGTGCATCCAGTGCAACAGCTGCTCGTATGTCTGCCCGCATGCAACCATCCGCCCCTTCGCTCTTACCGAGGAAGAGGCCGCAGCCGCTCCTGCGAATGCCGTCTTCATCGAGGGCAAGGCGAAGGCGAAGGGCCTGAAGTACACATTGGCCGTTTCGCCGCTCGACTGCATGGGCTGCACGGTTTGCATCGGCCAGTGCCCGGTTGGCGCACTCGAGATGGTTCCCACCGAGGGCGAGCTTGCTCAGCAGGACGTCTTCGATTACTGCGTTGCTCACGTGGCCCAGAAACCCGAGGTTGAGGGCGACACCGTCAAGGACAGCCAGTTCAAGAAGCCGTTGCTTGAGTTCTCCGGCTCGTGCGCAGGCTGCGCCGAGACCTCTTACGCACGCCTGGTCACCCAGCTCTTCGGCGACCGCATGTTCGTCTCCAACGCAACCGGTTGCTCTTCCATTTGGGGCAACCCCGCGGCAACGGCTCCGTACTGCACCACGGCAGACGGCAAGGGCGTCGCATGGAACAATTCGCTGTTCGAGGACAACGCTGAGCATGGCTTCGGCCTGTATCTTGGTCACGAGGCCCTGCGCGACAAGGTTTACACCGACACGCAGGAGCTCATCGCGACCGATGCTGCAACCGACGAGCTGAAGGCTGCTGCCGAGGCTTGGATCGCCGCCCGCAACGACGCCGATCAGAGTAAGGTCACGTCCGAGGCTTATCTTGCCGAGCTGCAGAAGATCACCGACAATCCCATCGCTGCCGGCATCATCGAGAACAAGAACTACCTCACCAAGAAGAGCTTCTGGATCTTCGGCGGCGACGGTTGGGCTTACGACATCGGCTACGGCGGACTTGATCATGTTCTGGCAAGCGGCCATGACGTCAACGTGTTCGTTTTCGACACCGAGGTTTACTCCAACACCGGTGGCCAGGCTTCCAAGGCTTCCAACATCGGTCAGGTTGCTCAGTTCGCAGCAGCAGGCAAGGATGTCAAGAAGAAGAGCCTTGCCGAGCTTGCCATGAGCTACGGCTATGTGTATGTTGCCCAGATCGCCATGGGTGCCAAGCCGGCGCAGACCATCAAGGCCATCGCCGAGGCTGAGGCTTACCCTGGACCTTCGCTGATCATTGGCTACAGCCCCTGCGAGATGCACTCCATCAAGGGCGGCATGAAGAACTGCCAGGCCGAGATGAAGCGCGCGGTTGACTGCGGTTACTGGAACCTGTTCCGCTTCAACCCTGCTGCCGAAGCCGGCAAGAAGTTCACGCTTGACTCCAAGGAACCCGCAGGCGGTTACCAGGAGTTCCTGATGAACGAGGCTCGCTACAGCCGCTTGACCCGCGAGTTCCCCGAGCGCGCTGCCGAGCTGTTCGAGCGCAACGAGAAGGCTGCCATGGAACGCTATCAGCATCTGCTCAAGCTGAAGGAGATGTACGCTGACGCGTAAAGCATCGCGTTGCACTGCATCGCCCGTAAAGAATCGAAAGCGAGGGCTCCCGAAAGGGGGTCCTCGCTTTGTTATATCTATACTAGAACAAATAGCATATGTCTGTTATACTACAGCTATAACAACAAAGTTTGAATGGAGGGAGCTGTGTTCATTCGGATTGATCAGTCGCTTGATGAGCCGTTGTATCAGCAGATTCGCAACGAGATCGTCCGCGGCATCGCGCAAGGTGAGCTTTCGCCCGACGATCCGCTGCCGAGCGTTCGTCGTTTGGCGGGCGATTTGGGGATCAACTTGCACACCGTGAACAAAGCTTACGCGCTCCTGCGCGATCAGGGGCTCGTCATCATGAGAGGTCGATCCGGCGCGTTCATTGCCCGTCCTTCCGACCTTTCGGGCGAAGACTGCGTAGATGAAACTTTGGCACGGGAGCTGGTTCGTTTGGCTGAATCGTATAAGGTGTTGGGAAGAACTCGCTCTGCGTTTGAGAAATGCGTTTCCAGTCAGCTTGATGTCGTGTTCGGAAAGAAGGAGTGAACATGCCTGCAATCGAAACTCAAATCATCTTGGTGGCGTTTGCCATGCTCATCCCGCTTACGGGCATCATGGTCGCCGTCACGCCTTATTTCCAGCCGAAAGGGGAGGTATTTTCGGTGTCCATACCAACTTCGGCAGAAAGCGATCCGGCGGTTCGCGGGCTGAAGCGCCGTTTCTCCGTTGTGGTCTTGGCGGTTGCTGCTGTGTTCACTGTCGCGGCCGTGGCATGTGGTTTCGCAGGCAGTGAGTCCAAGGCGATGGTCTTCATCATCAGTGGATCGTTCGTTGTCCCTGTTTTCGTGGGAGGCGGCATGATCATCGCCTCGCGTTCACGCATGATGAAGATGAAGAAGGAGCGGGGCTGGACCGCCGAACCCCGTCAGAGCGTCGCGGCGATCGGAGAGGATTCAGCTTTAGTCCCAAGGGGCATTTCGCTTAAATGGAATTGGGCATACGTGCCTATCATGGTGATCACCGCCATCATCGCGGTTGTCGGTTACGATGCGATGCCTGATATGATTCCCATGCATATCGACTTTGCGGGAAACGTTACCGATGTCGCTCAAAAGACACCTATGGTGGTTGCATTTCCGGTTTTGTTCGAGGCCTTCATGGCGGTGTGTTTCGTTTTTTCGCATTGGTCGGCTTTGCGCTCGAAGCCCGGCACCACACCTGAACATCCTGCAAGCTCTTCGTGGGCTTATGGCTTGTTCTTGCGCGCGCAAACCGTGACGCTTCTGGTGTGCGGTCTGCTTCTTACCGCCGTTATCGGCATTTTGATGGAGCTTTCGTTCATCGGGATGGCATCGCTTCAGATTGTTTTGATCGCGGTTCTTGCATTAACTGTTTTGGTGCTGGTTGCAACTGTGGGCGTGAATTTGGTGTTCGGCCAGTCGGGTTCGAAGGTTTTCTGTATGGAAGAGTCTGACAACTTGCTTCGCAACGACGACGCATGCTGGAAGCTGGGCATGATATATGTCAACGGCAATGACGCTAGTATTTTCGTGCCAAAGCGCTCCGGCTTTGGCTGGACGGTAAATTTGGGACGCCCATCTGCATGGGCGCTCATGGCTGGGTTCGCTCTCTTCACGGTGCTCTTCGTGTGGCTCTGCTTCGCTATGACGGGACAGTAAATGATAGGAGGCTTCCCTTTGGGGAAGCCTCTTGGTTTTTACGGGCACGTTCTGTTGCGCTGCGTGGGTGCGCCATTGTTCTTATTCGACTGCTTGTCTGCCAGCACAAGGATGATGAATCCAAGGGCGAAGAAAACGGCAAGGCATGCAACGGCGACGTTAATGGTTCCGCCGGCAAGTTTCACCCAGGCAATGACGAGCGATCCCAGGAACGACGCCCCTTTCGAGAAGATGTCGTAGATGCCGAAATATTCGCCGGAATTTCGAGCTGGGATGATCTTCGTGTAGTACGAACGTGACAGCGATTGGATCGAACCCTGAAAGCATCCGACGGCAAAAGCTAGAACCGCGAAATGGAAAAGGGTTGTCAGCGTTAATGCGTAGATGCAAACGCAGAAGTGCCCGACGATGCATACAAGAATGAGCTGCACGGTGCTGAAGCGTTTGGACAGACGCGCGAAGGTCAGAGATCCGAAAAACGCGACCACTTGGGTTGCCAAGAGGAAGATCACTTGCCCGACGGTGTTCAGGTTCAAGTCGGTTCCGATGTTGATACAGTTGTCGATGATGGTGCCGACGCCGTCGATGTAAAGGAAGAACGCAATCAGAAACAGGAGCACCTTCTTGTCATGCAACGCGATGTGCTTCAAGGTGCCGCCGATTTTCTTGAATGCATGCACGATGGAGTGATGCTCGGTCTCGACGTAGTGGACCTGTTTGTAATTGCGGATTAGGGGGATTCTGACGGCGAACCACCACACCGCAGTCACTCCGAATCCGATCAGCCTTGAAACATCATCGGAAACGACCCTCACCATGTCGGGTCCAAGAACATAAGCGACAAGCGCAATGGCGAATGGGATGCACGACCCAAGGTAGCCCCAGGCATATCCATATGACGAAACGACATCCATACGTTCTTCTTGGGTGATGTCGCACAGCATCGAATCGTACACCATGAGGGATGCCGAATAGCTGATTCGCGCAATGACGTTCACCAGCAAGAACAGGAACCATCCCTGCATGAAACCGTTCAGCAAGCAGCCGATCACGCCAATCAGCAAGCTGCCCACGAGAGCTCTGTTTTGGTCAGTCCCTTGAACGGCCCTCGCGATATGCGGGAATCAGGTGCGCTACCCATCGACTTCAGCGAGGAATGAACGGATCTCGCAGAAACCCCAGGGTAATAAGGAGCGATGGTCGATGCATTAGCGCAGCTTGGGACGATGTGCGCTGCAAGATCGCAGGTTACGGGGTCAAGGTCGTCTCAAGCATGAGCATGCGATCGAATTCGACTTCGATTTCGGTATGGGGGACGCCGCTTGATTCGATCTTCTCGTCTACATAGGCATGGCAGCTTGCATCAAGGGCGAAATGGCACAGAACGCCGTAGGCGTAAGCACGCGTCGCCGCTTGGTTCTCGCTCACGATCACTGCGTCGCGGGCCTGCTCGAAGAAGCTTCTTCCAGACTTCTCGTGCAAGCTGTAGCCGACGGCGTTCACTGGGTCGCTTACCAGGGGGCGGTGATAGAAAAGGATGTCCGGGCCGTGAAGACCGATCATGTACAGATCGTTTTGCGAGTCGACGATCACGCGCTGCGCGCCGATCAGCCTGTTTTTGACATCACGACCAAGTTTGAAGTGAGCGTAAGTCGATGGCATTCGTCTCTCCATTTTCATTCGCCTGATGAAAACGAAGTATAGGAACGCGAGGTAATCATCCTGTTCGCCCTTTGTCAGCTGCGTGTAAGGGATTATCAAGGGCCGCATGGCCGCTTGAACGCCGGGCGCAGCTTTCCTGATGATGTTCTTCAAGAAGGGCTTCCTATACAGAAAAAGCGCCACCCCTTTCGGGATGGCGCTCATGGCTTGGCGTTGGCGGCCGTATATGCTCTAGACGTTTCAACGTTAGTCCAAGGGGATAGAGCCCTCCAGGACATCGTCCAGATCGCGCGTTCCTCCATCCGAGTCCATGTAGTGATCGAACTCATCAAGTACCGATGCTTCGGGCTCGGGCGTGAGCTTCGACACGATGAAGATGGCCAGGCATCCAAGGATGAAGGCAGGCAGCAGCTCGTAAACGCCGAACACGCCGCCAAGCGGCTTGATGAAGTTGTGCCAGACAAGAACAGTCACGGCGCCGGTTACCATGCCGGCGATAGCGCCTTGTCTGGTCGTGCGTCTCCAGTACAGCGAGAACAGCGTAAGGGGACCGAATGACGCGCCCAGGCCCGCCCAGGCATACGAAACGACGGTGAAGATGACCGAGTTCTCGTCCCAGGCCACCAAGATGCCGAACAACAGGACTGCTGCCAGCGTGATGCGGGAGACGATGAGAACCTGGTTGTCGGTTGCGTCTTTCTTGAACACGGCGCGGAAGATGTTCTCGGCAACGGAGGATCCGGTGATCAGCAGATAGGACGAAGCCGACGACATCGATGCGGCCAAGATGCCTGAAACCACGATGCCGCACAGAAGCGAGGGGAGCATGATGCGTGAAAGAACGATGAAGATGTTCTCGGCAGCAGACTGGGTAAGAAGCTCGGTGGGGATGACAGCACGGCCGATCAAGCCGATAATGACGGCGCAGAACATCGAGATGACAACCCAGACGATGGCGATGATGCGCGACTGCTTGACTTCTTCGGCGCTGCGGATGCCCATGAAGCGGACAAGAACCTGCGGCATGCCAAAGTAGCCCAGGCCCCACGACAGCGTGGAGACAATGGTAAGCAAACCGTATTCGGCGGGCATGCCGAACAGTGGAGCGCCGTTGCTTACCGTTTGCATGCCGTTCGCGTCGAGGACGGGCACGGCGGTTTGGGTCATCGACAGGTAGCCGGGGATGTCGGATAGGAAGGCAGCTGCGTTCTCGATGCCGCTTGCCATGCCGATGGAACCAAGAACCACAACGGCCAGGGCGAAGAACATCAGGCAGCCTTGGACGAAGTCGGTTGCAACAACCGAAAGGTAGCCGCCTACCATCGTATAAAGGAACACGATGATGGCGCCGAAGACCATCATGACGGCGTAATCAAGACCGAACAGGGTGTTGAACAGCTTTCCGCAGGTAACGAAGCAGCTACCGACGTAAACGCAGAAGAAGATCAGGATGATCACGGCGGCGATGGTGCCCACCGTTTGCTTCTCGTCGTGGAAGCGGTTGCTGTAGAACGCAGGCAGCGTGATGGAGTCGTTCGCCACCACAGAGTAGTTGCGCAGGCGCGCGGCGACGAGCTTCCAGTTCAAATAGGTGCCGCATGCCAAGCCGATAGCAGTCCAGCCAACGTCGGCAGCGCCCGAAAAGTAAGCCAAGCCGGGCAAGCCCATAAGGAGGTAACCCGACATGTCCGAGGCCTCGGCTGAAAGGGCGGTGAACCATGGGCCGATCTTGCGACCGCCCAGGAAGTACTCGGATGCTGACGAGTTCGACCTTTTTGCGTAAATGAAGCCGATGGTCAGCACCACGATGAAGTAAAGAAGAATGGCGAAGACTACCAAGAAGTCGCCAGAGCCCATTTTCATTTGCACGTTCGTTATTCCTTATCCTCGAGCAGTTTCTCAACAGCAGCAAGCTTTACGCAGCAGACGAAGACGTCCAGCGCCACGGAAAGCTCCTCGAGCGGTGGGAGGGTAGGGGCGATGCGGATGTTCGTGTCGTATGGATCGTTCTTGCAAGGCCAGGTGGCGCCTGATCCGGTCATAGTGACGCCGGCTGCCTTGGCAAGCTCGACGATGCGCTTGGCGCAGCCCTTGGGAGCGTCGAATGAGATGAAGTAGCCACCGCGCGGGTTGGTCCAGCTGCAGCCGTCAACTTCTGCAAGGCCTGCGGCGAGCTTTTCCTGCACCAGCTCGAACTTCGGGCGGATGATGGCTGCATGCTTGCTCATATGCTCGGCAATGCCGTCGGCGTCTTTCAGGAACTTGACGTGACGCAGCTGGTTTATCTTGTCGTAGCCGATGACGGCGGGGCTGATGAGGCTCTTGATCTCGGCGATGTTCTCGCCGCTTGCCGCGATTGCCGAGATGCCGGCGCCGGGGAAGGTGATCTTCGAGGTAGAGGCGAACTTCAGGTAACGATTCGGGTTGCCGGCAGCGGCGCAAGCCTGGGCGATGTCCTTAAGCTGATCCTGATTTTCGGGCTCATCGAACAAATGATGCACGCAATAAGCGTTGTCCCAGAAGATGCGGAAGTCTTCAGCAGCGCATTTCATGCTTGCAAGGCGATCGACGACTTCGTCGGAATACGTGGTGCCCGCAGGATTGGAATACTTGGGCACGCACCAGATGCCTTTGACAGAGGCGTCGTTCGCGACAGCCTGCTCGACGAAATCCATGTCGGGGCCGTCTTCGTTCATGGGAACAGGGATAAGCTCGAAGCCAAAGCTCTCGGTTACCAGGAAATGCCTGTCATAACCGGGAACGGGGCAAAGCCACTTCACGTTATCCAGCTTGCCCCAGGGCGTAGAGCCAAGGGCACCGTGCGCAACATAGCGGGAAACAGCGTTATACATAAGGGTAAGGCTTGAGGCGCCGCCGACGATGACGTTCTCGGGCTTGTCGTCAAGCATTGCGGCTATAAGGCGTTTTGCCTCGGGGATGCCGTCCAATACTCCGTAGTTGCGGCAATCGGTGCCATCCTCAGAGAAGCAATCATCGATTCCCGTAACAGTAGTAAGTAGAGGCATGCTTAGGTCGAGCTGGTCGGCGGCCGGCTTGCCACGGGCCATGTTCAGGGCAAGGCCGCGCGCCTTGATGTGCGCATACTCGTCGTCAAGGCGGGTTTTCAAGGCCTTAAGATCGGCTGATTCAAGGTCGGTGTACATATATTTGTCCTTTCTTGGGGTCGGGTTATTGTACCCCTAAGAGATTGCCGCTTGGTTTCATCGGCTTACTAAACTTACAAGCGGTCGTGAGCGGTCAAATAGGCAAGGGGATTGGAAAAATAAAACGACTTTTCAAAAATCTTTTTTGCCGATTTTTGGTGAAAAATACCAAAAAACAAGTGATGATCTGCGGAAACGAAGGAATCATGGAGACACACCCGGGGGCGTGTAGCTGATTGACAGACCCCCGTACCTAGCGTAATATTCTCAATCGCTCCGAGGGAAGTACGCTTTCCGAACGAGCGGCAGCTTGAAAAGTACACATGAATTTGAGCGAGCCAAAATGGGCGTGTGCCCGAGTGGTTAAAGGGGACGGGCTGTAAACCCGTTAGCTATGCTTACCAAGGTTCGAATCCTTGCGCGCCCACCATTTTCTCGCCCGTGTAGCTCAGTAGGTAGAGCACTTCGTTGGTAACGAAGAGGTCACCGGTTCAAGTCCGGTCGCGGGCTCCATTTCTGGCGGTGTAGCTCAGTTGGTTAGAGCACACGGCTCATACCCGTGATGTCATTGGTTCGAGTCCAATCACCGCTACCAGAACTTTTTTGAAAGCATCCTCTTCGGGGGATGCTTCTTATATATAGGTATTTATCGCCGAAACAACGCGATTTCATCAATAGAAAGGATGATTTCCATGGCCAAGGAACATTTCGACCGCTCCAAGCCGCATGTAAACATCGGCACCATCGGTCACGTCGACCACGGCAAAACCACTCTTACGGCTGCCATCTCCAAGACCCTGTCTATGAACGACGGTTCTCATGGCACCGCTAACGCTAACTTCACCGCTTTCGAGAACATCGACAAAGCTCCCGAGGAGCGCGAGCGCGGCATCACCATCTCCATCGCTCACATCGAGTACGAGACCGATAAGCGTCACTACGCTCACGTTGACTGCCCCGGCCATGCTGACTACGTCAAGAACATGATCACCGGTGCTGCTCAGATGGACGGCGCTATCCTCGTTGTTGCCGGTACCGATGGCCCGATGCAGCAGACTCGTGAACACATCCTTCTCGCCCGTCAGGTTGGCGTTCCTGCAATGGTTGTGTTCCTCAACAAGTGCGACCTCGTTGATGATCCGGAACTTCTCGACCTCGTCGAAATGGAAACTAGAGACCTTCTCTCTTCCTACGACTTCCCGGGCGACGATATTCCGATCATCCGCGGCAGCGCAAGAGCAGCTCTCGACGCTCCCAACGATTTGAGCGACCCGGCTTACAAGCCGATCCTCGAACTCATGGATGCAGTTGATGACTATATTCCGACTCCGGACCGTGCTGCTGACCAGCCCTTCCTTATGCCTGTCGAAGACGTGTTCTCCATCTCCGGCCGTGGTACTGTTGCTACCGGTCGTGTTGAAAGAGGTCAGGTCAAGATGGCAGACGAAGTTGAAATCGTCGGCCTCGCTCCCGAAGCTAAGAAGACCACCATTACCGGTATCGAAATGTTCCATAAGATGATGGACTACGCTGAAGCCGGCGATAACATCGGTGCTCTTCTCCGCGGTATCGCAAAGAACGAAATCGAAAGAGGACAGGTTCTTGCAAAGCCCGGCACCATCACTCCGCACA
>CAKUNS010000026.1 GCA_934668515.1 uncultured Eggerthellaceae bacterium
GCTCGTCGGCAAGTTGGCGAATGACGCGTAGAACTCCCTTGGTAAGCTCGGGGTCAAGAGCGCTGGTAGGCTCGTCAAAGAACAACACATCGGGATTCAGCGCCAAGGCGCGGGCGATGGCCACGCGCTGCTGCTGGCCGCCGGAAAGCTCGCAGGGAACCATGTTCTCCTTGCCGGACAGGCCCATCTTCTCAAGCAGCGCGCGAGCGGTTTCGTATGCCTGCTCTTTAGGGACCTTCTGCACGTTGATGGGCGCATCAACGATGTTCTTCATAACCGTGTAGTGCGGGAACAGGTTGAAGTTCTGAAACACCAGGCCGAACTTCTGACGCGCCGCGCGAAGCGTTTCCTTCGGCGCGTAGACGGACTTGCCGCCCTTATCCTGCGCAACTTGGATATCACCGAACGACAACGAGCCCGAATCAAGCGTTTCAAGCAGAGTGCAGCAACGCAGAAGCGTTGACTTGCCGCCGCCCGAGGGGCCGATGATGGAAAGAACCTCGCCTTTGTTCACCGAAAGCGAGATGTCCTTCAGGACCTTCGTGTTGCCGAAGCTTTTCTTCGCGTGAGACAGCTGCACAAGCGTCTGCACGGTTTCGTTTTGCGGATTTTCCGACATGGGAATGCTCCTTGGGTCAAACAACGCCAATGGCGAGATTAGTCGTGGTAGTAGTTCATGCGCTTTTCGACGCGGCTCAGGATGAATTCGATCGCAATGTTGATGGTCCAGTAAATGCCGGCGGCAATGACGTACGGAAGCATGCTGACCTGCGAAGCGGCGATTGCCTTGGCCTGGGTGAACATCTCCATGATGCCAAGGACGAACGCAAGCGAGGTATCCTTGACCAGCGTGATGATCTCGTTGCCCATTGCGGGAAGAATGCGCTTGGCAACCTGAGGCAGCACGATCTTGAAGAACGTCTGAGAACGCGTGTAGCCAAGAACCTCGGCAGCCTCGTACTGGCCGCGCGGAATGGATTGGATGCCGCTGCGATAGATCTCGGCAAAGTAGGCGGCATAGTTAAGGATGAAGCCGATACCGCATGCCCAGAACTTCCAATCGGTGCCAAGCTGCATGTGGAACAGGTAATACGGGCCGAAGCAAAGAGCCATCAGCTGAAGCATGAGCGGCGTGCCGCGCATGAACGAGATGTAGATGCTGGCAAGCCAAGACAGCGGCTTGAACTTGCTCATGCGACAAAGCGCGATGACCACGCCCAAGGGCAGTGAGCCAACCAGCGTGATCACGAAAATCTGCGCCGTCAGGATGAGGCCCTGGCAAAGCAGGCCGAGCATAACCGATAAATCCACGTCGTTCCTTCCTATTCCGATGACGCTTCGGGAAACGAAGCCCGCACGGGAGACAGATGCCGGGCTTGACGCTTTCCGAAATGCCTCGTTACTTCCCTTTCACGCGCAAACACCTCCCGCCTTGCGACAGGAGGTGCAGCGTGTCATTCCAAATGACCGGTCGGTTGATCGACCGAATAAATGCTACTTCAAGATCCAGTTGTCGAAGGACAGGCCGTAGTCGGCGTACTTCTCGCAAAGCTTCTGGATGGTGCCGTCCTGATACATTGCCTTCAGGGTCTCGGTGACGGTGTTGGCAAGCTCGGTGTCGCCCTTCTTGAAGCCGACGGCGTAGTGCTCCTTGGACAGGCTCTCGTCAAGCTGAACGTACTTGTCGCCGGTCTGGGCGATTTGGTACTGGGCGATGGAGAGGTCGCATGCAACGGCGTCGACCATGCCGGAATCAAGCTGCATGAAAGCGTTGTTGTAATCGCCGATGGTCTGAGCAGCGCCGCCAGCGAAGGTTGCTGCAAGCTCGGCCTTGCCCTCGGGGTCTTCAAGAACGGAAAGGGCTGCGGAATCGACCTGGGTCATGACGGTTTTGCCGGAAAGGTCGGCCAGCGAAGCGATGTTGCTGCCCTTCTTCACCACGACAACTTGTTCGTTAAGCATGTACGGCTCGGAGAAGGTGTAATCGCTCTCGCGGCCTTCCATGGTGAAGCCGTTCCAGATGCAGTTGATGTTGCCGGCGTTGAGCAGAGCGTCCTTGGCATCCCAGTCGATGGGTTCGGCCTTGAAGTCCCAACCGTTGCGAGCGGCGACTTCCTTGGCGAGGTCAAGGTCGAAGCCGGTGTAGTTGCCGTCGTCGCCGACGAAGCCGTACGGCGGGTAGGCGGAGTCGAAGCCGACGGTGAGGGTTTTGGTTGCAGACGAGCTGCCCGAAGAGCTTGCCTGAGCGCTAGCAGACGCGCTGGAGGAAGCCTGCGAGCCGCAGCCGGCAAGTGCGAACGCAGCCAAGGTCAGCGTGGTTGCAACAGCAGCCAAGAGCTTGAACTTCTTCATGTTGTCTCCTTCTTGCCGGGCGTCGCCTTGCTTTTTTGGCGGTCAACCCGTGCTCGAACTTCTATCGATTCACTAAAGCACTTTAGAGTGCTAAAGCGATTGCGAGTATAACATACAGGCTCGCAAGCTCAAGCGAAGTTGCGAAAATGGAAACAATAGCCACTCAGAAGCCGCGAACGGCTGCTCTTGCGCAATCGCAAACGCACGCCTTTACCTCAAGCGGAAAATGCGAGGCTCGAACGAGAACAACTCGTCGGCCGCAATGGGCGCACGTAACGTGATGCTTTTCTTCCAGCAAACGTCTTGGCACAAGCCGCATTGCACGCAATCGCTGGCGCTGAACTCCAGCACTTTCGACCGCGTCGAGAACTCGTCGCTTGAAGGCGGGCGCTTTATCGCCGAGGTCGGGCAGAACACCGCGCACATCCCGCATGCGTTGCACTTGTTGACATCGATGTCGACGGCACCGAAGAACGGAAGATCAACTACTACCGGGCCACCTTCGCCCACATCAGACGTATCGCTCTGAAAATCCGCCGCCCCCACAATCGCGTACAAGGCATTCAGCGCAGATTCGCGCCCCGGAACGGGAATGTTCGGCAGCGTGCCTTCGTCAGAAACATGCAAGCGGCGACCGATGTTGTCGTTCTCGCCAAGACCGAGTTCCTTCTTGATGGCCGTATCCGCCGCAGTGGCGGCGATATCACGCGCCGAGCGCATCGTGTCGGCAAGGAACCCTCGCCTGGTTGAACCGAACACACCTTCGGTTTCGGAAACAAGCATCGCTTCGGGAAACTCGCTTACACGCTGAACGCAAGCATCAAACCCGCCTGCGCCAAGAACCTGGTTAGCAGAGGCAACCGCAACGTCCACCGCCTCGTTCACGAACCCGTATTTGCACGACAAGCACCCACCGTCGATCAGCAACACCCCAGAAGCGCCGTCGGCAATTGGCGAAAGCAAGTCGACCGCCGTCAAACGCCCAAAGCAGGGAACTTCAGCGAACTTGCCAGGGTCGGCAACCTGACGCGCAGCCATGCGCGCGCATGTCACTGCAGCAAGACCATCATTCGCTTCACGCGCGACCGCAAGCTGCTGGGCAAGCTGCGAAGCCGTAGGCTCGATAGCGCGGATCGCCTCGGTTGGGCACGCCGTCACGCACAACCCGCAATCGACGCAGCGGGTCGTGGCCAATTTGATCTTGTTTCGGTCAACCGATATCGCATCGTTCGGGCAAGCTTCGACGCACGCTCTGCAATGGGCGTTCCTATTGCGCACGGCCACGCAGCTGTCCTGCAAGACAACCACACGGCGCTTATCTAAAGATTCTGCAACATCAACCAAGTCGTTCACGCTGGGCATGGGCGCACCTCGCTTTCGAAACGGAAGTATACCAGCGTCAAACGATGGAATCGCAGCAATCGCCCCACTGCGCCGCATACGGCGCGGTAGAATTCACCCTTGCGCAAATCAAGCTCTGGCACTCGCCTTCGAGCAGTCGCCAGGCCTCGCGCAAGAACCGAAACCAGCAACCGGAGCCAGCCCATGCCTTTCGACCCCATGCAATGCCTGATCATCTTGCCGCTCGTCTTCATCGCGGGCTTCATCGACGCCATCGCGGGCGGTGGCGGCCTGATCTCGCTGCCAGCCTACATGATCGCGGGCCTTCCGGCGCACACGGCCATCGCCACCAACAAGCTCAGCGCCTGCATGGGAACGGGCCTAACCACGTTCCGCTTCGCCAAAAACGGCTACATCCCCTGGAAAATCGCCCTGCCTTGCATTCCCGCAGCTTTCATCGGAAGCGCCGCCGGAGCGCAGCTTACCCTTTTGATCAGCGATTTCTACTTGAAGGTTGCCATGCTGGTCATCCTGCCGCTCATCGCGGCCTACGTCATGCGCGACAAGGCTTTCAAGGCCGAAGGCGAAGAGCCACCCCTGAAGAAGATGATCCTCATCGGCATGGGCGTCTCGCTTGTAGTGGGCGTGTACGACGGCTTCTACGGACCGGGCACGGGCACGTTCCTGCTTCTTGCCCTAACCGCGTTCGCACATATGAACCTGACACGCGCGAACGGCACCACGAAGGCCATCAACATGACTACGAACACCTCGGCGCTCATCGTGTTCCTGGTAAACGGAACCGCCCTGATCCCCTTGGGTCTTCTTGCGGGCGCGTTCAACATCGCCGGCAACTACCTGGGCTCGAAGTCGTTCGACAAGGGCGGCTCCAGAATCGTCAAACCCGTCATGATCACCGTTTTGGTTGTGTTCTTCATCCGCGTCATCGGCGACCTGACGGGCATTTTCTAAACGATCCGCGCTTCCCAGGCGGGCGGCTTCTAAAGAATGATCGTGTCAACCTTCCAGCCGTACACGATAAGCGACAGACCGCGCATGATCACGAACACGGCAAGGAAAATGGCGAGCATCGCGGGCCACACGAAGAAGATCACGCCGCACAGGATATCGACGATACCCGAGAAGATCATCCAGCCCCACAGGCCCAAACCGACGGCGTGAAGTTTAACTGCGGCAACAAGCTCGAAGATGCCGAACGCCAACACGAAGAAGCCGACCATCCACGAGATCACGTCGGCCAGAAGCACCGGCTGCAAAACGAACATCATGCCCAAGATGAAATCGAGCACGCCGTAGGCGATCATCCAACCCGAAGGACGAGCGAAGCGAGCGAAACGCGTGTAACCCACCATCGAGAATACTCCGGCAATGATGAAACCGATGCCGACGATGGTGGTTATCGTCGCCATGGTAAGACCCGGGAACGCGGTGATCAGACAAGCAAGGATCACAAGAAGAACGCCCGATACGATAAGCCCCCAATCATGACGCTTGACCTCGGCCATACGATCTACCTCCTAAATCTGAAGCTTCTCGGCCCCGTCTAAGCAGAGCCCTTGTTTCCTTTTTAGTATAGTCCTTTTATCCTCACGTGTGGTTTATTTTTCAGTTGGGTATGTTTACAGTAAGGCAACATGGCAGCGGCCAGTTTCCAGCAGCACCTGGGGTCCGAAGAATTACAATCAGGTTTCTTGAATTTGGAATTGTTCGGGGCTTTATTTGGGCGTTTTTCTACGCAGCCACAGCGCCGAACTATACTGTCAACGCACCTGTTTTTGCGTGCCACCCCCCGATGCGATCAAGCTGCGGTTCGCATCGTTTCGCGCCGCTTCAACCAATACGTCGCGCGACTCTCGCAGACACCTGGGCAGCCGCACAAGGCGCCCCACATCAATGCACAATCGAATATCTTTCGAAAGCTAAGTTAGGAGCATTGAACGTTTATGGGTTTGGATAGGAATCAGAAGATCATGGTTGCCGTTTTGCTCTCGGGAGCAATCCTGGTGATCCTCAACGCAACGCTGCTGTCGCCGGCGTTGCCGCACATCATGCGCGACACCGGAGTTGACGCCACCACGGTACAGTGGCTGACCAGCGCCTACTCTTTAGTTGAAGCAGTCGTCATCCCACTGAACGCCTTTTTCGTGGGCCGCTTCAGCACGCGCAAGCTTTTCATCGGCGGAATCGGCTGGTTCTGCGTCTCGTGCATCATCGCCGCCTGCGCGCCAAGCTTCGGGGTCATCCTTCTTGGCCGCGTCATGATGGCATGCGCTACCGGCATCATCATGCCCATGGTGTTCACGCTCATCCTTTTGGTGTTTCCGCGCGAGCAACGCGGCGCGGCCATGGGCATGGTCGGCCTGATGATCTCGTTCGCGCCCGCGATCGGCCCTACCCTTTCGGGCGTGCTGGTCGATTCGGTTGGCTGGCGCATGCTGTTCGTGGTCATCGCCGTCATCTGCGTGCTGGTGATGATTCCCGCGTTCAAGTTCCTGAAGAACTTCGAGGGCTTCGAGAAAGTTCCCTTCGACGTGCCCTCCGTGGTCATGCTGCTTGCGGGCATGCTCAGCCTGCTGTACGGCATCTCGTCGTCCACCACGGCCAAGAACATCGCGGTGCCGCTGGCGCTTATCGTCTTCGGCCTGATCGTGCTTGCGGTCTTCTGCCGCCGTCAGTTCAAACTGGAAGTCCCGGTTCTGCGTATTCAGGTTCTTTCCAGCCGCAAGTTCCGCACCGCTGTCATCCTCATCGGCTTGCTTCAGGCATCGATGATCGGCTCCGAGGTTGTTCTTCCTATTTACGTGCAGCAAGTCATGGGGCAATCCGCCACAGTTTCGGGCTTGCTGATGTTGCCCGGCGCAGTCATCGGCGCAATCTGCGGCCTTATCGCCGGCAGGATCTTCGACAACTCGGGAGTGCGCGGCGTCACCGTTTTCGGTGCCTGCGTGCTTGGCTTGGGCGCGTTCGGCGTGACTACATTCAACATGGACATGTCCATTCTTATGGTGACCGTGGTGTACTCCACCATGTCCATCGGCATTCAGTTTTTGTCCACCCCGCTGAACACGTGGGGCGTGAACTCGCTTGACAACAAGGTCGTTCAGCACGCCAATGCGCTTTCTTCCACCACCAATCAGGTCGGCATCTCCATCGGCACGGCGTTCATCGTAAGCCTGACCGCCCTAGGCTATCTGTTCGTTCCCGCCGACGCAACTGCGCTGCAGGTAACCTACGCCGGCGTTCACACGTCGTTCTGCGGCATGGCCATCATGCTTGCCTGCGTTGTTTTGGGCATCCTGTTCTTCGTGCGCGACACCAAGGCCGACGAAGCCGTTGACGCACAGCATAAAGCAGAACTCGCAGAACTCGCCGAGAAGCAAAAGGAGGGCATTCCCGGCGTTGATCGTCCGTTCTTCGTTGCCGACGTCATGAACCCCGAACCCAACGTCATTCGCGATACCGCCACCATCCGCGAAGCCGTCGACGCCATGCGCGCAACCGAAACCAGCGGCCTGCCCATTGTGGACGCCGACGACAAGCTGGTTGCCTTCATTTCAGACGGCGACATCATGAAGTACCTCTCGAACGAAAGCGGCAACTACAACGATGCTACGAACTACTACCGCATCGTCGAAAACGAGGACTTCTGGACGCGTTTGTCCACTATGCTTAATTTGAACGTCATGCGCCTTGCCACCAAGAAAGTCATTGCCATGGGTGTTGGCGAAGATGCCGAAACCGCATTCAACACCCTGGCCGAGCGCCGCATCAAGAAGGTGCCCGTCGTGAAGGACGACCGCGTGGTCGGCACGCTTTCCCGCCGCAACATCATCAACACGCTGGCTACCGCCGAGCAGATGCTCGAGGGTATGAAGTATTAGCCAGTCTCGCCAAATCGTCCCGCGAACGCACAGGGCCCGTCTCAATGAGGCGGGCCCTGTTTGCTATCGGGATCAGTTGTTTCGTTGGTTTATTCAGGCAGCCCCTGTTGCGGCAGCTTCTTCGTTAGCGCAAAGACAAGCACGCCGATGCCGACAGCTATCAAGGGCAACGAGAGCACCTGTCCCATTGTCAGCCAATTCGTCCCCAAAAGGTAGCCCAGCTGAATGTCGGGCTGGCGGACGAACTCGATCAGGAACCTGCACAGTCCGTACAGGATAAGGAACACACCCAAATGCGTGCCGCGCGGGAACGGCGGCTTCTTACGCGACAACGCGAACAGCACGATGAACAGCAGCACACCCTCAAGCAGGGCTTCATACAGCTGAGATGGATGACGGGGCAGCATGCCCGCCGAACCACCGAAGACGACGCCCCACGGAACATCGGTGACCGCGCCCCACAGCTCGCCGTTGACGAAGTTGGCGCAACGACCGAAGAACAAGCCGATAGGAGCCGCAACCACACCCATATCGGCCAGCGTCAAATACGGAATACCGGTCATCTTCGCCGCAGCGATGCCCGAAAAAAGCGCGCCGATCAGCCCGCCGTGGAAGCTCATGCCACCCTGATTGAGCATCAGGATCTCCAACGGGTGCGCCAAGTAGTACCCATTTCCGTAGAATAGGCAATACCCCAAGCGAGCGCCCAAGATAACGCCGATCATCACGCAGAAGATAATGCTCAAGAGCGAATCCTCGTCGAATTTAAGCTGCCAGCGCTTCGACAGACGCCAAATCAGGATTCCCGCAAAAAGAAAGCCTGCCAAATAGGCAAGCGCATACCACCTGATGCACACCGGCCCGAAAGAGATGGCAACCGGGTCAAGGCTTTGATAGATCTGATTCAGCATTCCTCATCCTTGAAAAAGCGCCCGAAACCAGGCGAACCGCATATTAAACAGCTGTTGAAAACCGTTCACGTTCACAAGGATGATACCAGCGCACACAGCCCCCGCCGTGCGCGTCAAGAAAAGCTAGAACAAAAAACGAGCGCCACCGTACAGTTTGTCTGTCTCTTTGCGATCTTTGACGTCAGGACCGTACTTCAGGAAGAACTCGCACGAGCGACACACCTCTTTCGGAGCGCGATCGTAATCGCGGTCGGGATTGAGCAGCAGCTCGAAATCAGTTGCCACCACATGCGTCGGTCGATCGCAAATGGTATTGATGCAGTCCGACGGACACAGGTCGTCACCCAGGTTATGAGGGCAGCGACCCTGCCACTCTTCATCGCATCCGCGCGTTTCCCAACATTTCGCCATAGGTTCCTCCTTGTCTTGCAGCATGGTATCACCGAACGGGAACCCGAAGGTCGCCCATCGACCAAGGATCGGTCAAGGGGCGCTTAAGGAAAAGGATACGCCGCAAACGAACAAGGACGACCCGAAGGCCGCCCTTGCGCTTGGTTCGATTCTGTCGAAACCGAAATTATTCCTCGGCGTCCTCGTCGACCATGGGGACGACGCGAACAACGCCGGGGACGCGCTCGCGCAGAACACGCTCAATGCCGTTGGCAAGCGTGAGCTCGGACAGCGGGCAGCCACGGCAAGCACCGGTAAGCTCGACCGTGACGATGCCGTCTTCGGACACGTCAACGAGCCTGACGTCGCCGCCATCGGCAAGCAGGCTAGGACGGACAAGGTCCAGAACCGCTGCAACATCGTATTTATCTACCACGATGATCTCTCCTTCTGTTCGCATTTTTGATCAGGTGGATTTTATCACAGCGTCACACCAGGGACGTGCGCGCATACAAATCCCAATCAAAGACGCTATTTGCTGGGCTTGTAGTCGCCGCCCAAGATAACAAGCACATCGGTATCGTATTCGTAATAACCCTGACCCTTCACGGCACGGCCCACGCCAAGGGCGTTGATAACTGTCTGGGCGCGCTCAAGGCCGTTGTCCTTGTCGTAAATGACCAAGGTTTGCTCGTAGATCTGCTGATCGGCATTACCCGACTTCTCAACCTTGAAGCCAAGCTTGGTCAGCTTATCGGTAGTGGTTGTTGCGGCGCCAGTGATAGAGGCGCCGTTTCGCACTTCGATGGTGAAGCTGCCAGGATCAACCGTCTCGATGGTGGATTTGCCCGCCTCGGTGTTGCCTTCGTCAAGGTCAGACATGATGGTCTTCCACGAGCTGGTAGACGGGATGAAATACGTCGTCGAGCCAGACGCGATGCTTGACTGCGTTTTCTCGTAGCCCGGAACCGAAACCATGGTGAAATCCGACGCCTTCATATCGGAAAGCGATCCAGCCAAGGAGATGATGTCGTTCGAAGACATGTCCGTCTTGAAATACGGCGCGATGTCCGAAAGCACGTTTGCAAACGAAAGCGATCCGGTGTCGAACAACTTGGAGAGCAATGCGCTGGCGAACTTCACCTGATTCTGAAGCTGTCCGTCAAGACCGCCGCTGACATTGGTGGCGCGCTGGAACACAACGGCCTGCTGGCCATTCAGCGTTTGATCGCCTGCGGGAATGTAGATGTCGCCCGCGTTGGGGTCGTCGATTTCCTGGGAAAGGCTGAGGTCAACGCCGCCCAACCGATCAACCAGCTTGACGAGATCGCCCTCTTCCAGCTTGAAATAGTGCGCGATGTCGACGTCGGCGAAGGTTTTCACGGCGTTGATGAACGCAGCGTCGCCCTTCTGCTGCACACTTGCCAGCTGCAAGGTCTCACTTTCGTACGTGACCTGCAGGTTTGCCGGAATCGGAACGAATGTGACCGCCCTCGAAGAAGCATCCACACGCGTAAGGAAGATGACGTCGGGGCCGTCGTTGTCCAACGTTGCCGACGCTGATCCCAGCTCGACTGAGATCAGCGTGTAGAACGGCTTGCTGTCCTTCACGGCAGTAAGGGCCGACTTCGCATCGGACTTGCCAAGACCGGTGTTGCCGCCCACCGTGTTGTTGTACGTGAAGACGCCGGCGCCAACAGCCAAGCCGACGATCAGCAGAACGCCCGCAGCAAGCAGAGCGATGCCGCGCATGCGCGAGCGATGCTGGATCTGCTTGGCATATTGACGCTGGCTGACGCGTTGATTGTAAGCGCGTTTGCCTTCACGCGAGCCGGTGTTGGGAACGAACGCCTGAACCTCGCCACGAACAGCGCGGTTGCGTTTGCGGCTGCTTGAAAACGACACGCTGGAGGCATTCATCTTGCGGCCGCCCGCCTGAACGGAAGGGCGCACGTGAGTGCCAACCATGTTGTCGCTTACATGTCGTGACGTGCGGCGCGATTGCTTCGCGTTGAAGTTGGCAGGCCGACCGCTTCGCTGGCCGCCCACATGGCTTCCCCGCGAGCCTGTACGCGAGCTGGGGCGCGAGGAGCTGCGCTGGCTACCCCTTTGCTGGCTGTAACGCTGATCTCGAGGCATATGAAGCTAGTCCCTGACCTCGCGACGGACATCGGCGCCAAGCGAGGAGAGCTTGCCCACATAGTCCTCGTAACCGCGGTCGATATGCGCGATGTTGTGAACATCGGTCTCACCGTCGGCGACAATGCCCGCAAGAACGATTGCGGCACCGGCACGCAGATCGGTAGAGGAAACGGGAGCGCCTTCAAGGTGCGAGACACCGCGCACGATGGCATGATGACCATCGATAGTGATGTCGGCGCCCATGCGCTTAAGCTCGGCAGCGAACATGAAGCGACTCTCGAAGATATTCTCGGTGATAACCGAGGTGCCCTCGGCCAAAGATGCCAGAAGCATGAACTGCGCCTGAAGGTCGGTGGGGAAACCGGGATGCGGAAGCGTCTGGATATCGACCGGCTTCAAGGGCTGGTCGCGCGAAATGGTAAGCCAATCATCGCCCGTCTCGACTGTGCAGCCCATGGCGCGGAACTTCATAACGGCCATATGCAGATACTCGGGATCGACGCCACGAACGGTAACGGGACCGCCAGTAAGCGCGCCACCCGTAAGGAACGTGCCCGCCTCGATGCGATCACCCACCGTGGTGTGCTCGCACGGGTGCATAGACGAAAGCTCAACGCCTTCGATCTCGATAAGGGAGGTGCCGGCGCCGGTGATCTTGGCGCCCATTTCGTTGAGCATATTGGCAAGATCGACGATCTCGGGCTCGCGAGCGGCGTTCTCGATGATGGTGTTGCCCTGCGCCACGACGGCGGCCATCATAAGGTTCTCGGTGGCACCGACGCTTGGGAAGTCGAGCGAAACCTGGTTGCCATGAAGGCCGTTGGGCGTTTCAGCGTGAAGCGAGCCGTGCTCGGTTTTGAAGGTGACACCAAGGGCCTGAAGGCCTGCAAGGTGCATGTCGATCTTGCGGGCGCCGATTTGACAGCCGCCCGGCATAGCCACAACTGCGCGGCCGAAACGACCGACAAGCGGGCCTAGAACCGAAATGCTGGCGCGCATCTTGGAAACAAGCTCGTACGGAGCCTCCTGCTTGTCGACGCCCGAAGTGTCGATGCGAACGGTGTGCCCCTCGCGCTTGATCTTAGCGCCCAAACAGGAAAGAACATCGGACATAACCTGGATATCCGAGATATGCGGAACATTATGAATAACGCTTTCGCCGCAGCCCAGAAGCGATGCAGCAAGCAATTTAAGTGCGGAATTCTTCGCGCCGGCCACGTGAACCTCGCCGGAAAATGCGTTATTACCCCGAACTACGATGATCTCTTCAGACATCGAAACCACCCCAGCAGTGTTGTCGTTTGCAGTACGTTTCAATGCTTCCATTATACGAAGAAGCCCGCCGGTTTGACCCGACGGGCTTCCTGTTTACGCGATAGATTCGCAAGGGTAAATGAAACCCCTTGGACTACGCGGCTCGCTCGTTCCGAGGAACTCGCGACCACGGGCTATTATTCACCCAAAGCGAAACGCACGAAGTTAGCAATCTTGATGGTGCCGCCGAGCTGCTTGGCGGTAGCATCGGTGTACTGCTGGATGGTCTGGTCGGAATTCTTGACGAACTCCTGCTCGGTAAGGCAGTTCTCCTTGTAGAACTTCTCTAGACGGCCAGTGGCGATCTTCTCCTGGATGGCCTCGGGCTTGCCGGACTCAGCAGCCTGAGCCTTGTAGATGCTCATCTCGTGCTCGACAACCTCAGCAGGAACCTGCTCGCGGTTAGCGGCAACGGCGGGGATAGCAGCAACCTGCATAGCGACGTCGCGGCCATAAGCCTGGAACTCGTCGGTAGCGGGGTCGATGCCCTCAACCTCGAACTCAACCAGAACGCCGATCTTGCCACCCATGTGGATGTAAGAAGCGACAGCGCCGGCCTCGACGACCTGGACGCGCTTGAGGGTGGTGTTCTCGCCCATAACATGGACGCAGTCGGTGAGGATAGCCTCAACGGTCTCGCCGTCAGCGTCAGCAGCAGCCTTAAGAGCCTCGACGTCGGAGATCTTGTTGTCAAGAGCAACCTTAGCCATGCGCTCGGCGTAAGCCTTGAACTTCTCGTTCATGCCAACGAAGTCGGTCTCGCAGTTAAGCTCGAGAACGACACCGGCCTTGGCATCGTCGGACAGAAGAGCAACGACGGTACCCTCGTTGGTAGCACGGCCGGCCTTCTTGGCAGCAGCGGCAAGACCACGGGTACGCAGAACGTCGATGGCCTTTTCCATTTCGCCTTCGACCTCGGCCAGAGCCTTCTTGCACTCCATCATGCCAGCGCCGGTCATCTCGCGAAGTTCCTTAACCATGGCAGCGGTGATGTTAGCCATGCGTGTTCCTTTCCTTCGAAAAGCCCGCCCGAAGGCGGGCACATGCAGTTATTTGAACTACTCGGCAGCAGCTTCAGCTGCGGGGGCCTCAGCGGCCATTTCCTCGGCGGTAACCGGGGCACCGATGCCGGCGATAGCAGCGTCGGCAATGAAGTCGGCAAGCAACTTGACCGAACGGATGGCATCGTCGTTTGCGGGGATGCCGTAATCGACGTCGTCGGGATCGCAGTTGGTATCGAGGGTGCCGACAACCGGGATGTTCAGGCGCTCAGCCTCGTTGATGGCGATGCCCTCACGGTTGGTGTCGATGACGAAGATGGCGTCGGGGGTCTTAGCCATGTTGCGGATGCCGTTGAGGTTGGTCTGCAGCTTGGCAAGTTCCTTGTGCAGCAGGATCTGCTCCTTCTTGGGGAGGAGAGCCATGCGGCCGTCGGCGTCCATAGCCTCGAGCTCTTCCATGCGCTTCACGCGGGAGCGGATGGTGGTGAAGTTGGTGAGCATGCCGCCGAGCCAGCGAGCGTTGACGTAAGGCATGCCGCAACGGTTGGCAGCATCGGCAACGGCTTCCTGAGCCTGCTTCTTGGTGCCGACGAAGAGGATGGTGCCGCCGTTCTTGGTGAGCTCGGAGACGAAGGTGTAGGCCTGGTCGAGACCGAGAAGGGTCTGCTTCAGGTCGAGGATGTAGATGTCGCCACGGTTGCCGAAGATGTAGGGCTTCATCTTGGGGTTCCAGCGACGGGTCTGATGACCGAAGTGCGCACCTGCGTCAAGCAGGGTCTGAATACTGACTTTCGCCATATTCATTTCTCCATTCGTTAGTCCTCTGCTTTGGGTCTTCCCCGAAGTCCGCAGCCTTTTCCGGTGGCCACTAGCGGATCGAGTCGCCAAAGCATGTGTGATTAGAAACCCGTCTAGTTTAATACGAAGAGGCCCTGCTGAGAACATCTAATTCCAGCAAGGCCCCAATATTCACAATTCGGCTATCCCGCGCTTGGCTCGCGATTGGCTACCCCACGTTGAAGCCTCTGCCCGATGCCGCCGACAAGGCGATGGTCGAAGCGTTATGCGCCAGCGACGACGTTTGCGGGGTGATCGCGCCGGCGATTCCCAATGCAAGGAACAAAGAATTCAAACCCAGAACGGTTCTGAACGTGCTGTCCAATCGATGCGAAAGCTCAACCGAAAGCTTGCGCAGCGTGACCAACGATGAAAGATCGCCGTCCGTCAGCGTGATGTCGGCGACTTCCTTGGCAACCGCCGTTCCTTGTCCCATGGCGATGCCAACGTCGGCAAGGGCAAGCGCCGGGGCGTCGTTCACACCGTCGCCCACCATCATGACGTTGTAGCCCTCGTCCTTCAGCTGCTTGACAAACGCATGCTTGTCCTCGGGAAGCATGTTCGCACGGTGCTCGTCGAGCCCCGCCTCCTTCGCGATGCGCTCAGCCGTATGGTCGTGATCGCCCGTGAGCATGACCAAACGTTTGAAGCCCAGGGCGCGCAGCTCTTTCACAGCCTTAGCTGCCGAGGGTTTGATCGGGTCTTCGATGTAAATAACACCGACCAGGGCTCCGTCAACCGCAAGGTACAAAGGCGACATCCCGTTGCCCTGATCCCTTATAACAGCTGCTTGGTCATCGGTGATGACGACTCTCTCGTCCTCGACGACGAAGTGCTCAGACCCGATTACCACGCGCTTTCCATCAAGCGAGCTGGCAATACCGTGGGCAACGACATACTCCACTTCGGCGTGGCGCTCGCGGTGGTTCAAACCTGCCTTGGCCGCGGCGTTCACCACGGCGCGCGCAACGGGGTGCGGGAAATGCTCTTCGAGGCACGCGGCAAAACGCAAGATGTCGTCCTTGGAACTGCCGTCAAGCGAAAGCACTTTCGAAACCTGGGGCGTCGCTTCGGTTAGGGTGCCGGTTTTGTCGAAGACGATGGCATCGGCCTGCTCGACCGCGTCGAAGTACTTCGAGCCCTTAACCGTGAACCCGGCTTTCGCGGACTGGCTCATGGCCGAAAGCACGGCGATGGACCCCGTGAGCTTCAATCCACACGAGTAGTCAACCATCAGCGCAGCAGAAGTGCGCACGATATCGCGCGTCGTCAAAGCAACGATTCCAGCCAGCAGGAAGTTCCACGGGACGATGCGGTTCGCAAGCTCCTCGCGATGCGCCTGACGAGGCGAACGGTACTGATCGGCGTTCTTCACCAACGACACGATGGATCTCAAACGCGTTTCGCCAGGGTCGCTGCTGACGCGAACAAGAATCTCGCCGGCCTCAACCGAAGTGCCCGCGAAAACGCTGTCGCCAACCGAACGGTTGACCGCTGCGGATTCGCCCGTGAGGGATGCCTGATTGACCATGGCATTCCCGGAAACGACCTCGCCGTCAACGGGTATCGGCATGCCCATGCGAATGACGATGACGTCGCCCTTCGCCAAATCGCTTGCCTTGACCTCGCGCTCGATGTCGCCCTCAACCTTATGCGCGGTCTCCGCAAGATCCATAAGAGCATCGATCAGAGCACTTTCCGACTGTGCCTGCGTATAATCCTCGAGGGTTTCCCCTACGTGCAAAAGGAACATAGTCTCGCCTGCGGTGGTCTTATCGCCCTGAACAAGCGACATGGCAATGGCCGATGCGTCAAGAACGGGAACGTCAAGCCTGGCCTTGCCCAAAGAACGCAGGGCGTCGGCAAGGAAAAGGCGGAAACTCCACAGGGTCAAAGCCCACGAGATCGGAGTAGGCAAGAACAAGCGCCGCATGAAATAGACGCCCGTCATGGTCGCAAGATCAAGCAGAAGATTCTGCGTCATGGAACGCGTGGAGATCGAGTGGCCCTCGCGCGACGCATCGATCATCTCTTTGTCGATAGCGCACAGATACGCCATCGCGCGTTTGCGTCCGTCTGCTTCAGGCGAATACGTCAAAGTCAGGGAACCGATACGAGGGTAGACACGGAAGTCGACAATCGCGGGGCTCTTCTTCAAAACCGCCTCGAGAGCGCCCAGATCTTCCTGAGGCACCGGACCATGTAATTTCACCCGAAGATGACCCGGGTATTCTTTTTCAATCGAGTATTTCATTGGAAACGAGCTTCTTCCGTTTCAAAGCACACCAGAAGGCGCGCAAACAACAACGGTAAAGACAATGCGGGCGTGCTTGACGGTCTCCCGCCCCGCACGCCCGCCTTCGACTATTCGGCGTCAGCCTCTGCCTTGGCAGCCTCGACCTCTTCCTCGGAGACGCTGATGTAGGTTGCCTGGGCGACGATGTCGTCGTACTCGGCCTTGGCGGCCTCGACCATGTCCTGGTAGCCCTTCTTGCACTTCATGCCCTGAGCCATGGCGTGCACGTAGCCCTTCTTGGCGGTCTCGCTGGTGATTGCGGCGATGCCCGCAGTGCCAGCCAGAAAACCGATGCCGGTGAACAGCCAGTTGTTCTTCGTCTGCTTCTTCATGTTGCTCCCTTTCCTCAATAGCGTGTCGATACGATCACGTCGCGACATAGATCACGACGTCTCTCTCAATCAGGGTATCGACGATACAAACATATTACTCACTTCTTACCTTAAGTTTTGGTTAACTTAATGCGTAAGCCAAGGTTGACTTTCTATTGGTAATAGATTGTTGTTTCCTTTAGTTAAGTTGCTTCGTCAAATACCTTGATGAATCCGTATGTTAGACGTGTCATACATTTTTTGTTCACCGTGGTGAATTTTTACACACCATCGCCATGATCGAGAAAATTGTTTCAGTGATGGTGAAACCGTGTAGCCAACCGACGGCATCGGATGCAATCGAGCGATCAGGTCAAACCAAGCGTGTAAAATGGGAAGACACGAAATCACACGAACCAGGACGGTTTACATGGACTTCCAACACGTTGAATACGAACTGTCTTTCGGCACGGTCGCGCAGATCGTCCCCTCCACCCTTCCCGAGATCGCCTTCGCCGGCCGATCGAATGTCGGAAAGTCTTCGCTGCTGAACAAGCTGTTCAACCGCAAGCAGCTTGCCCGTGTCTCGCAGAACCCGGGCAAAACGGCAACCATTAACTTCTACAAATCGAAGGACGCACGCTTCGTCGACCTGCCGGGCTACGGCTACGCAAAGGTGTCCAAGTCCGAACGCAACCGTTGGTCGCGCCTGATCGAGGGCTACTTCGCGCAGGACCGCAACTTCGCGTTGGTCTGTTCGCTCATCGACATCCGCCATGCCGCAAGCGAGTTGGACGAGAACATGGTCAGTTTCCTGCAGGAATCCGACCTGCCCTACGCCATCGTGTTCACGAAGGGCGACAAGCTCTCGCGCTCGAAGTGCAACGCGCAGGCAGCCGCTCTTCGCAAGCAGCTTGGCGTTCGAGAAGGCACCCCGTGGGTTGTCACCTCGGCCGAAAAGGGCACAGGCATCCCCGAGCTTAAGGCCATCATCGCCGAGGCCGCAGGCCTGGACTGACGTCGAAGCCTCACGGCACATCGTCTTCGCGGCAAACAGCAACAGAAAACAGCAGAAGCGGCTCGATTGCTCGAGCCGCTTCTTCGTTTCAACTATGTTCGCCACCTGCCCAATCGAGGCAAGCCGCTAGACATCCTTCTGCATGACGTAATCGTCCATCACGAAACCGCCGCCGATATCGTTCACAACGGATTCGATGATGGTGAAACCCTTACCCTTATAGGCCCTTAGAGCAAGCTCATTGTGCTTGTTGACGCTTAAATACATGGCACGGAAACCGCGCTCGTGGCACAAGTCGGTGTAGAAGCCGATGATCTTGGATGCGTAATGCTTGCCGCGCTCACCCGCCACAAGGTAGATCTTCGAAATGAAGTAGCGGTTGGTTCCCCGCTCTTCCCTGCCGCCGGTGAAGCCGACAACTTTGTCGTTTTCGTCCACCACGAACCAGTATTCATAGCCATGCTCGGCCATATCGAACTTAATGGCATCGACGCTTTGGAACTTATCGACCATGTAATCGGTTTGAGCCTCGCCGATGATAGGCGGCCAGTACTCGTGCCAAACTTCGTCAGCCAGCTTTGCGAGCTTTTCCTGATCCTCCACGGTTTCCACGGCAACAAAGCGCACGTTCATGGTTGACCCTTTCATTCGCGCTGATACGACAATGCGCCCGATGCCGGGCGCATTCAAAACAGGTCGAGCGGCAGTCGCCTACTCGGTGAATCCTTTGTCTTCGATGAGCCTGCCGCTGTCGGCAGCTGCGGTTGCCAAGGCATCGCAACGCTCGTTTTCGGGGTGACCGTTATGACCGCGAACCCACTCGAATGTAACGCGGTGAGGCTCCTTAGCGGCAAGAAGACGCTTCCACAGGTCGACGTTCTTGACGGGTTTCTTCTGTGAGTTAACCCAACCGCGCTTGAGCCATCCGGCGATCCAGTTCTCGTTGAAGGCCTTCACCACGTACTGCGAATCGGTGTAGAACGTGATGTCGCAAGGGCGGTTCAGAGCCTCAAGCGCTACGATGACGCCCATCAGCTCCATGCGGTTGTTGGTGGTGCGCTTGTAACCGCACGAGAATTCGCGCTCGTGAACAACGCCCTTCGAATCGACGAACCGCAGGATGGAACCGTAGCCGCCAGGCCCCGGGTTTCCCCGTGAGCTGCCGTCGCTGAACGCTTCGATATGCGAAGCCATTGCGCCGCCGTTAGTTCGGGCGGACGATGGTGTAATCGCCCTCGGAGAAGTAACCGTTCATGCCGGTTTCGGCAACGCCCTGCTGCTGGTTGACAGCGTGAATGATGCTGGTGACCTTGCCGTTGGCGTCGACGCCGGAAACGATGGCAACGTGACCGCCGTTGACGACCAAGTCGCCCGGTTGAGCAGTGGTTGCCTGGTTGTAGCCCATGAAGGTGTAGGTGTTGCCCAAACGGTTGCCCGTCTGACCGGTGATGGCGTAGCTAACCAGGCCGGAGCAGTCGAAGCCGCCCCAAGAGCCGCCGGTGCCGCCCCACACGTAAGCGGAGCCGATCATGGCGCGAGCGCGATCAACGATGGAATTGCCGGTTGCAGCCGTGTATGACGATACGGACGAGTAGGTTTGACCCGTGTTGGAATCGTAAACGGTGCCATCGGAATTGATGGTTGCACCGTATGCCGCGGCGGCCTGCGCATAAGCGGACTCGGCAGCGTAAGCCGACTGAGCCTCGGCGCTCAGGTTATCGTAAGCGGCCTGCATCTGAAGGATGGTTTCATTGGCCTTCTCATACAACTGAGAGGCTTCATCAGCCTTGGTTTGAGCGGTAGCGGCCTGCTTGTCGTACTCTTCCTGCTTCTTCGCGGCTTCCTCGCGAAGGTCCTTGGCCTGCTGGACAAGGTCGGCGTCGTTCTCGTTCATGCGACCAAGAAGATCCCAGTTGGTGGTGAACTCCTCGAAAGAGGTGGCACCCAAGAGAAGATCAAGCGAAGAGGACGAACCGGAACGGTACATGGAACGAGCGCGGTCGCCCAGGCGATCCTGGATGTCGGCGATCTGCTCGTTCAGCTCGTCGATCTGAGCCTTGGCCTCGTCGCGAAGACGGGTGGCCTGCTCGTAATCGGCAAGAGCCTGGATGTATTCGTTGTAGTAAGAGTTTGCGACATCCTGCATGGAAGTAAGCTCCTGCAGCGCAGCATCGGCCTGCGCCTGGAGCTCGGCAGCGGTATCGGCATAAGCCGGAGTGATGTTGGCCGGCATTCCCAAGGTGATCAGCGACGCGGCAAGGGCGGCGCTGGAAACACCCACGAGAAGACGGTTCTTAACGTCAGCATGCAGAGCTTTTTGCATAAGATCCTCCGTTTGCATATTCTTCTGCAGTGACAGCCGTGAGCTTGATAAGCGTGCGTTTAAAGTTCGTTCGGTTAGCGTTCCGACTGCCTTCATTGGCGGTATTTCGTCATGAAACGACAAGGACTAGCCTAGCACACCGAGATCAGGACACCAAAACCGTTACCTAATCAAGAAGGCGCATGGCAACTGCACAAACAGCCGACATGCGCCTTGGTTTTCTAAAACACCTGTTCAGAGTTTCGCCGAAACCATTTCGATGACTGATTTACTTCTTGAACTGGGATGGATGTTTCTTGAAGAAGTCGGTACGAGGCGGAAGCTCACGCACCGGATGATCGGTCTCGCCCTGTTCAGCCAGCTCGGTAAGCGTCAGAAAATCGTGATCCCAGCTGAAGAAGGTTTCGGGCTGGAAGTTCAGATACGAGCAGATCTCCTCGCAACCTGCGGGAACGATGGGATGCATGAGCATGGTGGCCGCCCACAGCAGGTACGCGGAATCGGAAAGCACCTGACGGCGCAGCGCCTCGTCGCCGTTGTTCTCGGCGGCCTTGATGCCGTCGGCCCAATGCTTGTTCGCCGCACGGATGAACTCATCCATGATCGACATCACGGAATGAAGCTCGGCTTTTTGCATAAGCTGGTCGTACGAACGCAGCGTGCGATGCACGAGCGCCACAACCTCAGCCGAAGGGTCGTCAAGCGGCACGTTGCCCTCGAAATTGTTCTTGGCTTCGTACAGAACGCTTCGCGCCAAACGGTTGAAGACGTTGGTCAGAAGCGCGCCTTCCTTCAAAGCAGGATCGGCCACACGCGGGTCGTCGCGCTCTTCGGGCGATGCCGTGAAGGGCTTCGGCTTGAAGCCGACCGACTTCTGATCAAGGCCGAGCGCCAAGAAGTGCGCGCGCAGCTGTTCAACGGTGTAAAAATCAAGCAACTCGTCGGCGGTTGGAGGCTTAACCGAACCCGAGGACGACGCCTTCTTGTTGCCAAGAAGCACATGATGGTTGGCAACAAGCGTGGTCTGGCGAAGCGGACGGTCGGTTGCCTCGTGCGAGAAAATCTCGCCGGGCTGCAGGGCCTTCCACAAAGCAGGCTGTACAACGCCGTAAAAGTACAGGTTGTCCTGGCCGATGAACTGGTAAACCGTCGCATCGGGACTGCACCAGAAATCTTTCCACGTGTCAACCGGCAGGCCAAGCGCGTCGTTCGCCGCGATGGTGAACGAGATAGGCGCCCACAGGCTTTCAGGCCAGCACCATACGGTAAGGCCCTCTACCCCGTCGATAACCGGGGCTTTCACACCCCACTCGATGTTGCCGGTGATGCGGAACGGCACCAGCGCCTTGCTGGTGCGGAAACGAAGACCGCGGTTGCGAAGCACATCGCGAGCTGCGTCGCGCTCGTCAATGGACTTGAACTCAAGCTCGAAGCTCTGCTTGCCCTTCGGAGCCTCGTGCAGCTCATGAACAGGAAGATCGGCTGCAAGCGCCTCGTAGTCGTCGCGCAGTTCGTTCTTCACATAGATGATAGGCGCACCCAAGAACTCGCTGATGACCTGGGGGACGATGTCGCGAACGTTGACGTCCTCCTGAAGAGCCGCCACGTGCTCGCGCAGGTACTCCGCGAACGCGGGCAGATCGAAGTACCAGTTCTCGACCGGGCGCATCTCGGGAACCGTGCCGGTAAGGGACGACTCAGGCTTGATAAGCTCCTCGGGAGCGTAGCTGTGGCCAAGGTCGCACTCGTCGGCATAAGCATGCTCGGACTTGCATCCTTGCACCGGGCAATGGCCATGAACCTGACGTCCGTTCAGGAACGTCTGGGCCTGCGTATCGTAGAACTGAAGGGTCGAACGCTTCTGAAGGAAGCCATTCTCGTACAAACGCGTGATGAACTCATTGGACAAGCGTTGATGAACCTCGCCCGCATGACCGATGCCCGAGCCCTCGAAGATGGACAGGCTGATGTCGTACGCGTCAAGCGTGGCCTTCTGAGCGTCGTGATTGCGAGCGACGTAATCGTTGATGGTGCCTTCGAACTCACCGGATTCGACCAACTTGCGGTAGCCCTCGTTGATGGGCGAGCCGAAACAGTCGGTTCCACTGATGAAGCGCACGTTTTGCGAGCCGATGCGATCGCGCAGGAAGCGCGCGTACGCGTCGGCGGGCACGAAGACGCCGGCGATGTGGCCGAAATGAAGCGGCTTGTTGCCATACGGCATACCCGCCGTGACGACCGCGCGAGCAGGCCACGTCAGACGCTGATCGCGCAGATAGGTTTCGTTGTTATTGAACTGCATGTTCGGATCGCTCCTTCAAAAGCAATGCCAAATCGCTGTCTGATTCGCTCTCTCCCAAAAGGCTCGAGAGGCTTGAAAAGTCGTAGAGACCGGAAAGATGCAGATCGTACGTACTGTAGGATCGCGCGCCCGCAAGCTTGGCCGCGTATGCGCATGCATCC
>CAKUNS010000027.1 GCA_934668515.1 uncultured Eggerthellaceae bacterium
AGAAGGACTTCGTTTGGCCCGACCAGCTATGGTTCTGGATCATTGGCTACGACCTGTGGAACTTCGCTTACCAGATGTACACCATCGTTTCGAAGAAACGTAATCCGTTCAAGCAGGAGCTCTACATCGACAACCCGCGCTTCCGTAGGGTTTACCTTGAGAGCATCGACGTCCCCGAAGACCAGCGTGAAGCCGCATTGGCCAACCTGGAAGAGTTCGGCTACGCAGCCGCTTGGGATGAAAAAGGCCGTGTGAAGACCATGGTCGAGCGCCCGTAAACGCTATAGTTTCCGCACCGTCGTGCGTCAAAAGATCGCGACGGTGCACAATCAACCCTAGGAGGACCCATGGGTATCCCGTACGAAGCATCCGACCCCATGGTCTAGGCAATTTGGCTGTTCGTCGTGTTCGCCCTCATGGCTGCAGCGCCGAGCGCAAACGCTAGCGTTGTGCGCAATGTTCGCCATGGCATTTCCGCAGTTCTACACCTTTGCCGAAATCCCAACGACGCACAATCCCAATGCCTTCTTTGCCGTGAGCCTGGTTGCCCTTGTCGCCAACATCGCGCTTGCCATTTACCAGTTCCGCCGCATCCGCACCCGCAACCTTAGCCCTCTTAAGGATGAGCTTTATAATGACACCAAGAAGTACATCGAGGTCGTCGAAGAAAATCGCTAGTTTTTGAGCCTGATTTTCATGAACTGGAACAAAAACGGCGACCTTACTACCAGCGAAGGCGTCGTCGTGTAAACGCAGAAGAACATTCCCACGCCCGAATTCAACCCTGACCTGCCGCATCATGTTACGCAACAGGTCAGGCAAAACAACAGGCTAGAAGGCACGGCGGGCGATATCATACTGGCGGCACGAAAGCTCTACGAATCCCAGGGCGTTGCTGCAACAAGCCTGACTGCCATTGCGCGCAAAGCGGGAATCGCGCGCAGCCTGCTTTACTATTACTTCCCCGACAAACAAGCTGTAACCGATGCCGTGGTCGACGACTATCTTGAAGACCTGGTTGAAAGCGTTTCGACATGGAATGAGCTGCGCGCCTTCGGCGACACCCCGTCAGAGCTGAAGAAGTGCGTCTCGATGATTCGCCGTGCTCTCTACACTGCATCGGGAGAACTACGCCCAATGTTTGCCGTGCTGGATGAACTGGGGATTCGCGACGAATTCGCAACTCAAGCCGTCCGCGAGATCGTCGCATGCATTCAAGACTACATCGTCTCCGAATATTTGGCTTACCGAACTATCGAGATCCAGCTCATACCCGAAACCCTCGGCCTTCTTATATTCGGGCTGGCAGGCATGATGAAAGCGAAACCCGACATCACCGACGAAGAGCTGGCCATTCTGATTGCGCAAACCTTGCGTCTTGACATGACCGTGATGGACCCGCCGCCCTGGCTGGAAAACCCCTCGCCTGACGTTCCTTCAGATTAACCCCGCGCATGGTGGCATTACCTATCCCCCAAACGTCAATTGGGATACAATCGCTACGGATTATTTTCGTCAGAACGAGGTCAGGCCCATGAGCGAAACCAATTACTCAATCATCTTCAGCAGCAAAACCGGAAACACCGAACGCCTTGCGGAAGCGGTTCACAATGCCCTACCGCAAGATCGCTGCGATTACTTCGGAGACCCTTCTATCGAAAACCCCAGTTCGGAAGTGCTCTATATCGGCTTTTGGACCAACCAAGGCAAGGCCGATGATGCAACGCTGCACCTTCTTAAAACCCTGCACGACAAGAAAATCTTCCTATTCGGCACAGCAGGATTTGGCGAAAGCGACGACTACTTCCAAGCAGTTTTAAATAGGACCAAGGAATCCATTGACGAAAGCAACACCGTTGTCGGCGCCTACATGTGCCAGGGCAAAATGCCTCAGTCGGTGCGCGATCGCTACGTCAAAATGAAAGGGCAACCCAACTGCATGCCCAATATCGATCAAATGATCGAAAACTTCGACCGAGCCCTTTCCCATCCCGACGAGAAAGATCTGGAAGCGCTTAAGAAGGCGGTTGCCGAATAACAGCAAGTCCCACAAACAATGAAGCGAGGCAGGGGTCCTTCCCCCTGCCTCGCTTTTCATTTCCAAAATCACTCCACGAAACCCAACGTTTGGCCAAAGTTGCTTCGCGCTATCGTCCTACAAACCCCAGCGGGCATATTCCAGGTAACCGCTCACGCTGTAATGATCGGCCCCGTCATCTGCGGGATACCCCTCGCCGCCTACAGCGCCAAGATAACCGTTGTTAACCTTTTCGCCGCTCCCGTTCACAACCAAAGCGTACCAGTGACCGTAACTGTGCGCAGGCTTACGCAGCTGGCAAGCAAGCGTCAACTTCGACTCGCCTTCCTTGCGGAAGAACGCACCATTCGCCTTGATCTTTTCAATAAGCGTCCCATCGAACCAAAAACAGATGAACGGCGTTTCGAACACGTCGGTAAGCGATCCGGCCTCGCCGTTATACACATAGCAGAACAAAGCGCGATCGCGCGACTGGGAAAGCAGCTCCACCTCGCTTTCCTTCAGCTTGAATTCCACCGTGGTGATGGCACCGGGACGATCGGGGTCCTCGCGCACGTTGGTCACTGCGGTTTTCACCTGAAAGAAAAACGTCTCGGGAGCAGTGCCGGGCTTTTCAAGCTGTTGTTTCAAATTCAACGACACCACATCGACGCCCATATCCGCAGGCGGGCGAAGAGCATCAAGGCCGTTGCGGTACAACGAGCTCATAAGCTGATACTCGCCGGTGTAACCGTTGTACAGCGCGTCGAAGAAATACTGGGGCACGAGCGTCTCCTTAGGTTTTGAATCGAACGCTTAGATTCTAGCGTTGTCCCGAGCGTAATCGCTAGAGGGTCTTCTAGCTTTGATCGTGAAGATACGGAGCGACCGTCGCGGAACAGTCTTCAACCATCATGTGGGCACGTGCGAACACGGTCTCACGAAGATCGTCGTCCTGCAACACGATTTGCGTGATAAGCGCTTTTGCAAGCTGCAGCTCGTTAAGCCAGGGTTCGTTTTCCCACAGGTCCTTAAGCTGATTCGTGGCATCAAGAACCTTGTTGTACGGAACATCCGGCAATGTGGCAAGCGCCCCTTCTTTGTTGCGACGAACTTGCCATACGAATACGCAGGCGGGGTTCTCGACTTGGGTATGCGCTTTCGTCAAGCTGTTCTCGAGCCTCGCCGCTGCTTGTGGGTCGGTCCTCGCAAGATAGGCAGCGCGACTCGGCAATGCATTCGCGATCGGGTTGGTGATCTCAAGGATCTCCTCGGCGTGCACACGATACGCGTCGCACACGTCAAACGGAACCCTGCGCTCAGCCTGAACCAGTTCGCTGTCCTTTGCCTTGCAGGCTGCGCGCTCACGAGCAGCGTTTGCGCAAGCGATACGTTTGCTCAAGCTTGCTCGAGCATCAATGTCGTTCATACCCTTCCCTTCCTTAAGCAGCGACGTCGGAGCCGTCGTCGAAGTCGTCGACTTCAAACTGGGCGTCGAGCCACAGTTCTTCTTCATCAAAATCAAGCAAGGCGGTAGGATCTTCCATCTGATAAACCCACGTTGGCTCACCAACCTCGCCAAGATCGAAATACCCCGGATGCTCCTCGATCTTGTAGCCGGGTTCGCACACGCCACGATTCCCGCGCTCGAACAGCCACCAATTATCAGAAGGCGTCTCAAGAAGCGTCGCGGCCGTCTTGTTGGCGCGCAGCGAGAAATAGCGCGCCGTCCGCTCGTCCTGGAAGCCCAGCACCAGATGGCGATCGCAGTTACCGATGATCGAATTCGCAACCGCCTGGTTGTAGCGCGCCTCTAGCTGGCTTACCGTCTGACAAATGATGGTGCAACTGATTTCACGGCTGCGGATAACGGAAAGCACGTCATCGAAGTCCGGCAGCGTCAGATTTGCGAAATCATCAAGCATGAAGCGAACGGGGACGGGCAACCTGCCGCCTTCGCACTTCGCGTCCGCGAAGTCGCACAAACTGGAAAACGCCTGACGAATAAACAAGCTGGTCAGCGGCGCCAAGCTGCGATCCATGTCATCCATGGTCACGAACAGCACGCGACGTTCACGGCCCAGATCGCAAAAGTCGATCTGGTCTACCCTGCGAAACGACGCAAGAGCGCCATCGAACGTAAGCGGCATCAAATTCGCGGCGATGATTCCCATGATGCTGGAGTGCATCTTCTCAGCACGGGCCGTGCTCTTCGCGCGGCGATACAGCGAAGCGGCATAGCTTTCGGGATCTTGCCTGGAAAGATCGGAGAACAGCGCATCGGCATTCCCTTCACACGCCTGCTCGTAAACGCTCACGATCGACGCCATATTCCATTCGCGGTCGGGAAGCGCCTCGAACACGTATGCGATATAGCTTGCGACGTAGTTTGCCGCCGCACCCGCCCAAAACGGGTCGTCGCCCATCTCCGAGCGCGGGAACAGCGCACTGGCAATAGAAATGATGTCCTGAGCAAGAGGTCGTCCCTTGCGCCAACGGACATGATGAAGCGGGTCGTATCCAATCGTGCCTTCCATCGTGGTGAAATCAAGGCAGTCGACGGTGTAACCGTGTGCGCTCAGACACGGTCCCATTTCGCGAAACAAGCGGCCCTTGGAATCAAGGACAACGTAAGAGCCTTCGCATTGCAAAAGGTTGGGCTTCAAAAAGTTGCGCGTTTTGCCAGAACCCGAGCAACCAAGAACCAGTACGTTGTTGTTTAGCCCGGTTGCCCACGAGTCCATGCTCTCGGATCGCGTGGAAGTAAGGATGAGCTCGCCCGCATAGGCGGCGCGGCTGTTTTCAGTGAAGCTGTTCATTGTTTATCTCGCTCTCTCTGCGTGATTGAGTTTTCGCTGATAGATGATGAAATCGAAATGCCTACGACACAGCTTGGGCGCATCGCGGCAGCGACAAGGGCGGCCGAGCCCCTAGAGCTTCGTGATGATACGGTCGGCAAGACCCGCTTCAACGGCTTCTTCCGCCTCGAAGTAGGTATCCGAAGCCGTAAGCTCGAAAACGCGGTCGATAGGCATACCGCTGTGACGTGCGATAACGCCAGCAGTGATGTCTCGGATACGCATAAGATCGTCCGCCCTGGCCTTCACGGACAGCGCACTGCCACCAGCACCAGTGCCGATAAGCGGGTCATGGATCATGACGCGGCTATGCGGCAAAATCTCGCGATCGTCCCCTGCGATGAACAGCAATGCCGCCATGCTTGCAGCCATACCCAAGCAAACGGTTCGAATGGGGCAGCTCACAGCCTGCATGACGTCATAAAGAGCCAAGCCGGACTGGACTTCGCCACCGGGACTGTTGATGTAAAGCGTGATGGGGGCCGTGGAATCTTCACGCTGAAGATACAGCAAGCCGCGGATAACGACTGCACACGATTCAGCGTTCACCGAGGTCATAAGCTCGAGCTGGCGCTTTCCCAGCATCTCGTCCCTAATATCCAGACGATTTAGACCTTCTGCGGTTTCGCGAATGATTTGAGGTTGATAAACAAATGCATGCTCACTCATTATGAGCTCCTTCCGAGGGTAAAAGACTGATAACCAGCAACGCGATGGAACAGGCGCACAGACGACGAGCTAGCATGAGCCGTCATGCGCATACATTTCCGTTATGAGGTTGTGGTTTGAAAAATCTGGTACCTGGCAAGTAGTACCAGCAACTCCTCTATAGGCGATAGCACCTATTTGCCGGGAGGCGGGTCTTGTGACCCTCGGGTGAAGCACACTCTAGCATTCCCCGCAAAAGCGCGCAAGTACCAAAATCAAAAAGCCTCAAGGGGCCGAAACCCCTTGAGGCATAGCACCGAAAGTGCGAAAGGTCGCGCCAGCCAAAGCAATATAGGCACCAAAGACGCGAAAGGGCAAAGCGAACGAAACAACAAAGGGCACCGAACCGCTCCATAAGAAGCTCGTTCGATGCCCCTGAATCAAACCCTGATCAGTTCACGCACTCTGAAAAACTAGAGATCTTTCTTTTGAAGGATACGAATGCTGATCATGCAGCTTATCGCATAAATCGCCAACGAGGTTACGATCAAAATGATCAGCGAAATCACTGGATGCAGAACCACCCAATCGCCAAGACCGCTAAACACTTCAGGCAATGCAAATCGGGAAGCGACGAAGATAAGACACCCGACGAGCATAAGCGCATAAGAAATATAACGCGCGCCTTGTGTGCTGCCGAACTTAATTGAGAATGGCTGCGCAAGGGATACCATCCCCAACACGACAAACGTTGAAGCTAGGCACGCTGCAAAGATCTCGAAAGCCGGGGCCTTTTCTATCGCCACGCCGAAAAGCGGGAACACCGACATGCATGCCAAGGTGACGGCAACCACGACCACAACCACAATCGCCGAGCAGATGAGTATCGTCATATAACGCCCGATGACGATATCATGACGCGAAAACGGAAGCGCACATCGATAACGCAGCCAGCCATTACGATCGTCGTAACCCAACAGCGAGAGCATCACGAGCAACGGAACCATGGCGCACGCCGCAGATGCCCCCGCATACGAACCCATTCCAAAGCACATGAATATGCACACGATCACGCACATAATACCCAAGGTTACAGCCATGGTGCGCATGATCGCCAATTCAGATCGCACAGAAGCCAGCATTAGCGGCCCCCTTTCAACATGAAATGCAGGTAATCACCAACGCTTGCGCGATCGCAAGCGATTTCGGGAAACGCCTGAACGAATTCAAGGCGGTTAGGCACGAACACATCGCAGTTGAATTCATGCTTCATCACGCACGAGCCCGGAACGCATTCGAGGATTTTCTCAACCTGCGCAACCGTACAGCGCGCAATACCAACCGTATCGGTGATGGTTTCGCGCGGCACGTCGAAGACGATTTGACCTTCACCGATTCCCACCACACGGTCGGCGATTCGTTCCAAATCGGTCGTGATATGACTTGAAAGCAGCACGCCTCGTTCGCCCTCGCCCACAAATGCCTGCAGCATATCCAAGATCTCGTCACGCGCAAGCGGATCAAGACCAGCGGTGGCCTCATCCAGAAGCAGCAGGTCGGCACCGTGCGATAACGCAACCGCGATCTGCAGCTTCATGCCCATGCCACGAGAGAGTTCCTTTACCTTCGTTTTCGGATTAACGCCGAACTGCTTGATAAGCGAGCTGAACACCGAATCGTCCCATTGCGGGAAAGCGGGCTTCAGGCATGGCACCACCTGATCTATGCGCAATTCCGAAGGGAACGGGCACATGTCAAGAACCAGGCCTATTCGAGCACGGACGCGACGCTGGACCTCGTCAGGAGAATCGGTGCCAAACGATTCGCCGAAAAGAGCGATTTCGCCCGCATCAACATGCTGCAGGCCTAAGGCCACCCTGATTGTCGTCGTCTTGCCGGCACCATTTGCGCCAACGAATCCAACGATCTCGCCCGGTGCTACCGAAAGGCTTACGTCGCGCAACGAAAACGAATCGCTTACCTTACGACTCACGTGGCGTATATCTAGAAGACTCGTCATGGGATTCTCTCTTTCCTTGCGTCTTACTCGAACTCTTCGCCTGCAACCAAATCAAGCATTTCGTGCAACTCTGCACGCGAGACGCCCAGCTCAGATGCCTGTTTTACCGCTTGATCAAGAAACCCCTCAACATGTTTCAACTGTTCTTCGCGCAGCATCTCGTGATTTCCCGTGGCTACGAAGCACCCCTTGCCTTGCACGGTTTCGATGAAACCCTCTGTTTCGAGATCGGAATAAGCGCGTTTGGTGGTGATGACGCTCACCCCGATGCCGCTTGCCAATGCTCTGATGGACGGGAGCTTTTCGCCACAGGCCAAAGCACCTGAGAGGATCTGGCTTCTGATCTGGGACGAGATCTGTTCATAAATGGGCTTGTCGCTTGTGTTCGAAATGATGATGTCCACGATGGGCCTTTCGTGTATATAACCGGTAAGCACAGTATATATACACTATTCACAGTTACGCAAGTACCTTTTCGAACAAGTTCAAAAAGGCACACCGGGCAGCAAGATCGCCCCAAAACCATTCGAGGGTGAGCGAATAATCGCTCACCCTCGCATACTTAAAAACGCTATGCAATTAACCGTTCCTTAAAGAACAATAACCAAAAAGACATCCCCTAAGATGTATTCGCTTGGGCACCATCGCCCACGGACGCGACTTACCATGCAGTGAACTATGGCAATTTTCCGCATCCGATGGTGCTTACATTACCACGTTTCGCCTTCGGTTTTCAGTCTTGTTCCAGCCGTTGAATGGGTGTATTAGGCATTATCCGACCAATCGAAGGAGTGCCATGAACGCATTATTCCCGCTTTCAAGTTTTGTGGTAGAGAAGCGCCTGATCCCCTCGCGGACGATGGACATGTTGAGATCTCATGGCATCAGTCTTTCCCCAACGCAGATCTCGCAGCTGGAAACGCACCGAAAAGAAGAGCTCGCGAAAAACGAACGCTTAGAGTTCGACACATGGGGGCTTTGCGTCTTGCTTGAAGACCTTGCAAGCAGCGAAACAATTCGCCCGAACGAATTCGTAAGGGCAGCTCAGTCAGCGATTGCCTTGTTCTACGAGACCTGGGACATCGTCGACCCCGCCATCGGCGATCAGGAAATTGCCGAGTTGATTGTCAGCGAGACCATTCGAAAGCATGGGTGCGTCGAACACCTTGACTCGTTCGAGCTAGCCGCCTCTTTCCGTCTCAAGCAGCCCACCCTTGCCGAAGAGATCATGCAAAACGAAACGAACTTAGCTTATTGCTGGAACAACGAAGACTGGGAGTACGACGAATACGCACCTGGATGGGATGGCGAATCGTGGGAGGACAACCATGAATAACCTCGCAAATCCAGTCGCGAACCAAGCCAAGCGCGCGATTCAGCAAAAGACCTTCGAAAACTTCAACCATCTGTATCGCAAGCTCATTCGGCTTTACACAACGGGAAGCACGGGGTCGGTATCGAAACTCGAGTCATCGCAGATTCTAGAATCACTGTCATTTGTGCTGGGATTTCATGACGGCGACAATAGCAAAGTGCTCGAAGAGCTGGCCGAACAAGACCCGGACAGGCTCTTTCAACGCAAGCAAGGGGAATTGACAACTCGCGTCGATCACGCACTCAGAACATGGCGCGAAATCTGCATGATCATGCCTTCCATCAACAACGTTGCGCTTCGCGATTCACTTGCAGACTTCGGAAACCTCAAGGCGCTTTACGATACATACTTCGCCGCGCATGAAGTGCCACTGGGCAATATTCAGTACCAGCTTAGCCTTCCCATCAGCGAAAGCCTTTTGGGCATCGACTACGCTCAAGCGTGGCTTGATCAGCTTCTAACCGAAACGCGCTATATTTCACAGTTCACAACAGAAAGCTGCATAGCCGTACTCGAGCAAGTATGTCCCGATTACAAGGGATTGCACGTGAACCTGTACGACCTGCTTGCTCCCTGCGAAGATCAACTCGAACGCAAAGCAACACCCCTGTAACGAAAGCTCATTCATGCTGGCACAGCGAGATAATAAGGGCAGCTGTCAATCGTCTTCCGGAGGCGCATCGTGCAACTATGGCTTGTCGCAGCTTTCGCATCCGCATTGTTTGCAGGCGTCGTTTCCATCCTTGCCAAATGCGGTATCAGAACCATCGACTCAGATGTCGCCACGGCACTTCGCACGTGCGTCGTGGCCGTCTTCACCTGGGTAATGGTGGCCGTGGTAGGTTCAGCCGAATCGATTGGCGATATCTCGCCCAAATCATGGCTGTTCCTTGCATTATCGGGATTGGCAACCGGCGGTTCGTGGATCTGCTACTTTAAAGCGCTCTCGGTTGGCGATATCAACAAAGTTGTGCCCATCGACAAATCCAGCACCCTTATGGCTGTCGTTCTTTCCATCGTGCTATTCAACGAAACCGGCAATTTGATCCTGCGCCTTGCCGGCACCGCCGTGGCAACCGTGGGAACGTTCCTGATGATCGAGAAGAAGTCGAGCAACACAAGCTGCACCAGCGAGCGCGATTACCGCATGAGCATCGCCTATGCGTTAGCCGCCGCCTTTTTCGCCGCCCTGACCTCAGTGCTTGCAAAAGTCGGCATCGAAGGGGTCGAAAGCAACCTGGCAACCGCCATTCGCACGATGTTCGTGCTGGCAATGGCATGGGGCATCGTCGCTGGCAAGGGCAAGCTTGGCCTAGTTAAAGACGCAAACCATCGCGAGCTTGCGTTTCTTGCCGCATCGGGTTTGGCTACGGGCGCGTCGTGGCTGTGCTACTACTACGCAATCCAAATGGGTCAAGTCAGCGTAGTGGTGCAGGTGGACAAACTCTCGTTGTTGGTTTCAATCGCGTTCGCCGCAATCGTATTTGGCGAAAAGCTATCACGACGCGGAGGAATCGGGCTAGCGCTCATAGTTGTTGGCACCGCCCTTGTGGCAGCTTGCGGGTAAACGTAAGAGCGATCAACCGACGAAAGCCTTCACGGCGACCCCTCTCGCTGAAGCAAAGCGCCCATCGCGCAACCAGCTGTTGCTAGGATGTACGCCCCGCCGCGCGTATTCTTGAGCCAACGAAACAACTCGCCGAGAGGAGCACTCATGGCATTCGCAGAAAAGCTTGTCGCCATACGCCGCGCGCACAACCTCACACAAGACCAGCTTGCCGCCAAACTATTCGTCACCCGCCAAGCAGTAAGCCGCTGGGAGCGCGGAGAAGTCACGCCCGGAATCGACATGATGAAGCTGATCGCCGCCGTCACAGGCGAACCGCTTTCCCATCTTCTTGAAATGCCCGAGCACTACTGCGACAGCTGCGGCATGTATCTAACGCCCGACGACTACGGAACCGATGCCTCGGGCGGCAAATCCGATCACTATTGCAAGTGGTGCTACGACCGCGGCGAATATACCTATGAGACCACCATGGAAGCCATGATCGAGGATTGCGCTCCGCGCCTGGCAGAAAACACGGGCATGACCCTTGATGAAGCGGTATCGCTTATGGGGGCAGTTCTTCCGCAGCTCGAACGCTGGCGCGCCGTGAAGGAAAACGAACAGCGCTACGGTGCCGAAGCGCGAGAGAAATACGGTAACGAGGCGATTGACGCCGCAAATGAAAGAATCCTCGACATGGACTCCGCTACCTGGACTGACGTGAAAGAACTCGAGAAAGCCATCTTGGGACAGCTTTCCATTGCACTCAGCGATGGAGATGCTGCAGGCACAGAAGCCGGGAAGCTCGTGCAAATGCATCTTCGCTGGGTCAGCTTGCACTGGGGAGCCGAACCCGAACGAGACATTTACTTAAATCTTGTGCGCAGCTACCTGGAAGACCCTCGATTCGTTTCATACTACGACGAACCCTGCGGCAAGGGCGCAACGGCATTCCTGGTGAAAGCCGTGGAAGGCACGCTGGAAGAATAGACCCCAACAACATAGCAGGGCCCTTGCGAAACGCCACGACCCCTGCCCTGCAGCTACGTGTTTTAGCGCCAGCCGTAGCCTTTTGCGTGGCGCGCAACCTAACGCGACGTCGACAAAAGAGAAACCCGAGGACGCCTCTCGACGCCCTCGGGTTTGTGTCGCTGTAGTAAACGATCGACGCTATTTCAGAACCATACGCTCGGCCATCTGAACCGATTCTTCCCAACTAAGCTTGGAGCCCAAAGTCAGTGCTACGGTTTTACCAGATGGTGCCTTGGCGAACAGGTTGATGGTGCCGTTCGGTGCGGTATGGCGGACCCACGTGATGCCGTTGATTTCAATCTCGTCAATGACACCTTCCTTCTTAGAGCCCTGCCTGGCCTCGGCTTCCTGCATCGGCTCAGTCTTAAACGTGCGTAAGAAAATGTCAGGAGAGCTTGCGCCTACACGCCTGAACTCACACTGCTCGTACTTCTCATCGACCCTGTCGGTAAGCTCCCAACCTTCAATCGGAATGATGCTGTACGAAGGAAACTCGATACCGCCCTGAGCCACGATTTCGTTAACCGGCTCCTCGCTGGCGCTGCCCGAAGCCTGCTCTTCAACCTGAGACGCAGCCGCATCGCTGCCAGATCCCGAACCGCTTTGAGCGCCGTTACCGCCGCAACCGACCATCGTGAGCGCAAGCGTTGCCGACAAAGCAACAACGGGAACGCCCACCACGGCCTTTTTGATCATAGGTTTAAGCATATCGATCACTTCCTTTCGCCTAAAAATCCGACAGCCGTTTTCTCTTCGAGCCTTCGCTCTGAAGTTGGCTTCTGCCTATATTGTGCCGCGCAAGGCACCATAGGCGAAGTCACCTGCGGTTCAATCGGCTTACGCGCTCACGCCGTGTGTCCAACATGCAACAAGAAAAAGCGACCTTGTGGCAGAGGGACGTCAGGTTGCATAATGCTACAGACGAAACGACTGGACGGAAGGCAGAGTAAGCGCAGATGCAACTATCGTTGGCACCCATGGAAGGAATCACTGGATACGTGTTCCGTCGCGTCCATGCCGACGCATTCGGGGCGCTGGATCGTTACTACACGCCATTCATCTCACAGCTTCACGAGGTGGGAACGCCCTTAAGCAAGCGCTACGCTCGCGAGCTTGATCCCGCGAACAACAAAGGGCTTAACGTCATTCCGCAATTGTTAACCAACGATGCGGATAGGTTCGTTTGGACGACGCAGCTTCTTGCCGATATGGGCTACAAAGAGGTCAACCTCAATCTTGGATGTCCTTCGGGGACAGTGGTTTCCAAAGGAAAAGGCTCCGGATTCTTGCGCGAACCAGACAAACTCGAGGCATTCCTTTCTGATATCTGCGAGCGCTCACCCTTGCCCGTCTCGGTGAAAACGCGCATCGGCTTCGACGACGATTCCGAATACGAAACGCTCTTGGATCTGTACTGCCGTTGTGACATTTCCGAACTCATCGTTCACCCGCGCGTTCAAAAGGATCTCTACCGCGGCGTGCCCAGGCGCGAGTTGTATGGCGAAACGCTCGAGCGCGCGCCCTTCCCCGTTGCCTATAACGGGGATATCTTCGACGTAGCCGATCTTGATGAGCTTGTTGCAACTTATCCGAAAACGAGCCACGTGATGATCGGTCGCGGCATCCTGACGAACCCGGCCCTTGCACGCATGATCGACGGCGGTGAAAAGGCCTCACACGAGGAGCTTCAGCGATTCCACGACAACCTGTACCAGGCATATACCGACGTCATGGGCGGAAACGCGGTTTTTCGCATGAAGGAGTGGTGGTTCTACGCAAAGCACTCCTTCACCGATCCGACCCCGATCACGCGTGCCATTAGAAAGGTGCGACGCGCAGACGATTACGAAGCCGTGGCGCGCAACATCTTCGCCACCGAAGAAATGTCCGACTCGCCGCGTTTCTGCTGATGCGTCACAGGCGCGCCGCTATTTGCCGGGGTGCGTGTACTGGCCGTGACCCTTCGTGCGATTTCCGTACTGAATGGAGAACTCCGGGCAGTGATGAAGGCACGCAAGACACGCCGCGCATTTGTCCATAATCCAAACCGGCTTGCCGTCCTCGATGTGAATTGCCGACACGGGGCATTTCCTTGCGCACAGACCGCATCCGATACAAGAATCCTCAACGGTGAAGTGCTTGGTTTTGCGCATGGCATCGTACTCAAGCGAGTAGAAGATCTTCGCAGCAAACACCGGAACCTTGCGCGGCATGAAATCGCCGGCAACTTGGCCGCGAACTTTCTCAATCGCAAAGTCGATCTGCTTCTCGGCGGCCTCATTGATACGCTCGACTTTATCGACGTCGCCCAAATCGAAGATAGGCGTCCAGGTATCGGGCATCTTCACGCCAAAGTACGCGTCAAAAGCCAGACCCTTCTGCTTCATGATCTGGTTGGCAAACCAGCCGGGCTGGCCAGGGGTGCTCCCGAATGTCGCGGCGTACCAGAGGTAAGCGGGCTTCCCGTCGAACGAAAGCATTTGCAGGAAATCGCCCACAACGCTGGGCAAACCCCACGCGTAAGCAGGCGCGACAACGCCAACGGATTCGCCTGCAACGGCAAAACGATAGCGCCCTTCCTTAATGAAATCGTCAATCGAAACGATATCTTCCCCCATTGCATCAGCAACGCGCTGCGCCACGTGTTTCGAATTGCCCGTAGCCGAAAAATAAAAGATCACGATGCCTCCCCCGATCTAAGCTTCACCGATACGCTAAGCAGATGAGCAAAGCCGATGATCCATCTTGCTGTTCGGCCTGCATCGTGTCTCCCATTCACGTTAGTCAATTCATTGACAATTGTACCGCCAACCAGATTGGTTGACTGCATTAGTCTATCGTTAGACTTTTATAAGGCATGGCGCATGGAAGCCACATAAAACGAAGGCGGATACCCTAGTCAATCAGCCCCAGTGCAGGGGCAATGACCTTCGTATACAGAACCAGCCAAATCATCGAAACGCAGAAGCCACCCAGGACATCGCTTGCATAATGGGCGCCCAGGTAAATACGGCTTATGCCGATCATCGCGATGATGAACGCGAACAGGCAAATCAAAGCCGCGCGGCGACGCGGGTTCTTCTCGTAACGCCAGATATACCACAGCAACAAGCCGAAAACCGCCATCGCAACCATGGAGTGTCCCGAGGGGAAGCTGAACCCCGAAACCTCTGTTAGGCGGTAGACGTCGGGGCGCGGGCGCTGGATCACGAACTTCAGGGTCTGGTTCAAAATCACAACCAACACCAGGTTCAACGCATTGCACCATCCCGGGCGCCTTCCGGGAACAAACGCGGTTGCAACGCACAACACCACGAGCAACGTCACCGGGGTGGCAAGCGCCGAGAAGCTTTCCATGATGGGAGTAAGCCATGGCTGACGCAGATGCTCGCCGATAAGCCACCAGGCAGCGGCATCGAGTTTCATGTTCTCTTCGGCTAGAACGTTTTCCAGCAGCGTTACGAACACGATGGCGCACACCGACGCCAAGACGATCCCGCGATTGTCGCTGACATACCGAACGAACTCACGTGCGCCCGTCTTGATCTGCGTTGCTTTCCCCAACCTATACAGCTCCTTAGTGCGACTGCATACCAGTCGCAACGCCATCTGGCACTACAGCCGTTTGAGGGAGCAGGGCCAACGTCGAATACGATTGATTCGGTCGATATTACAGTATCTTCTTCAAAAGACGCAGCTTGACGCAGTCGAACGGCGCATACCGTGCGGGCACGTCGATCTTCACGGTGTTGCGCACAATGCCCTTCTTGTGGCTAAAGGTGTCAAAGCCGAACTCGCCATGATACGAACCCATACCGCTGTTCCCAACGCCGCCGAACGGCAAGTGGTGATTGGTGAAGTGCATGATCGCGTCGTTCACGCAACCGCCGCCGAACGACAGGCTTTGAATGATGTGGTTGGCCTGGGAATCGTTCTGAGTGAACACGTAGCATGCCAAGGGCTTCTCGAGCTGTTTGATGGCGCCGATCACGCTTTCGATGTCCTGGTACTCGATAACGGGAATCAGCGGACCGAAGATCTCTTCCTTCATTATCTCGTGATCAAAATCGGCATGCGGGAATATCGCCGGCGCGATCTTGCGATCGGAATCGTTGCTTTCGCCGCCGATCACATCCTCTTCGGTTTGAATCAGGTCAAGAAGCCTGCGGTAATGGCGCTCGTTGATGATTTTGGGGTACGAATCGTTGGTCGCAGCACACGGGTAGCGGTGCGCAATCTCGTCTTGCATGGCAGCGATCAAGGCATCTTTCACGCTGCGATGAGCAACGATGTAATCGACGGAGACGCACGTCTGACCAGCGTTAAGCAGCTTCCCCCACACGATTCGCTTGGCCGTGATCTTAATGTCGGCCGTCTCATCGACGATGCACGGGCACTTTCCGCCCAATTCCAACGAAACCGGGGTAAGGTGCTCGCTTGCCGCGCGCATGACGGTACGGCCTACGCGTGCGCCGCCGGTGAAGAAGATGTAGTCGTATCGCTGCGCAAGCAACTGGTCATGATCGATATCGGGTTCGACACAGCAAACATAATGTGGATCGAAGGTGCTGTCGATGATCTGCTTGATAACCTTCGAGGTTCGCGCACTCGAACGCGAGCACTTGAGCACGGCGCAATTCCCCGCCGCCATCGCGGCAACCAAAGGCGCAATGGCCAAATCAAACGGATAATTCCAAGGCGACATGATAAGAACCACGCCGTAGGGCTCGGAGTGGATGTAGCTTTTGGCCGGAAACGTGCTGACAGTGCCGCGCACACGCTGAGAACGGCTCCATTTGCCCACGCTCTTCACAGCCTCGTGGATTTCGTTGTACACCATGGCCACTTCAGTCATGTAACCTTCGGCCTTCGATTTAGACAGGTCTTCGTAAAGCGCATCAAGAATAAGCGCCTCGTTGTCCCTGATGGCATGCTCAAGCTTCTTCAACATCTCAACCCTGAAGCCAATCGACTTCGTGGCATCGGTGTTGAAGAACTTCCTTTGGTTTGCGACGATTTCCGCGATCTCGCCCATACGCCATCTCCCCTAACGTCGTTTTGACGCATTCGGCTGGCAATACGACCAGCCGTTGATTCATCTCGTAAATGATATACGCGAATACGCTGCAGTCGCAGAAGGATCAAATTCTTCCATGCAAGCGTTTCAAAGGCGATAATCTGAACGAATAAGAGGAACGCATCAAGCGGGTCAGCGGGTTACGCAGCGGAAGGGACCGAAAATGAACCGAACCGACTTCGAAAAACTGGTTTCAGAGCAGTTCGGCGTCGATCCCGAGAACCCCTGGCCCGAGAACCCAGGCCATCGGGTATTCCGTCACAGCCGAAACAACAAATGGTTCGCCCTTCTGATGGACGTACCGAAAGCGAAGCTGGGATTGAATGACGAAGGATCGATCGACGTCGTCAACTTGAAATGCGACCCCGACCTGATTCAGATCCTGCGTCAGCAGGAAGGGTTCTTCCCCGCATATCATATGAACAAGAGCCACTGGATCACCGTGGCGCTTGACCGCGTGGATGACGAAACCATCGCCAGCCTTCTTGCACAAAGCTACGCCCTTACCGAAGCCAAGCCTCGAAAACGCACGTGCACGACTGGCAACTAAGCAGCGAGCATTTGATCATTTATAATCCAGCGCATGAAGAAATCACGTGAACATAAGCCGTACGTGGGAGACCTCGGCCAACCGCTTGATACCGCCGCGCAAAAGGCCGAGGTCGGCTTTGGCATGGTAACGTTGGCGATTGCCGTGGGCTTCGTGATCGGGCTTATTGTTTGGGCCGTCTTCTGGGCCTCGTCGGCACTCACCGAGCTGCTGTGGGTTGACGGTCGGGCAAGCCTTGAAAGCGCCCTTTCGCAAGCGGACATCCCGTCATGGTGGCTACCCATTGCGTTTTGCGGAATTGGCGGCTTGGTCATTGGCCTTTGGACCCGCTTCTTCGGCGGTCAACCCGAAAGCCTTGAGACAGTCATGGCATCAGTCAAAACCACGGGTGGTTACCAGCTTGAGCGCCCGGGCGCAAGCATCGTCGGATTCTTGCTTCCTCTTGTTTTCGGCGGGTCCATCGGCCCCGAAGCGGGTCTTACGGGCATCATTGCCGCAGCCTGCACACGCATCGGCAACAGCCTTAAGGCTGCGGGCATCCGCGTGAAGCAAATCACGGACATCACCGTTTCAGCCGCGCTTTCGGCGGTATTCGCTTCACCGTTCGTTGGCGTTGTTGCAACAGCCGAGGATAGCATGCCCGTACTTGATCCAAGCGATTACGAATTTCGCCGCAAGGTCAAACTTGTTCTATACACCGCATCTGCTCTTGGCGCGATCATCGGTATCGCGCTGTTCACTTCCATTTTCGGTAAAGAAGGCGGCGTTCCTCATTTCGACGGCGTGACGCCTGGCGCCAATAAACTCTGGTGGGCGCTGCCCTGCATCCTGCTGGGCTATTTTGCGGCACTGATCTACCACGCCTCTTCAACCGGTTTCGCGAAGCTCGATGCGCGCTTGGGCGACCACCCCGTTGCCAAGCCTGTTGTGGCTGGTCTTGTTTTGGGAATTCTGGCCGTGCCGCTGCCCTATGTGCTGTTTCCCGGAGAAGCGCAGTCTTTCGAACTGATGCACAACTGGGCAAGCGTTTCCGGCACAGTGCTTATTGCCACCGGCTTGCTGAAATGCGCGACAACGCCGCTTTGCATCAACTTCGGCTGGCGCGGCGGCCATTTCTTCCCCGTAATTTTCACCGGCATCGCCTTAGGCTACGGCATTGCTTCAGTTGGCGGGTTCGAGCCCATGTTCTGCGTCGCCATCACAACCGCCACACTGGTTGCGGGCGTGCAACGAAAGGCACTGGTCGCCATCGCGATGCTTCTGCTGTGCTTCCCCGTGCAAAGCATCCCCTGGATCGGTATCGCCTGCCTTATCGGAGCATCGCTTCCCCTACCCGACGGACTAATGAAGAAGCAATCAGAGCAAGAACGAGAGGCTTAATCGCATGTTCAGACTACGCATGATCGGTAAAATCATCAGGCAGGCGGGCCTTGGTCACATCACAGTCGTGTTCTTCGTGCTGTTCTTCTTATGCGCGTTGGGAATCAAACTGACAAGTCCTGAAATTGGAACGCTGGGCGATTCGCTTTGGCTTTGCTTCCAAAGCGTGACCACCATCGGTTTCGGCGACCTGCCAACTTATCGGCCGGCATGCCGCGCCATCTTGGTTTTCCTCAGCCTTGTCAGCGTTTTCTATCTTGCCGTGGTCACGGGCGTGGTGGTTGCCTACTGCAACCAGCTCATCCAAACGCAAAGCAAGAACAGCATCGTCAAGCTTGCTTACGACCTTGAACACCTGGACGAGCTTTCCAAAGACCAGTTGCGCGAGATCTCGCGCCGCGCGAAAGAATTCCGCTAGCCCGCAAGACCACTGGCAAGCCAATAACGCAAGAAGGGCGCCGCTCACAACCGAACGACGCCCTTACTTTCCTCGTCCCGCAATCGCGAATGCCGCGCACCGCTACTCAAGCAGGGAATGCACGGCATCGATGGTTTCAGCGATATCGCCATCGATGACGATGCTGCGCTCCTCGATCTCTTCTGGAGCATACGCCTCACCTTGGTTGATGGTGGCGAACACCGCACGAGGATTTTTGCCGACCATGCCCCAAAACGGGTACTTGATGATGCCCGGCGTGTTGAACCCAACTCCAAGCTCTAAAAACAGCACTTTCTTGCCAGCCGTGCGGTTCAGGAAATCCCGATAGCGCCTTGCCGCCGTACGCCAGCCCTCATCCTCAACGAACGTATCGTCCGCGCGCAGGTTGAGACTCATCTCCTGACCGCAATGCGGGCAGCGCGGAATCATGTCACTTGGGATTGCCGTGCCAACCGTAGTGGCATGCATCGCGCGAACCATTTCCTCGTTGTCGAACGTCTCTTCGCAGCACGGCTCACTGCACTGGAACAGGCCATAATCACCCTGCGTATAGAACAAACGATCCTTATCGAAACCCGCGAGCTGGAACTGATGGTCAACATTCGTGGTAAGGACGAAATAATCCTTCTCTGCAAGAATGTCCTTCAGCTGGGAATACACTTCACCGACACCGCACTCGTAGCGATTCGCCATAATCGAAGCGCTCCAGTAGCCCCAGAATTCCTCGCGTGTCGAAAACGGGTAAAACCCCGCCCTATAAAAGTCATGCACGTTATAAGCGTCTTCCCAGGGTTTGCACCATTGAGTGAAGCGTTCACCCGAGTAGTCGAAGCCCGCCGAGGCCGAAAGCCCGGCACCCGCACCAATGACGATCGCCTCGGCGCCCTCTATTGCCTGCGCCAACTGATCAGCTGCGGTCTGATTCACCATCGTCAATCTCTTTCCAACATTGAGGGTCAGCATCGTACATATTGCCAGTGTAACCGTACGTCACCGCAGGGCAACCTCGGCACCACCCGAACAGCTCGCATTTAGAGCACTTCTTGAATTGCTTGAAATCTCGCTTCTCTTCCATTGCAGCCGAAAAGAACACGTCGCGCAAAGATGAATCTGCGATGTTCCCGACTTTGCTCTCCATGCGACGACACGCATATACGTCGCCTGTGGGCAGAATGGTCATATGACCCCAACCACAATGGCATCCGTCGTAAATAACGCCAGGCTTCGCGTCTTTTGGAATGACGAACTTCCCTTGTTCCCACTGAAGAAGCGTCCAAAGGTGGTCTTTAAGCTGGAAATACGTTTTGCAACCGTTTGCCTGGTGATACTCCATACGTTCCTGACAAGCCAAAAGAACATCGCGGTACTCAAGCGGCTCCATATGGAACTCCTCGAGCTTCTGACCCGTCGTCGGGCAATAACGCCCGAACGCGAAAACATCGACGCCAAGGGCGGCTGCCAGATCGATAAGCTGCGGCAGTTCATGAGCGTTCGTGCTTGAAACGGTATTCATGATGGCAACCCAAATACCTGTGCGCTTCAAGCATTCTACAGCCCGAAGAGTTTCACGGAACGAACCCGGCTTTCGAAACATGTCATGCGTTTGCTCCAGGCCATCCAGCGATAGTTGGTATTTTCGGCAGCCCAGCTCTTTCAAACGGGCACAAACCTCATCGTTAAGATGAAACGGGTTGCCCATCATGCACCACATGAAACCGCGATCGTGAAGCAGTTCTGCCAACCGCCAGAAATCCGGGTGAAGAATAGGGTCGCCGCCTGTCACATAGAAATAAGGCTGACGACCAAGCTCTTCGCACAAACGCTGCGCCTGATCAACGATCTCAAGCATGCTCTCCCAGGACATGCGGTCGAAGCCTTTGCACTCCCCATCTGCAAAGATATAGCAGTGCTTGCAGCGCTGATCGCATTCGTCGGTGATATGCCACTGGAATGCAAACGTAGGTGTTTCAGCCATGACTACTCCCTTTCTTCCTGAACGAATCGAGCCGCGCCAACCGGGCACGCCTCGGCGCATGCTCCGCAATGCAAGCAATGCTCTTGCCGAATAACATAAGGCTCACCTGCAACAATGCATTTCTGCGGACAAACCGCTGCGCATTTACCGCATCCGATGCAATCGGCGGAAATGCGATAGCCGCCCCTCTTAACCCGAGCGCCATTCAGCGTATAAACACCGCGCTCAATTGGCTTCACGCCCAAGTTGAAATAATCGAAGGTGATTTCTGAGATCTTGTAAACAATCCCAATGCTTCGAGTTTCACCCGGATAAACGTTCGCCAAATACGGTTGCTCCTGAAAGATGCAGTCGATCCATTTCTTCTGTTCGTCCTGGGGAGCAGGCCGAGCAACGCCGCTCATACGGATCATTTCATTGAACCGCGTATGCACCATGGTCTGGAGATGCCCATCCGCCAAAAGCTGCTTGGACATCTCCTTCCCACGAGCCGTGAAGAAGTACACGGCATCGGGTTCGTAATGGACGGCGCTCACGCAACGAATCTGGGGCAAACCTGACTCATCGACGGTTGCCATCGCCAACGTTCCAGCAAGCTTCATTTTTTGCATGCATATCTGCGCATCCATTGCGAACCCCCTCTTCTCTCTTTACCTACTGAGCGTCAGCTGCGCCGCAAGCAGTGCCGCATGCGGGGGCCGGGTCGGCAGTACCACATGCCGGCTTCGGGTCGGCGGAACCGCAAGCGGTCGAAGGATCAGCCGCGCCGCAGGCCGGTTTCGGGTCCGCAGTACCGCAAGCAGGCTTGGCATCAGCTGCACCGCACGCAGTGCCGCATGCAGGAGCAGGGTCGCCCGCGCCGCAAGAAGAGAACGCAGCAACTTGATTCAGATTTTCAGACATGGGATTCTCCTATCTTTTAGTTGTTGCATTTGGGAGCCGAATATCGAATGCTTTCAGATGCAATGCAGACTCTGGCGGGCA
>CAKUNS010000028.1 GCA_934668515.1 uncultured Eggerthellaceae bacterium
ACCTCGATGTGGTCGATCTTCGGGGACTGAACAGGGAACGTACGCTCAACGCCGACGGAGAAGCTCATCTTGCGGACGGTGAAGGTCTCGCGGCTGCTCTCGCCGTGACGACGGATGACATCGCCCTGGAAAACCTGGATACGCTCGCGGTTACCCTCGGTGATGCGATAGTGAACCTTAACGTTATCGCCAACGTGGAACTCAGGGATGTCCTGCTTGAACTGCTGCTGCTCGATTGCGCGAATGATATCCATTTCCTTTAGTCCTTCTATATGATCAAACCAAACATAAATAAAGTCTGTAGTAAAGACGCGATTAGGTAGTATATCGCCTTACTACTTGCGATGCAAGGATTTTCAGCTTCGCCTTCGAAAATTATTCACCATTGAACAAAGATGCAGGTCAGAAGTAAAACCTTCGCACACAGTCGCGACGCGAACGCGACTAAAACACTATAGCAGAGAAAGCAAGGCGTATGCCGCGACACCCGCAAGAGCGCACCAAAGCAACGATTTCGTCAAACGAGCGACAACGACCACTACCAACGCTGCAAGAAGAGGGATGCCCGCCGGCCAAAAACCCGCATCGAACATACCGGGCGTGAACAGGTCGTTGGCAACCAACGCCGCGAATGCGGCGGGAGGGATGAAGCTCAACGCCTCAGCGATGCGAGGAGGCAGCTCCTTCCCTTTCAACACGAACAGGGGAAGCACGCGGCATGCAAGCATGGTAAGCATGCACAGCACCAACATGATGGTGAAATCGTTCCAAGCGATGGGAGAAACCATGTTAGCGCCTCCCCTCTTTCACTCGAGAGAACACGATTGCGCACGCAACGCCAACGATGGCGCCGATCAAGATGGCAGGGCCCGCAAGACCCACGCACTTGCAAACAAACACGCCGATCATGGCGAACACGGCCGCAACGATGTTCGCGACAGAGATCTTCTGGGTGGCCAACAGGCAAATGAAGATGGACGTCATGGCGAAGGCAGCAATGCTCAAGGGAATGCCGATAGCATTGCCCACCAGCACGCCAAGAACGCACGAGAGCGTCCAAGACGTCTGCGACATCAGGTTGACCAACGTGGATTGTTGAACAGTCCAACCACCGGCAAGGAACTTGTTCATGTTCACGCCGAAGCTCTCGTCGGTTACCGTTGCAGCAAACAGGAAAGACAGGCGCTTAGGAGAGTTGGCGCACCACGGCGCGAACGATGCCGAGTAAAGCATCTGCCTGGTGTTGACGAGCGACACGCTTGCGATGATCGCCCCGATGGGAGACCCGGCAAGCCACATGTTGGGAATCATGAACTGACCTGCGCCCGAATAAAACAACACGCCCACAAGCAGTACCTGAAGCGCGTTCATTCCTATGGATGCGCTTAGGATGCCGCACGGAATACCGATGGCGACGTAGCCAAGGATAATGGGCAAGGCCTCATGGAAGGCGGAGGTTATGTTGCTTCTTGTAAACATACGAAGATCGATTATAGCAATTGCGCCATAAAACCGATCAAAATGATCCAAAAAGCGGATCGCCCGACAAACGTCACACTAACGGTCGATCGAAACCCATCGAGCGCGGAACGAAGATCGACTCGAAGCGCTCTTTCGCATAGCGGTCAGTCATGCCGGCAACATAGTCGACGACCGCGCGCAAATGATCACCGCTGGAAATTGCATGATATTCGTCGGGAACCGCCTGGGGATTCTGCATGTAATAGTCGAACAGGGTCGAGACAAGGCGAACCGCCTTCTCAGACTCAATGCGCACCATAGGCGATCCGTAAACGGAATCGAAGAGGAAAGACCGCAGCTCTATCATGGCTTTGCCGATTGAAGGACTCAGCTGGATATCGCCCTTGACGGCCGACGTCTCGACCAGGTCGGACACAAGCGTCTCGATGCGCGCGGAATGGTTGGAGCCCAAAAGGCGGTGCGTCGATTCGGGCAGCGACCCTTCGCTCAAAATACCCGCGCGAAGCGCATCGTCGATGTCGTGGTTGATATAAGCAATACGGTCGCAGATGCCGACAACACGCCCTTCGAGCGTCTCCGCACGCAAATCACCCGAATGGCACAGAATGCCGTTTCGGACCTCGGGCGTGAGATTCAACCCATGCCCGCCGTTCTCGATGACCTCGACTACGCGCAGGCTTTGCTCGTTATGTTTGAACAACATGCCTTGACGATCGGTGTCGGACGGGCCCGCGAAACCCACGGGTGCCAAACCGCGGTACTGTGCGATCTTGCGCGCAATGGCTTCCTCGCCGGTGTGGCCAAATGGGGTGTGACCAAGATCATGACCAAGCGCAATGGCCTCGGTTAAGTCCTCATTCAGCGCCAAGGCACAGGCAACCGTGCGCGCGATCTGGGCAACTTCAAGCGTATGCGTCAAGCGAGTGCGGTAATGGTCGCCCTCAACCGCCAAGAAGACCTGGGTTTTATGGGACAAGCGACGAAACGACTTAGTATGAAGGATCTTGTCGCGATCGCGCTGGTATTCGTTGCGAAGGTAGTCGGGCTCGGTCGAACGCGCCCTTCCCTCGGTTTCGTCCGAAAACGCTGCGCCCTCGCACAGCAGGTCGTGCTCGCGCGCTTCCTGCTCTTCCCTGCGAACAACCTTCATCGCGGCCCCCTTCGTCTCTGGCTTATCGCGATTGTACCAGCCAGGCAGGTTAAAATCAGAAGCACTTTCGAATCCTCGGGCACAATGCCGCCCGATCGCCGTAATATTATCGCGAATAACGGAACGAACCCTGTCGCCACGCACGGCAAGGTGAAGGAAGAAGGCGCAAACTCATGACCATTTGCAAAAGCATTGACGAGCTTATCGGAAACACCCCGCTGCTCGAGCTTTCGAATTACGAGAAGAACCACGGCCTGAACGCCACCATCCTCGGTAAGGTGGAGATGATGAATCCCGCAGGCTCCATCAAGGACCGCGTCGCGAAAGCTCTCCTTGACAGCGCTGAGGCAGCAGGCAAGATCAACAAAGACACGGTCCTGATCGAGCCCACGTCCGGGAACACCGGCATCGGCTTGGCCTCGCTTGCGGCCGCCCGCGGCATGCGCATCATCATCGTGATGCCCGAGACCATGTCCATCGAGCGCCGCAAGCTCATGAAGGCATACGGAGCCGAGCTGGTTCTGACCGACGGATCGAAGGGTATGAGCGGCGCCATCGAGAAGGCCAATCAGCTGCATGCCGAAATCGAGAACTCGTTCATCCCCGGTCAGTTCACCAACCCCGCCAACCCCGCCGCGCATGAGGCGACCACCGGCCCCGAGATCTGGGAAGACACCGACGGCAAGGTCGATATCTTCGTCGCGGGCGTTGGCACTGGCGGCACGCTGTCCGGCACTGGCAAGTTCCTTAAATCGAAGAACCCCAACGTGAAGGTCGTCGCCGTCGAGCCCGCCACCTCCCCCGTCCTTTCCGAGGGGCACGGCGGAGCGCACGGCATCCAGGGCATTGGCGCGGGCTTCGTCCCTGAAACCCTGAACACCCAGATCTACGACGAAGTCGTCACCATTTCCGACGACGAGGCCTTCGAAACCGGCCGCGAACTGGCTGCAAAAGATGGCCTTCTTGTTGGCATCTCCTCGGGTGCCGCGGTCGCCGCTGCACGTAAGCTTGCCGAGCGTCCCGAAAACGCAGGCAAGACCATCGTTGCGATCCTGCCCGACACCGGCGAGCGTTACCTGAGCTCCGCCATGTTCAACATTTAAGAAGGGCGCATTAAGACAGCATGGCCACTGACAACGTCGTCCCTCAAGCAACTGACAGCAAAAACGAACGGGTTCTTGTCGCCATGAGCGGCGGCGTGGACTCGTCCGTCGCTGCGCTTCTTCTGAAAGAAGCCGGCCTTGAAGCGCAGGGCATCACCTTGAAGACGCTCGAAAGAAAAGACCTTCGCCTTGACGACGACGGAACCTGCGGCTCGCTGAAAGACGCGGAAGATGCTCGTCAGGTTTGCTTGACGTTGGGCATACCTCATTGCATTCAGGATTTCTCGCATACGTTCAACGAAGATGTCATCGACCGCTTCTGCGACGGCTACATCTGCGCCCAAACTCCAAACCCTTGCATCGACTGCAACCGCTTCGTGAAATTCGAGGCGCTCCAGAAATACCGCAACGAGCTTGGGTTCGACTATGCCGCAACCGGTCACTACGCTCGCCGTGCCTTCGACCCTGAAACGGGGCGTTATCTGCTGAAATGCGGGCTAGATCACAATAAAGACCAAAGCTACGTCCTGTTTCACCTGAGTCAGGACGCGCTAGCCCATACTCTCTTCCCCCTTGGCGAGCTGTCGAAACCGCAGGTGCGCGCGCTAGCTGAAAAGCACGGATTCGTGAACTCGCAAAAGCCTGAAAGCCAAGACATCTGCTTCGTCCCTGACGGAGACTACGCCTCGTTCATCAGACGTCATCGGGGTTTCTCGTTTGAACCAGGTCCTATTCTAGACATGAGCGGCAAGGAAGTCGGACAGCACACCGGCTTGATAAACTACACCGTCGGTCAGCGAAAAGGTATCGGCGTTGCCGCACCCGAACCCCTTTATGTTTTCGCAAAGGACCCCAGTCGAAACGCCCTCGTTGTAGGCACCGATGCAGAAACGAAATGCAACCGCATCGTGGTGAAGGGTGTGAACTTCATTGCCCAGGAAGGGCTGCCAGAACCGAAGCACCTTACCGTGAAGACCCACTATCGACAAACCGTGCGCAACGCATGGGTGGAGCAAACCGGTGATGACGAGATCGCCATCACTTTCGACGAACCGCAACGCGCATGCGCCGCTGGTCAGGCCGCTGTCGTGTACGACGACGATTCGGTGGTATGCGGCGGCACCATCGCCTAACCTTCCGGCAGTCTCGCTTGCTCAAACCAGCAATTGGCTCAACAATGAATTCCAGCAGCAAAAAAAGAAAGGCTCATTTCTGAGCCTTTCTTTGATTTCGCTGTTGTTGCCAAGGCAACGAGATTCGGGATGATTAATCCTGAAGCGCAGCCTGAGCAGCAGCAAGACGGGCAACCGGCACGCGGTAGGGCGAGCAGGACACGTAATCCAAACCGATCTTGTTGAAGGTATGGATGGAGTCGGGATCGCCACCGTGCTCGCCGCAAACACCGACGGTAAGGTCGGGGTTGCCCTGACGACCAAGGTTGAAGCCCATGTCGACGAGCTTTGCAACACCAGGATCGATGGTTGCGAACGGGTTGTACGGAAGCAGCTTCTCTTCCAGGTATTGCGGGATGAACTCGCCCTCGACATCGTCGCGGCTGAAGCCGAACGTCGTCTGGGTAAGGTCGTTGGTACCGAAGCTGAAGAAGTCAGCTTCCTTGGCGATCTCGTCAGCGGTGACGGCAGCACGCGGAAGCTCGATCATGGTACCGATCTCGAGCTCGAGCTCGACGCCCTCAGCCTGAGCAACCTCAGCAATGACGCCCTCGGCGACCTCGCGAAGCTTAGCAAGCTCCTTAACGGTGCTGACCAGCGGGATCATGATCTCGGGCTTCGGATCGAGGCCTTCCTTCTTGAGCTTGGCAGCAGCGGTTGCGATTGCGCGAACCTGCAGAACCGGGAGGATCGGGTAAACGATACCAAGGCGGCAGCCGCGCAGACCGAGCATCGGGTTGGCCTCGACGAACGAGTCGATCTTAGCGAGAAGAGCACGCTTCTCAGCAAGCTCGGCAGCGGAAGCGCCAGCAGCCTCGGCCTTGGCGATTTCCACCTCGAGGGCACGGGGGCTCTCAAGGAACTCGTGCAGAGGCGGATCGAGAAGGCGAACGATGACGGGCAGGCCGTCCATTGCCTTGAACATACCGTAGAAGTCGCCGGTCTGAGCCTCGTAGAGCTGGTCGGCAGCCTTCTGGCGGATTTCCTCGTCCTCGTTCAGGATGAAGGTCTGGATGATCTGCTTACGATCGCCCAGGAACATATGCTCGGTACGGCACAGGCCGATGCCCTCGGCGCCGAAATCACGCGAAAGCTGAGCGTCATCGGGGTTGTCGGCGTTAGCGCGAACACCGAGCTTGCGGAACTCGTCCGCCCACTCGAGGATGGTGTCAAGGTCGCCGGTAAGCTCGGGCATAACCAGGTCGACAGCGCCGTAAACGACGATGCCGGTGGTGCCGTCGATGGAGATGACGTCGCCCTCGTGGAGCACGACGTCGGTGCCGGAAACAACGACTTCCTTCTTCTCGGCATCGATCTTCAGAGCCTCAACGCCGCAGACGCACGGTGCGCCCATGCCACGTGCGATAACGGCAGCGTGGGAAGTCTTGCCGCCATGAGAGGTGAGGATGCCCTCGGCAGCGATCATGCCGGCCAGGTCGTCAGGGGTGGTCTCCCAACGAACGAGAACGGTGTGGCGACCTTCAGCGGCAGCCTGAACAGCGTCGGCAGCGGTGAAGACGACCTCACCCACGGCAGCACCCGGGCTTGCGTTCAGACCGCGAGCGAGCACGTCGTAGTCGGCGTTCTTGTCGAACTGCGGATGGAGGAGCTGATCGAGCTGCGCAGGCTCGACGCGGCAGATTGCCTCTTCCTTGGTGATGAGACCTTCCTTCTGCATGTCGATGGCAACCTTAAGAGCGGAAGCAGCGGTACGCTTGCCAACGCGGGTCTGGAGCATCCAGAGCTTGCCCTGCTCGATGGTGAACTCGATGTCCATCATGTCGCGGAAGTGGTTCTCGAGGATGACGAACACCTCTTCGAGCTCGGCGCCTGCCTCCTGAAGGCCTTCGACGTGCTTGAGCTCGGAAATGGGGCTGGTGTTGCGAATACCTGCGACAACGTCCTCGCCCTGAGCGTTGACCAGGTAGTCACCGTAGAATTCCTTGGTGCCGTCAGCAGGATTGCGGGTGAAGGCAACGCCCGTGGCAGACGTGTTGCCCTTGTTGCCGAAGACCATGCACTGAACGTTGACGGCGGTGCCCATGTTGTCGTCGATCTTGTTCTTCTGACGGTAAAGAACGGCGCGGGGGTTGTCCCAGCTGCCAAAGACCGCCTCGATGGCGTACTTCAGCTGAACCATGGGGTCCTGCGGGAACTGAACCTTGCCGTCAACGACAAGAGCGGGGTTCTCGTCGGCGTTGACGTTCTCGCTGAAGATCTGCTTGAACTCGCCAACGAGCTCTTCCAGGTCCTCTGCGGAGAGGTCGGTGTCGGAAGCGACACCGCGGGAAAGCTTCATGGAGTTGATGGCGTTCTCGAACATGTCGCCGTCAAGACCCATGACGACGTTGGAGAACATCTGGATGAAACGACGATACGAGTCCCAAGCGAAGCGGGGGTTCTCGGTCTGCTTGATGAGGCCGTTGATGGATGCATCGTTCAGACCCAGATTCAGGACGGTGTCCATCATGCCCGGCATGGACATGGGAGCGCCGGAACGAACGGAAACCAACAGCGGATCCTCGGAGTCGCCGATCTTCTTGCCGATGCGCTGCTCGAGGTCCTCGCGGTACTCATGGATGGTTTCGAGAGCGCCCTCGGGCCACACGTTACCTGCATTCGAGTACTCCATGCAGGTCTGGCACGTGATGGTGAATCCCGGAGGGACGGGCAAGCCGATGTTTGCCATCTCGGCGAGGTTCGCACCCTTACCGCCCAGCTGGGCCTTCATATTGGTGTTGCCCTCGGTCACGTTGTTGCCCTGTGCGTCCTTGCCGAAGCGATAGACGCGTTTGACTGCTTCAGTCACCTTGTTCTCCTTAGCGATCAAGTATCAGGTTGCAACCGCGTTATAGGCGCAAACGCGGTTAACACGAACACTTCCATATTACCGCAAATCGAACCACGGCTTAGCGCAAATCCTTCTGCGGACCCCCATTAGCACCGCCATCGCGCCCAGGATCGCCCCCAACGGCAGAAGCACCGCCTTCAAGCGAGGCCGTGAACGACACCGCGGAGCCACCCGAGTACGAAGGAGAAGACGCGTAACCGTCGCTGTTGCCGTTCGCCACCGCGGCACCTACCACAACCAAGCCCGTGTCGCCGTCGCCAATCGAAGGCGAGGAGACAACGACGCAGTCGAAAGAGCGAGCGGCCGTGAACGAGGCAACCGCATTGCCATTTGAATCAAGCAAGACGATCGAGGAACCCGCTTCGCCCTTGACATTTGCCACAGCGAACGCCTGCGTGCCCTCGGTGAACGAAGCCGCCATGCCCGAAGATCCGCACGCGATCACGGTGCCGCCGGAAATCGAAGCGGTCGTGCCGTAATCAAGCGAGCCGTTTCCGCTGTCAGAAGGACCGCTGACAAGCACCGTGCCACCCGTCACTTCAAGGCTACCGTTACTGTCGATGCCGTCACCCTGCGCGTCGACGACCAAGTAACCACCCGAAATCACGATGGCACAGCTGCTATCGGTATCCATGCCGCCGACCTGCATATCGCCGCGTCCGCCACCGGGCTGGCCACCTCCAGGCCGCTCGCCGCCTTGAGCACCAGCGGGCTCACCGTCGCGTTGTTCGTCACCTTGCGATCGGTCGTCGCCCTGTGGTTCACCGCTCTGTAAGTCACCAAGGTCAAACCCGTCGGAAGCCCCATCGCTCTCGCTCGACAAAGCCGCGTTCAAACCGTCATCCGAAGAAACCACCCGAACCGTTCCGTCGTTCAGGTAAATGGCTTGGCCTTCAAGCCCTTCGCACGATTCAGAAACAAGGAGGTCTCCCCCGTCGATTTGAAGAACCGAATCGGCATGAACACCATCATCGCCCGACGAAAGCGATAGATCGCCACCGATCACATGCACATCGCCGTTGCTATGAAGCGAATCGTCAGTCGAGATAACCGAGACGGATCCGCCTGCGACGCGAAGGATGCTCGCAGCCTTGATGCCCTTCCCCTGCGCCTCTATCTGCAGCAACCCGCCATCAACGGTGACGAAACCCTTGGATGCGTCCTCGTCATTCGTCGACTTAACGCCATCACCACCAGAGCTGATGCGAATCGATCCAGCTGCAATGCCCACCTTGTCGCGTCCAACCAACCCGCTATCAACCGCGCTCACATCGATATCGCCGCCGGAAACCACTAGGTCGTCCTTACTCTTAACGGCATTCAGGTAATTGCCCGAAACGGTCAGTGAGCCCGATCCCTGAATGGTAAGGTCGCACTTCGAGAAGATTGCGGAGTCAGGCTCGTCCTGACCTTCGGCAAGCGTGTAAACCGCTGAGTCCTCAACCTGGTTAGAGGAAGAATCCGCCAACGTCAGGAAGCATTTATCTGCCTGCTTCACATAGATCGCGGGGCCGTCAGGGCTCTGAACGGATGCGTTGGCAAGCACTATTTGCACCTTGGCATCCTCGGGCGCTTCAACGATAACCGACCCCGATAAATCGCCCGACAGGACATAAACGCCCGCTTCTGAAATGGTCAGAACGCCATTTTGAATCGCCGCACCAGCGCCATCGATGGTTGCGCTCGATCCCGAAAGAGCGACCTTCGTCGTAGAGCTCTCATCATACGAAGCATCCAAATCGCGATTCGAATACGAGAAATCGTAAGCGGTTTCGTCAAGAACCGGCACGCTGGAATCAGTCGCGCCTCCCTCAGATTCAGCCAGCGTCTCTTGGCTGCCCGACCCGACAGATGCCACATCCGATGCGCCCGTCGAAGAACAGCCGAACACTCCTACGCAAAGCGCACCAGTCAACAAAACAGGGAGTACCCTGGCCGCCATCGGGCTCGTAGCTTTCCTCATCACAGCATCTCTTTCCCCGCCGGTGCCATCGAGAGCGAGATTTTCAGATTCCCGTTCAGACAGCGCAGATCGTCTATCAACTCTTTCTGGGAAGCGTCTTCACGAAGCACGATGCGGTAGCGTAGCTGGTAAAGACTGCCCATATTGGTGGTCTCGATGTCCTCAAGCTTGAACGCGCCGGAATAGCGGCTCAGTACCTGGTCGAACATCCCTTCGAACTGAAGATCCTCGGGCACGGTGATTTTTAGAAGCTTCGCCTGGCCAGATGCCTCGCCGAATCCCGAAGTGACATACACGAAATTCAGAACCGCAACGACGGCGGTCAGCAGCACCGCCAACCCCAGATAGCCCATTCCCGTTGCCAAACCGATGGCCATGGCAAGGAACACGCTTCCAATATCTTTTGCCGTGCCGGCGATCGAGCGGAATCGAACAAGGTTGAACACGCCCATAACAGCGATGCCCGCGCCCAGGTTGCCATTCACCAGCAAAATGACCATCTGCACGATGACGGGCATGATCGCAAGCGTGACCACGAAGCCCTTCGAGTAGTCGTGCCGATACATGTACACGAAAGCGCAGGCCAAACCGCAGAGAATCGACGCGACGGTGCACAGGGCGAACCCGCCTGCAGAAACTGCTGCGACCGACGACGTTGAAGCCGTCTGGTTCAGCACCGATGAAAACAGAAGATCAAGCACAATGCCTCCCTTGAGTCTTTGAAATGATGTCCGAATATGCGCTTCCGTACTTCGAGAACGAGGAGGGGTAAGCGCACGACTTCGCAAGGGCCTTCGCGAACCACACGGGAACCGACCCCGGTGCTTTCACCTCCATCAGGAACTCGCCGCTTCCCGTAAGCGGCGTGAACCCCTCCCCCAGAACATACGGCTTGTTAGAAAAAAGATCGCGATAGCCGATTTGCTCGTCGAACGTCAAACGCAGGTCACCGCCAACAAACGGCTTCGAACGGTATGCCGTGCGCGTACAGGTGATCAGCACGGATGGCTTAAGCCCGGGGTTTCGGGCGATAAGCGCGTCGATCTCGCGGGCGATCTGCAAATCGAGCGCTGTCGGCTCTAAGGCGATCCGCGCATGACGGCCGATCGCGGCATCACCGTCGCAAGGAGCAACGGGATACGCAGCCATCGCTTCCTCGTACGAACACGAGCCTGACAAATACGCCTGCGCGCCAAGACGGCTCATCCGAACGCGTCTCTTGTAAACTACCCCTTCGTACTTCTTCTTCAACTCGACGAAAACCTCTGACGCTTCGTCGAAATCGCCATAAGCCCGAACACGCAGCTTCTCTTTGTACAGCGGTTTCTCGAGCGAGCGCGCTATCATCGAGCGATCAGGCGTGTCGTAATACAGACTATCGATGCGACTGAGCCCGTATTGGTCGATCTCGACATAAGGCGCAATGGCGACCGAAAGATCCGCCATCTGAAAGGTATCAAGGCGGTATTTCTTCTCGATTCTTTTGAATGTCGCGATGGTCATGCTCATGAGCACTCCTCTCGTTGAGACGGGCAAGCGCACAAGGCACCAGCCCAAGATCCGTCTTCGGAATGGAGTGCACTGTATTCAGGTCGCCTTAAAAACGACTGAAAGGAAAACCGCAGTTTAAGCTGGCTTTCAGGTTGCTCACTAAAATAAGATGGGAGATACAACGCGAGAAAGACACAGCATGCAAGTACTTATAGTTGAAGATGACATCCGCCTTGCCCAGGCGCTTGGCCAGATCCTGGAAGAGAATCACTATCAGGTCGACCTCGTGCATGACGGCGATCAAGGGCTTGCCTACGCCGAATCGGGAAGCTACGACGTCATCATTTTGGACGTCATGCTCCCCCGTAAATCGGGTCTCGAGGTGGTGGCCGAGCTACGACGCGCAAACGTGGCCACGCCTGTCCTTATGTTGACGGCGCGAACGACGGTTCAAGACAAGATCACTGGCCTTGATTCCGGGGCAGACGACTACATGACGAAGCCGTTCTCGCCTGCCGAGCTTCTCGCTCATCTTCGCGCCCTCACACGACGACAAGGCCAGGTGGTGTTCGAGAAAATCGACTTCGGCGATATCTCATTGAACTTGGAAAGCCACGACCTTAGTTGCGGATCGAAATCCATCAACCTTAGCTACAAGGAGTTCTCCATCGCGAATATCCTTATCTCCAGCAAAGGTCAGATCGTCTCGAAGGACATGCTGATCTCAAAAGTTTGGGGCGTGGAGTCAAGCGCCGTCGACAACAACGTCGTGGCATACATCTCCTTCCTGCGCAAGAAGCTGAAGTTCCTTGGATCGAACACGCAAATCGAAACCGTGCGCAAGGTGGGATACCGACTGGAATCGTCAAACAACGATTAATCCGCAACCAGCAAATAGCAAGTCAGGACGAAACGCATGCTGAAGAAGCTTCGCATCAAGTTCATAGCGATCATCATGGTGATGGTCACCATCGTAGTCGTCGCCTCGTTCACCACCATCTGCCTGGTCGAACAGCAACGAGCGAACGCGAACCTCGATTCCGCCCTTGAAGAGACAATCAACCGCACCGCCGGATGGATAATCCAGACGCAAGAGAAACATGCCGCGAAGACGCAAGCCGAAGTCGATGGAAGCCAGTCCGACGGAACTGACACGGACCAAGACCAAAAACAGGGGCCGAGCGGCCCCTGCATTGGAGGCCCCAGTTCCAACGAAAAATACCCCATCGCTGTATACGCCCTAGGCAAGAACAATAACCTTATTCCCATTGAACACACGATGACAGCGTCGATTTCCGACGATCTCATCGAACAGCTTTCCTCGAGGATCGCGTCTGCACCCGATGGGTTCGGCAATGAGAACGAAACCGGCCTTCATTACCTGAAGCGCGAGGTTTCAGGAATCACCCTGATCGCGTTCGCCGACGCCTCGAACGTCGATGGATGGAAATCGCTCGTTCTTACCCTCGCACGCGTAGGCGGATTGACCGTCATCGTCTTCTTCTTGCTTAGCCTTGTTTTCTCGAAATGGGCGCTGAAGCCCGTGGAGGAAGCATGGGAAGCTCAAAAGCAATTCGTCACCGACGCGTCACACGAACTGAAAACCCCGCTTACCGTCATTCTTGCCAACGTCGCCATCCTTCAGGCGCACCCCGAGCGAACCATCGCCAGCGAAAGCAAGTGGCTGGAAAGCACGCAAAGCGAAGCCGAGCGCATGGAAGGGCTTGTCGGTGAAATGCTTACGTTAGCGCAGGTGGAAGCGCGAGTAGACGCACCTTTCGAACCCGTTGACTTAAGCGATATGGTTGATGGCACAACCCTTCAATTCGAATCCGTTGCATTCGAGCAAAACTTCAAGCTGGAAAGCGACATCTGCGAGGGAATAACCGTGCAGGGCGATCCGGAAAGACTGCGCAAGCTCGTCGACACGCTTATCGAGAACGCCAGCAAATACGTGAATGAAGGCGGAACCGTCTCGGTGACCTTGGCACGCGAGAACAAAAACGCAAGCCTGCGGGTAAGCAATACCGGATCGTATATCCAGCCCGACGACCTGAAGCGCGTATTCGATCGCTTCTACCGCACCGACAAAGCGCGCACCGGCGACACGGGCGGCTTCGGCTTGGGGCTTAGATCGCGCGAAGCCATAAAGGCGATATCGTCGCCGAAAGCTCCAAGGAATCGGGGACGACGTTCGTTGCGACCATCCCCTTTGCCCAAACCAAGACGAAATAGCCTCACAACCAAGGAATCTCGCATCAATGATGTGGGATTCCTTCAAGTCAGGTGCAAAATGCCTGATCGGCGAAAGCAAACAGCCCTCGCATCCATGATGCAAGGGCTGCTGGATTGATCTTTGCAAACTAACGGAACTCGTTTGGATGCCAACGCTCGTAATAGCGAAGGATCTCCTGAGCGGTTTCCTCGACCGCACGGCCGTTCGTGTGAACAACCAGGCAATTCAGCTTGCGCATAAGGGCGCGCGCCTTTTCCAGGTCTTCGTAAATGTACTCCTCATCGGCGTACTTGCCCGCCACCGCTGCGGCAATGCCGGTTCCGATGCGGCGCTTCCTGATGTCGCGCAGCACTTCAACGGTGGTCATAAGGCCGAACAAACGGGTCTTATCGACATCCCAGATCTCTCGCGGAGGCTCGGACTGCGGATCAAGCGGAACGTTCGCAACCTTCAAACCCTGTTGCGAGAGATAAATTGACAGAGGGGTTTTCGACGTACGCGAAACACCGATAAGCACGATATCGGCCATCGTCAGATCCTGCGGGTTGCGTCCATCATCATGGTCGATGGTGAACTCCTGCGCCTCAATTCGCTGGAAGTACAAATTGTCGGCCACGTGAAGCATGCCTGGAGCACTTGAGGCGCAATAGCCAGTCATCTTCTCGATGGCATCGATGGCAGGCGTCAGAACGTCGACAGCCGTGATGTAGTTGGTGCCTGCAGCATAATCGGCGAAAGCGCGCGCAAGGTTGCGATCTACCAGCGTATAGAACACCAGCATGTCGGGCTTACCCGTCTCGCGGACATGCTCTTCACGATGCTCCTCGAAGAAGGTCACGATCTCGTCAAGCGACTGCACCTTCGAGATAACCTCGATGCACGGATCCGCCACGCCGAACTGAACCGCCGCGGCACGAGCGATCGAGCGGGCGGTGATACCCATCGAATCGCTCATGACGTGGATAGTCGGAAGACTTGTTGGGTTCTTCTGGGAAACGAACGGCTCCATCTTACTTGCCCGACTTCGCCATCTTGCCGAAGTCGGCAATGTTCGCGAACACACCGACGAAACGGTTCAGCAGCCTCATGCGATTCGCACGCAGGGCAAGATCCTCGTCCATGACCATGACATCGGCGAAGAACGCATCAATGGGAGCGCGAAGCGAAGCAAGAACCTCAAGGGCGGTTTCGTAGTCACCTTGCTCAAGGTGGGCCGCGATCTTGCCTTCGGCGTCGGCAACGGCATCGTTAAGCTTAGCCTCGACCTCGGAAAGAAGTGCAACGTCAACATCGGTGCCGGCCCCGGTATCACGCAGATTGTTGGCGCGAGCAAATGCCGTGGCAAGGTTGTCAAACGCGTCGGCGTTGTTCTTACGGGCGTTCTCAAGCGAATGAGCGCGCTGCGAGATGATAGCGGGTTCCTCGACGCCGGCGCCAAGAACCGCATCGATGGTGTCGGACTCGATGCCCGCATCGCGGAGCATGACCTTGGTGCGCGTCACGAAGAAGTCAACGACCTCGGCACGCACGGCGGCAAGGTCGAAAACAACGCCCTGCTCGGCGAAGTTGGCAAGCGCAGCATCGATGGCCGCGGAAAGAGAGATGCCAACGCCAGCCTCGAGCATGTTGACGATGCCGATGGCGCTGCGGCGAAGGGCAAACGGATCAGACGAACCCGTGGGGCCCTGCCCAACCGCGAACAGTCCGCAGATGGTATCGAGCTTGTCTGCAAGAGCAACGAGCTTGCCCACCGTGGTGTCAGGAAGGACATCGCCGGCGAAACGAGGCTGGTAATGCTGACCGATCGCCTGCGCAACCTGCTCGGTCTCGCCCGATGCGGTGGCGTAGTAACTGCCCATGACACCCTGAACGCTGGTGAACTCGATAACGGCATTGGTGACCAAGTCGGCCTTGCACAGATAAGCGGCACGAACGAGGTCACGCGCATCCTGATCGGAAAGCGAGGCGTCGACAGCAAGGGATTCGGCAAGCTTGACCAAACGCTCGGCCTTCTGTTTCACCGTGCCAAGCGACTCCTGGAAAACCACGCTGTCAAGTTTTTCGACATAGTGCTCAAGCGGGTTCTTAAGGTCTTCCTCATAGAAGAACTTGGCGTCGTCAAGACGCGCACGAACAACGCGCTCATTGCCGTCGATGATGGTTGCCGCACAAGCGGGGTTACCATTCGACACGATGATGAACTTGTTGGTGAGCTTATGGTTGGCGTCGTACAGCGGGAAGTAGCGCTGATGCATGAGCATGGCGTCAACGATAATCTCCTCGGGAACCTGCAGGAACTCCTCGTCGAACTCGGAGACCAAAGGCTGTGGGTACTCGGAAAGGTTCACAACCTCAAGCAGGGTCTTGACGGGAAGCTCGGCGGTGAAGCCGGTTTCCTTCTCGATCGAAGCAACGCCATCGCGAATGACCTGCTCGCGCTCGGACTGCGTCGGGATAACGTAAGCAGCACGAACGACGTCAAGCAGGTCGGCTGCCGTGGCAACCTCATGAGCGCCCGGGGCAAGAACGCGATGACCCCAAGTAGCGTTGCCGGATACGGCGCCTGCATAGGAAACGGGGAGCACGACGTCGTCGAGCATAGCGACGATCCAGCGAACCGGACGAACGAAATACTCGCTGTATGCTGCCCAGCGCTGGCTGCGCGGCCACTTCAGCGCCGTGATGAATCCAGCAAGGATCTCGGGCAGAAGATCGGCAACCGGGGTTGCGGGGATGTTCTTGGTAGCGAAGACGTACTCGACGCCCTTGACCTCGCGACGCTCCAGGTTCTCGGGAGAGAGCCCCTTGCCGCGAGCGAAACCGATAGCGGCCTTCGTGGGGTTGCCGTCGGCGTCGAAAGCGATCTTCGCAGCCGGGCCTTTGTACTCTTCAACCAGCGCCTCAGTTGCGTCGGCAACGCCATAAGCCATGACGATCAGACGACGGGGGCTGGAATGGATCTCAACCTTCTCGAAGGGAATACGGGCAGCCTCAAGCGCCTCGGGCACCATCTTCTCAAGCTGCTTGTTGGCGGAATCGAGGTCGAACGCCGGAATTTCCTCGACGCCGATCTCGAATGCGAGAGTATGCAGATCTGCCATGTTACTCCCCCTTCTCTTCCGTGGTTTCCTCGGTTGCTTCTTCGCCCACCACGTATTTCAGGTAGGAAGCACAGCATTCCTTCACCATGGAGCGAACGCGAAGGATGTACGCCATGCGCTCGGTTGCTGAGATGACGCCACGGGCGTCGAGCAAGTTGAACGTATGGCAGCATTTCAGAACCCAGTCGTAAGCAGGCAACGCAAGATTGCGCTCGAGGCACAGACCGGCCTCGCGCTCGTACTGGTTGAAGGCCTCGAACAGGAAGTCGGTGTTGCCAACCTCGAAGTTGTAAGTGCTGAACTGACGCTCGTTCTCGAGGTAGACGTCGCCGTACGTGAACTCGACGCCGTCGTCACCGCGCGCCCAAACGATGTCGTAAACGCTGTCGACGCCCTGGATGTACATGGTCAAGCGCTCAAGACCGTAAGCGATCTCGACGGGAACCGGGGAGCACTCGAAGCCGCCAACCTGCTGGAAGTACGTGAACTGCGTAACCTCCATGCCGTTGAGCCAAACCTCCCAGCCAAGGCCCCAAGCGCCAAGCGTGGGAGACTCCCAGTCGTCCTCAACGAAGCGCACGTCATGCTCGTCGGGATTGATGCCGATAGCACGAAGGCTGCCCAAGTACAGATCCTGGATGTTATCGGGGCTTGGCTTCATGAGTACCTGGAACTGATAGTAGTACTGCAGGCGGTTAGGGTTCTCGCCATAGCGACCGTCGGTAGGACGACGGCAACCCTGCACGTAGCAGGTACGCCACGTGTCGGGGCCAAGAGCGCGCAATGTGGTGGCCGTATGGTTGGTGCCAGCGCCAACCGCCCCATCGTAGGGCTGAAGCACGACGCAGCCCTGAGCTGCCCAGTAGTGCTGCAGGTTCATGATAACGTCCTGGAACGTCATCACCTTGCCGTCTGATGCGGCATGTTCGCAACCGGATGCCATGATTCTCCTTCACATGAAAAAACGCCGCCTGGAAGACGGCGAACCAACGATTACTTCGTAAGCAAGCCGATATCCTGAAGCGGCCAGTACACAAGCATAGCGCGACCAGAGATCGAGCTCGCGGGGATAGCCCCGAAATAGCGGGAGTCGGCAGAGTTCTCGCGGTTGTCACCCATAACCCACACATAGCCCAGAGGAACCGTATAGGGATACGAGATCTGCGCATTCAGGGCATGGCGATCAAGCGGATAGCTTCCGCCTTGAGTATGGGCTTCGCTAGCCATCACGCCATCGACGTACACATGACCGTCATTTAGCGTGACCGTTTGACCTCCAACGGCGACAACGCGCTTGATAAGCGTGCGACCAGCCACTTCAGGATCGTCGAAGGTGACGATATCACCCACTTCAGGCTCGCGGATGTAATAGGAAACCTTCTCGGAGAAAACAAGATCGCCCGTCATGATGGTTTCCTCCATGGAACCCGACGGGATCTGATATGGCTGGAAGACGAAGGTTTTCAACACCCACGAAAAGGCGACAACGAAAACGATGAGGCCAACGG
>CAKUNS010000029.1 GCA_934668515.1 uncultured Eggerthellaceae bacterium
GGAGCGGACAACGGGGTTCGAACCCGCGACCCCCACCTTGGCAAGGTGGTGCTCTACCAACTGAGCCATGTCCGCATGGTGGGCGATACAAGATTTGAACTTGTGACCTCTTCCGTGTCAGGGAAGCGCTCTCCCCCTGAGCTAATCGCCCGCTTCAGGGAATTTCGCAACGCTCGTTGCGACAAGAAGATATACTACCAGAAACCCTATTCTTGTCAAAGACTTTTTTAAAAAAGTTTGAATTAGATGCTTGAACTGGGGTTTTCCGATAATTCTCGATTCAATGTCACTATTTGGCGTGAGCAGGCTCGGCAAATTCGCCAGCGCAATGCGGACAACGAGTGGCGCCCTCCTTAACCTCTTCCAAGCAGAAGGGGCAGGTTGCCACAGGCTTGGGCTCTTCATCTTGATCATCCTTGCCCGCAAGCTTGTTGCCAACCTCCTGGGCCTTGTTGACTGCCTTAATCAAGCAAAAAACGACAAGAGCAACGATAAGGAAGTTGATGCAGGCGCTAATGAAGGCACCGAAATCGATGTCCGTGCCAGGGACAACCAAACCCGACACCGCGCCAGCACCGCCACCGGCAACGACGGCAATAAGGGGGTTGATGATGTTGGTGGTAAGGGCAGTGACGATGCCGGTAAATGCACCGCCGATGATGACTGCCACCGCCAGATCCATGACATTGCCGCGATTAATGAATTCCTTGAACTCGACGAAGAATTTTTTCAGGCTTGCCCTTTCCATGGCTTATAGGACAAAAAAAGCGACCCCTTATCAGGGTCGCTTAAATCTCCGTGGTGTCGGAGGCGGGACTTGAACCCGCAAGCCCGAAAATGGGCACTAGCACCTCAAGCTAGCGCGTCTGCCAATTCCGCCACTCCGACATTCATTGCTTGCGCAACGATTGATTACTATATCTTAAGTCGTTGCGCTTGTAAAGAGAAAATTTCTAATTTGTTGAAATAGTTCCCTGCGGGTACAGAAGCATAAGCGCGACCAAGGACACTGCGAACACGACGACGCAGATAATGGTGATGCGGTCGAGATTCTTCTCGACAATGCTGGTACCGGTTTGAGACGAATAAACAGCGCTGGCGATCATGTCGGAAATGCCGGTTCCCTTACCGGAATGCAGCATGATGAACACGATCAGGCCAATGCCCGAAGCGAACAGAAGGATAAGAAACAAAATTGCCAAGGGACTCACTATTCACACCCCATGTGATCGGAAACTTTCAACCAACGAACAAAAGATTATAAACGACCTGATGGTCCTGCGCAATCTCTACACCAAAAGGTCGCGACCGGTCATTTCTGCCGGAGCATCAAGACCTATCATCGACAAAAGCGTAGGGGCAAGATCACACAATGCACCCTTCGAGCCATCCAGTTTCATATCGCGCCCAGAATAGTCGATAAGGGCCAAGGGCACCGGCGCCGTGGTGTGCGCCGTGAATGGAGCACCATCATCCGCGATCATCTTGTCGGCATTGCCATGATCGGCAGTGAGCAGCGCAATGCCGCCCTTGCGCTCGAGTGCGGCAAGAACCTTGCCCACACCCGCGTCAACCGCCTCGACTGCCGCCACAGCAGCCGGAATGACGCCCGTGTGCCCCACCATGTCGCAGTTGGCGAAGTTCACGATGTAAACGTCGGCCTCATCGTCGTCGATGGCCTTTGCAAGAGCATCAGCCACAGCCGGCTCGGACATCTCGGGCTGAAGATCGTATGTAGCAACCTTCGGTGAGGCGATAAGCTCGCGCTCCTCCCCCGTCTTAGCCTGCTCAATGCCGCCATTCAAGAAGAACGTGACATGAGCGTACTTCTCGGTTTCAGCGATATGGTACTGGCGAAGGCCGGCAGACGACAAAACATCAGCAAGGACGTTCTGCGGGAATTCCTTCTTGAATGCCACCGGCGCATCGAAGTCGGCATCGTATTCGGTAAAGCACACGAACGAGACGTGCGGGTGCTCGCCGCGATCGAAGCCATCGAAATCATCCTGGATGAAAGCGCGGGTGATCTGACGTGCGCGATCGGGACGGAAGTTGAAGAAGACGACCGAATCGCCCTCTTTCACGCCACGATCGACAAGGGAAACGGGGACGACGAACTCGTCGGTGACATCGTTCTCGTACGAAGCCTCCATTGCCTGCGCCGCAGTTCCCTGGAACATCGGTGCCGCATGGACAATCGCGTTGTACGCAAGCTCCACGCGCTCCCAACGGTTATCGCGGTCCATCGCATAATATCGGCCGCTTACAGATGCAATACGAGCCTCGAACGCCTCGTCGTTCAAACCGTTCAAGACGTTCTGCAGCTGAACGATGTATCTCTCACCGCTTTTCGGCGGAACGTCACGCCCGTCCATGAAGCAATGGACGAACACCTGAGGAACGCCATGTTCTTTAGCTGCGCGGACAAGCGCGTACAGGTGCTCGTTCGAAGAGTGAACGCCGCCGTCCGAAACCAAACCCATGAAATGAAGGGCGCGGCCTTCCTCTTTAGCATTGTCGAACGCCGCGTTGATAACCTCGTTCTTGGCGATGGAACCGTCTTCGCATGCATGGTTGATGCGCGTGAGCTCCTGATAAACCACGCGGCCGGCACCGATATTCAGATGACCAACCTCGGAGTTGCCCATCTGCCCCCGGGGAAGGCCAACCGCCTCGCCCGAAGCCTCAAGCTGGGTGGTACTGAAGCGATCGAAGATCGCATCAAGGTTGGGGGTGTTCGCAAGCGAGATCGCGTTTCCCGGACCCGCCTCGGCAATGCCGAAGCCGTCCATGATGATCAAACATGCAGGAAGAGTGAGCTGAGCGTCATGCTTGCACTGTGCGTCGTTGATGCTCATTTCAAGCACGCCTCGATCATGGTGACGAAGGACTTCGCTTCGAGGCTGGCGCCGCCAACCAAACCGCCGTCAATGTCCGGCTGCGCGATAAGGTCGTTCACGTTGGCGGGTTTCATCGAACCGCCGTACAGGATGCGCACCTCATCAGCCGTTGCCTGGCCGAAAAGCTCGGCAAGCGTGGCGCGGATGGCAGCGCAAACCTCCTGAGCCTGCTCGGGCAAAGCCGTGCGACCGGTACCGATGGCCCAGATAGGCTCGTATGCGACGACGCACTGAGCCCCCTCGACGGCATCCATGCCAGCAAAGGCGGCCTTGACCTGCGCGCAAACGAATTCGTTCGTCTCATGCGCGTCATGCACGGCAAGAGACTCGCCCACGCAGACGATAGGATGCATGCCCTGAGCAACCAATGCCTTGGCTTTGCGGTTGACATCCTCGTTCGTCTCGTCGAACAGGCCGCGACGCTCGGAATGGCCGACGATGCAGTACTCCGCGCGCGCCTCCTTCAGCATGCCGATGGAAATCTCGCCGGTGTATGCGCCGGACTCTTCCCAATAGCAGTTCTGCGCACCCAAGGCGATGTGCGACTTATCGAAATCGAACACCGTCCATACGGGCTTGATGTCAAGGAACGGCGGGCAGACGACGATGTCGACGCGCTCTTTCCAGTCCTTTTCGTACTCGTTTGAAATCTCTTGGGCAAGCACCACCGCTTCAGAGATGGTGTTGTTCATCTTCCAATTGCCGGCCATCATGGGTATACGGGCCATATTGTCTCCTTACCTGCGAAAACGCGGTTTACAAGGGTAACTAGGCCATAAGAGCGGCCACACCGGGCAGCTCTTTGCCTTCGACAAGCTCCATCGAGGCGCCGCCGCCGGTGGAGATGAAGGTCATCTGATCGGCCAGATCGAACTTGTTCACGGCCGCAACGCTGTCGCCGCCGCCGATGATGGTATCGGCTTCCTTGTTAGCGGCAACCGCCAAAGCGACGTCCTTGGTGCCAACGGCGAATGCGTCCATTTCGAACACGCCCATGGGGCCGTTCCAGAACACGGTCTTGCCCTCGGCAATGGCCTGTGCGTAGATCTTGGCGGTTTCGGGACCGATGTCCAGACCCATCATGTCGTCGGGGATCTCGTCTACGGTGACGGTCTTGGTGTTGGCGTCTTCGGCGAACTTGTCGGCAACGACGACGTCAACGGGCAAGAGAAGTTTGACATCCTTTTCGGCCGCGCGTTTGACCATCTCGCCAGCGCGCTCAACCCAATCCTCTTCCTTAAGAGAGGTGCCGACCTTCTTGCCCTGAGCAAGAAGGAAGGTGAAGCACATGCCGCCGCCGATGATGAGCGTGTCGGCCTTGTCCATAAGCGTATCAATGACCTGGATCTTGTCGGAAACCTTGCTGCCACCGAGGATGGCCACGAAGGGGCGCTTGGGTTGATCGAGCATGCCGGTAAGGGTTGAAACTTCGTTGGCCATGAGGTAGCCGGCGTATGCAGGTAAAAGGTTCGCAAGGCCAGCCGTGGAAGCGTGCGCGCGATGAGCGGTGCCGAACGCGTCGTTCACGTAAACATCGCCGAGCCTGGCAAGCTCTTCGCAGAATGCAGGGTCGTTCTTCTTCTCGCGCTTGTCGAAGCGAAGGTTCTCGATAAGGAGAACCTGACCGTCCTTAAGGGAAGCGGCCTTGGCCTGAGCGTCAGGACCGACCACATCGGTGGCGAAGACGACAGGCGAACCCAAAAGTTCGGACAAGCGCAGAGCTGCGGGGCGAAGGGAGAATTCCTCTTCGAAGCCCTCGCCGGACGGACGACCGCGATGGCTCATGAGAACCAAGCGCGCACCCTGCTCAAGAAGGTGCTTGATAGTGGGAAGGGCGGCCTTGATACGCGTGTCGTCGGTGACGACGCCGTCCTTCACGGGAACGTTGAAATCGACGCGCATGACAACGCGCTTGCCCGAGGCATCCAGCTGATCGATCGTCTTCAGATCGGCCATCGTTTCCTCCTGTTCGTCGACCCGTCACAGATAAAACGGGTCATTGTTTCATCTTCCATTGGGAATGCAAGAAGGGGCGACCGATCGGCCGCCCCTTCGCAGTGCCCGGTTTTAGAGCATGATCTTAGCGAGATCCTTGACGCGGTTCGAGTAACCCCACTCGTTGTCGTACCAAGAAACGCACTTGATGGTGTCGCACTTGCCGCCCGGAACCATGGTGAGCTGGGCGTCGAAGATGGACGAATGAGCGTTGCCGATGACGTCGCTGGAAACAATGGGCTCTTCGGTGTACTCGAGGATGCCAGCCAGCTCGCCTTCTGCAGCAGCCTTCATAGCGGCGTTGACCTCTTCCTTGGTGACCTCGCGCTCGAGCTGAACCGTAAGGTCGACGAGCGATCCGTCAGGGGTGGGAACGCGCACTGCGAAGCCGTCGAACTTGCCCTGAAGCTCGGGGAGAACCAGAGCAACAGCCTTCGCGGCACCGGTGGTGGTGGGAATGACGTTCTGCGCAGCGGCACGAGCGCGACGCAGGTCCTTGTGGGGAACGTCCAGGATGCGCTGGTCGTTGGTGTAGGAGTGGATGGTGGTCATCAGGCCGCGCTTGATGCCGAAGTTCTCAAGCAGGACCTTGGCGAACGGAGCAAGGCAGTTAGTGGTGCAGGACGCGTTGGAGACGATGTTGTCCTTTTCCTTGTCGTAGTCCTTGTCGTTGACGCCCATGACGATGGTCTTATCGACGTTGGTGCCGGGAGCGGTGATGATGACCTTCTTAGCACCTGCGGTGATGTGGTCCTTGGCGGTGTTGCCATCGCGGAAGAAACCGGTGGCCTCGACGACAACGTCGACGCCGAGCTCAGCCCAGGGGAGATTCTTCGGCTCGCGCTCGCAGCACACCTTGAAGGAGTGGCCGTCGGCGGTGATGACGTCGCCATCAACCGTGACGGAGTCGTACACGCGGCCATGGACGGAATCGTACTTCAACAGATGGGCCATGGTGTTGATGTCGCCCAGATCGTTGATTGCCACGACCTCGAGTTCCGGATCGTTCACGGCTGCACGGAAGACAAGGCGGCCAATGCGCCCGAAACCGTTGATAGCAACCTTCGTAGCCATTCGTATCCCCTTTCATCAAGATACTGTTCATGAAGCTAAGGTTAGCGTCGTACCTCTCGGACGACGTACTGTTTCATTCTACCCCTTAACCTCGCGCGCCATTTGCTCGATTCGGCGAACGCGATGGTATACGGCTGATTTCGAAAGCGGAGGGGACGCGTACTCCCCCAATTCCTTGAGCGTGGCATCGGGATGCTTGGCCCGTAGGCGGATGATTTCCTGCAGCGCAGGCGGCAGGTTGTCCAGACCATACGTCTCAAGGACGATGCGCATGGCGTAAATCTGGTCGAACGAGGCGTTCGCGGTTTTGATCTGGTTGGCGACCTCGGCGTTGATCAGGCGGTTCGTATCGTTGCGCACGCTTTTCACCACGCGAGCGTCCTCCATGACGATGGCAGCGTGGTGCGCGCCGACGAAAGCCAAGAACTCAAGGATGGCCTCGCCGCTTTTCAGGTACACCATGTACGAATTGCGACGCTGCTGAACGCGAGCCGCTATCCCCTTCTCGGCCATCAGTTCGACCAAGCCGTTGGCAAGCGATTCGCTTTCGACGGTGATCTCGAAATGGAAGTCGCCGCGCGGGTTGGAGACGAAACCGCTGCCCAAGAACGCGCCGCGCAGATACGCCGCGGCACAGCACTGCTTGTTCACCAGCGACGGCTTGATGCCAAGCTCCAGACCGTCTTCGCCAAGCACGCCAAGATCGACGAGCGCCTCGGCGAGCTTAGGCTGAACGGGGATGTTGATCAGGTAATTCGGCGTTTGATGCAAAACGCTTCTGCGAACGGTGAGCTCGGTTTTCAGCCCGTAAATCTCATGCACCAGGCGAATGACCAAGCGCGCGACGGAAGGCGTGTCGGTTGCCACCTCGACGCGGTAGCGGTTCTTGCCGCTGAAGAACAGCGTGCCCTCGATGCGGATTATGGCCGCAAGCTGCGCGCGGTCGCAATGCGAGCACACGGGCTCGACACGCGAGAGCTCTTCTTTCACATCTGAGGTGAACGACACAGTTCCAGCACCTCCACGAACGCGGCCTGCATTTTACGGGGGTCGTGCCAGGTGGGACGCATGCCGTCAACCAAATCGCGCTGGATGACGCGCGTGCCATGCGACTCGATGGCGGCAACGACCTCGTCGGAAGCGATGACGGGCCTTGCGCGCATGATGTCGCTGTCGACGCCGTACGTCATGCTTTCGCGAACATTCGGCCCGCTAGACGCAGGTTTATGAACCAGCATGAAGTCAAGAAGCCCCGAAAGGCCGTGCTTTTCAAGCGCCTCGAAATGCTCGTAGGCGTTCAAACCCCATGTCTCGCCTTGCATGTCGGCAAGCGAGCACACGAACAACGTCTTGCCCTTCGATTCGCGAATGGCATCGACTATGCCCGGAACAAGCAAGTTCGGAATGATGGACGTGTACAACGAGCCCGGGCCCAGAACGATGAGGTCGGCCTGGCGGATTGCCTGGAGAGCCGGCTCGTAAGCAATGATAGGCTCAGTCGAGCGCAAGTTGACGGTCTCAAGGGCGCTGCGTGAATGGCAGGCAACGGCCTGGCCCTCGAGCACGTGCCCATCACGCGTCTTCGCCACGAGGTTCACGCGATTTAGCGTCGAAGGATACACATGCCCACGCGCGTTAAGGATGCGCTCGCAGATCTTGATTGCCTCGGGAAAGCTGCGACTGGTGACTTCCAGGCTTGAAAGCATCAGGTTGCCCAGCGTATGGTTCTCGGCAAACGAAAAACGCAGCTTGAACGCAGCGGTAAGCGGGTCATGCGGGTCGGCCGCCATGGCGGTGATGCATTTGCGCACATCGCCCGGGGCCGTGACGCCCGCCTCATCGCGTAGGATGCCGGTTGACCCGCCGTCGTCGGCCATGGCCACCACGGCCGAGGTTTCGGCCCCCATGGAAAGCAGGGTGCGAATGGACATAGGGGCACCCGTTCCACCGCCAATGACGACGGCTTTTGGAGCACGTCCGTCTACCGAAGGGGCCTCGATCTGGGAAAGCGAATCGAAAGCGCCGGTGGCGGAGGGGTCATGAGTGAACGGCGGCGTCTGCGCAGGCTTGCCCTTTCGGGGCGCACCGATGCCAGCACGCACGGCCGCAACGCGACCCGTAACGTCAATGGGAAGTTTTTGAAGCATTATGCACCGGCCTTATGGGCGCAATCGCCTTCTACCGCAGGGTCGCAACCAGCGGGATCGGCGTTCACCAGCGTGCCGTCGGCGCGCTCGGCCAGCGCAAGGTCACGATGGGCGACGCTGACACGATATCCCTTTTGACGCAGGTAATTGCCCGTCTCTTCGGCCAGAACCACGCTGCGATGCTGGCCACCCGTGCAGCCAACGGCAATGGCGAGCTGCTGTTTGCCCTCGTCGACATAGCCGGGCATGACCGTGTCAAGAAGCGCCTCCCACGCCTTCAGGAAGTTCTCGGTTTCCTTGCGATACATGACGAAGTCGCGCACCGGCGCATCGAAGCCGGTTAGATAGCGAAGCTTAGGGTCGTAGAACGGATTGGGCAGATAGCGCACGTCCATGACTAGATCGGCATCCTCGGGCAACCCATGTTTGAAGCCGAATGAGTACACTACGACGGCCAAGCCTTCGCGACGCTCGCCCGTAGAGAACTCGGTGTACAGGCGCGAACGCAGCTCGCCTGGCGTGAGGTCGGTGGTATTGATAATCAAGTCGGCATGCTCGCGCAGATCGTACAAAAGGTCTCGTTCGCGAGAGATGCCGCGGGAAATGCTTGCACCGTCAGCGCACAGCGGATGACGTCGGCGTGACGACTTGTAACGGGCAATGAGCTTCTCATCGTCGGCATCCAGAAAGACGACAGTGAACGGTATTTTCTTGGCATCCAAATCGGCAAGGGAGTCGCGCATGCTTGCGAAGAACGAGCGCGTACGCGCATCGCAGACAATGCAAAGCTTGCGGGAGCCGTCAGGCTGACTGGGTACGTCGTTCATGCCGACAAGCTCGCCGATTAGCGCAGGCGGCAAGTTATCAACGCAGAAGTAACCCAAATCCTCGAAAATATGCAGGGCTTCGGTTCGGCCTGCGCCTGACATGCCGCTGATGATCACCAACTCGGGCAACGACGACTCGTCGATGTTCTGCTCGGTCATGAGCTGCTCCTTAACTCGCTGAATCATCTTGATGCGCCGGGAAATCCCGCTGCGCCTGAACGTTCATCCACGCCGATCATTCGTTTAGAGGTTCTTCAACCTGCTGTTCTTTTGCCTCGACGGAAACCTTTTCCGTCTTGTCATTATACTGCCGCAGCACGCGATAGCACTCCTCGGCTACCTCGACTGGCAGAACACCCGCATCCTTGATCTCTTGAAGCGAAGCCTCGCGCAAGTTCTTGAACGACCTGAAGTGACGCAGGAGCGCCTTTTTGCGCACCGGCCCCATGCCGGCGACCTCGTCGAGAATGCTTGAAGTCATTCCCTTGCCGCGCAGCTCGCGGTGGAACGTGATGGCGAAACGATGCGCCTCGTCGCGCACCTGCTTCACCAGGTAAAGCGACGCCGAACCACCTGGCAGCACGACGGGGCCGGTATCCTGCCACGGGACGAACAGTTCCTCATCTCGCTTCGCAAGGCCCGCAAGGGCGATGTCGTCGATGCCCATCTTGTCGAACATCTCCATGACCGCCGAAAGCTGCGGCTTGCCACCGTCAAGGATGATGAGATCGGGCTTTTTGCCGAAACGCTCGTCGGCCATGCGCTCGGGAGCGTAACGGCGCGACATGACCTCCTGCATCGAGAGGAAGTCGTTCGCTTCATCGAGCTGGGCTTTTATCTTGAAGCGACGATACTGGTTCTTGTCTGGCTTGCCGTTGGTGAACACCACCATCGAGGCAACCGTGTAGCTGCCGTGGTTGGTGGAGATGTCGAAGCACTCGATGCGTAGCGGCGGCTTGTCCATGCCAAGCGCGCTTTCCAGCTGCAGTAGAGCGTCGTTGATACGCTTGTCGTCGTAGTTGGTGCGAACCTTATAGCGCAGCAGCGTATGCTGGGCGTTCTTCTCGGCCATGGTCACAAGCTCGGCCTTCTCGCCCTTCTGCGGGGCGACAAAGCGCACCTTGGCCCCGTGGACGCTGGCAAGCTTCTGAGTGAGCCAGCCTTCCATAGCCGTCGCATCTTCGGGAAGCTCGCGAAGGATGACCTCACGCGGAATCGACGTTGACGCCTCATAATAGCGCAGCAGGAACATATGGAGCAGATCCTCGTCGGGGACATCGCGTCCGCGGTCGAGAACGAACTCATTCGAGTTGATGATGCGCCCCTCGCGGACCATGAACACGTGCGCCGCCGAGACGGTTTCCTCGCGGAACAAGCCGATGACGTCGGCGTTCATGTTATGCGAAGTAACGGCATGCTGCTTGTCGTTAAGCGACTTCACGGCATCGATGCGGCTTTTGATGCGCGCCGCGCGCTCGAAGTCGAGCTCGGCAGCCGCAACCTGCATCTCCTCGGTCATGTCGCGGATGAACTCGCCGTGGTTGCCCTCAAGAAAGCGAGCTACCCGCTTGACATTCTCGGCATATTCCTCGGGACGAATCTGCCCGCAACAGGCCCCGGGACCAAGCCCCACGTGATAATCGAAGCAGGGACGCGTGTTTGAAAGGGCAAGCTCGCCCTTTTCCTGACGACGCTGCAAAGCACGCCAGTCGGCGCAGGAGGTGGAGCAAATCGGAACGATCCTGCGCACCGCGTCGATCATCGTGCGGGCGGCACGGCTGTCAGTGAAGGGGCCGAAGTAACGCGTGTCAGGACGGCGCTTCTCACGTGTGAACTTGATGGCAGGAAAAGCATCGCCCGTGGTAAGGGCAATGAAGGGATAGGACTTATCGTCCTTGAAGTCGGCGTTGAAGTACGGCGTGTACTGGTTGATGAGCTCGCGCTCCAAAACCAACGACTCGTGCTCGTTGCCAACGACGATGTACTCGAATGAGTCGATCTGCTCGACAAGCAGAGGGATCTTCGCACGATCGTCCTGGAAGTTCACGTACTGGCGCATGCGTGCGCGAAGCTGCTTGGCCTTGCCAACGTAAATAACCTCGCCGCGAGCGTTCTTCCACAAGTAGCACCCGGGAAGGGTTGGGACACTGTCAAGCTGACGCTTGATGCGGGCGATCTTCTCTTCTTGGCTAGCGCGCGCTCGTGCGGCCTCTTCTTCAGGGTCGAAGTCGGCATCTTCCGCGGACGCATAATGAGAACCCGACCACAGGTCGTGCTCGTCTAGCGGTTCGTTTTCGAAATCGGGATGCGAGGGCTGCATATTCTCACGCTTACCGTGCTTATCGTGCGGGTTCAACGCGTTGAAGTATAGCAAAGGCAACCGCGAACAAAGCCCCTGCAAGAGCAACGCACGATATCCCCGTCGCCAGCGTTTATAATCCGATGAACGACACAACAAAGCAATCGGATTCAATCCAGAAACGGCAACGCCATGAGATTCCTTCATTTAGCCGACTTGCATCTTGGGAAAAGCGTCGACGGCTTTTCGCTGATCGACGACCAGAAGTTCGCCCTTCGGCAAATTCTCTCACGCATCGAACGCGAAGTCGCAGCCACGCCGAAACTCGATGCGATCTTGATCGCGGGCGATTTCTACGACAAACCGCAACCTTCGGCAGAGGCCGTCGATCTTGCCGACTGGTTTCTGACCGAACTGGCTAAAACCCAGGTGAAATGCTTCATCATCCCTGGAAACCACGACTCGGCCGAGCGCCTGTCGTACGCGAACGGAATACTGTCTGATGCCGGCATTCACATTGCCGGTTCCTTCATGGGCTCGATCGACCACTTCAGCCTTGCCGACGAACACGGCCCAGTGACGTTTTGGCTGCTGCCGTTCGTGAAGCCCGTGAACGTGCGCGCGTTCTTCCCCGACGACGAGATCGGAACCGACTACACCGCTGCCATCAAGACGATGCTGCAACACGAAGACATCGATTACGTCAAAAGGAACGTTGCCTTGGTGCATCAGTTCGTCTCGTTCGGATCGCAAAAGCCCGAAACGTCCGATTCGGAACTTGCCTCAGTTGGCGGTTTGGACGAAGTCGACTCCTCGATATTCGACCAGTTCGACTATGTGGCCCTGGGTCACATCCATAAGTCGCAGCCACTTGGCAAGAAGAACATGCGCTATGCGGGATCGCTTTTGAAGTATTCCTTCTCGGAAGCCGGCCAAGAGAAACGTTTCCCTTTGGTCACACTAAATGAAAAGGGCCGGATGGATATCGAGTTCGTCGAGATTCAGGCACTGCACGACATGCGCGAGATCAAAGGGCCTCTGGCAGACCTGATCAGCGAAGACGTGGTGAACGCAGCGCCCGCCGACGATTACTTGCACGTCACGCTGACCGACGAGAACCCCATCATCGATGCGCTTGCGCGGGTGCGCGCCGTCTACCCCAACATGATGGAGCTGGACTATCAAGCAACCATCGATCGCATGAATGCTCAAAAGGACATCGCAATGCAGCCGGACAAACTTAACCTCTCGCCCAGCCAGCTATTCGAGGAATTCTTCGAGGAACGTCTGGGAAGACCCCTTTCCCCTTTGCAGCGCTCGACGTTTCAGCGCGTGCTTGAATCATGCATGGAAGACGGTGATGCCAAATGAGGCCCATCAAGCTTGTCATCAGCGCATTCGGCCCTTACGCACAAGAAACAACCGTCAACTTCGAAAAGATCGGCTCATCGGGCTTGTACCTTATCTGCGGCGACACGGGGTCGGGAAAGACCACCATCTTCGACGCGATTTCCTTCGCATTGTTCGGCATGCCCGCGGGCGAAACCAGAAGCGCAGCGAATCTCCGAAGCGACTTCGCCGACCCGGCAACTAAAACCTTCGTCGACCTGACGTTCGCCTACCGCGACAAGGAATACCGCATCGTCAGGAACCCGCGCTACGAAAGGCCCGCCAAACGCGGAAGCGGTATGGCGACCGAGCAGGCCGCGGCCGAACTGCACCTTCCCGACGGCAGTGTCGAAACCGGCCCCGTTGCCGTCGATGCGAAAGTCAGGGAAACGCTTGGCGTGACAAAAAGCCAATACGAGCAGATCGCGATGATCGCGCAGGGCGAATTCAAGAAGCTGCTGAATGCCAACACGAAAGACCGCGCCGACATCTTCCGCCATATTTTCAGCACGGCACCCTACGAGGCGCTTCAAAACGAGCTCAAATCAAAGGCGAATGCGCTGAAAAACGCGAGCGAGCGTGCAAACGAGCGCATTGCCTCCCTTGCGCGTCAAGTTAACCTGAACCCCGAAAGCGAAGGTTTTGCTGAGGTTGATCGCATGATCGCTCTTGGCGCGATCGACGCCGACAAATTGAAGAGCATCGTGGAAGACGCCGTTTCGGCGGACAAGGAAAAGGCGCAGACGCTTGCCGCCGCGAATAAGGAAAAGCGTAGCCAGCTGCAAAACACCGAAAGCGAACTTGCCAAAGCGAAGCAACGTGCCTCGATGGAGGAACGGCGTCGACGTTTGGAGGAAGAGCTGGCTCTTGCTCAAACCGCCATGAACGAAGCGAAGGCCCGCCTTGAAGCCGCTCAGGCTAACGAGCCCGAACTTGCTTCCTTGCCCGCGAAAATCGAAGAAGCGCAGCGTTTGATGCAACTTGTCGACGAAACGGAACGAGTCAGAATAGATCTCGATGCCGCAGTGAATGCGCGCGATCGCGCAGTTAAAGCCGCAAGCGAATCAAGGACGCAAGCGGAGGCGGCAGAATCCCTGCTCAAGGAACTACTTGCCTCACAGGCAAGCCTTATCGACCTCACCCAAAAGCAACGCGATCTTACGCAAAAAATCGAGGCGCTAAAACAAGAACAGAAGAGAATCGACGAAACATGTCGCGAGTTCGATAAAGCCCTCAGAGAATCCGCACAGGCGAATGCAAGCCTTTTGCAAGAGCAGGCAGACTATCGCGATGTTCAGCGAGCAAGCGATCACGCTTTCGAGGAATCGCGCGCCGCAAGAAAAGCCTACCTTGACAACCAGGCGGGCATCCTTGCGCAGGAGCTTGAGAAAGGGTCCCCCTGCCCTGTTTGCGGCTCGCAAAACCACCCCCGCAAAGCTTCCCTTGTCGAATCTGCGCCCTCTAAAGAAGAGATCGAACGGCTCGAGCAGCTATCGACCAAGATGCAAGCAAGCGCAACTGAAGCTTCAGCCGCATGCGCACGCGCGAAGACACGATACGAGGAAAGGCAAACCCGCCTAGCCTCTTTGGAAGAGCGTTTCGGCAAACGCAATGATCTTGACGCCGCTGCAGCAAATTTGAAAGAGGAAACTGCGAAGCTCACGACCGAATGCGCCTCTTTAGGCGATCCTGAAACGCAAGCGAAAAAGACAGCAACGGAAATCGAAAGCACCCAAAGCAGGATCGAGAAACTCAAACTGCAGCAAGCCTCCCTCGATCAAGAAGCCACCCACGCCCAAACTCTTTCAGCCATTGCGGAAAGCAAGCTCGCAGAAAAAACCGCTGAGCTGGAAAGCCACGGCCACACAGACAAGCAGCGACTTCGCGCGAGCATCGACGCCCTGATCAAACGCAAAACCCAGTTTGAGGAAGCATTGCAAGGCGCCAAGCTTGCGTTTGAGGCAGCGCGCAGCAAAGTGGTAGAGGAAACAGGCAAAGAACAGGCACTTCGTTCAGAAATCGCACGCATCGACGCGCTCGACATAGAAGAGCTTGCAGAGCGCAAGGAAGGCCTTCGGGAGCGACTTGAAGCGATCGCCAATGAACTGGAGCCGTATGAAAAACGAATAGCCGTTAACGAGCGGGCGCTTTCGAGCATCGAAGAGGAACTCAAGGAGACCGATCGAACCCGCAAGGAATACGGGGAGCTTTCCGTTCTTGCCGACGTGGCGTGCGGCACGTTGAAGGGATCACAGCGAATATCCTTCGAGACCTACGTGCAGACGATTTACTTCGACATGGTGATCGCGGCATCGAATGCTCGCTTGGCTTTAATGGCGGGCGGGCGCTTCGAGCTCAGAAGAAAAGCGAGTGCCACGCTTTCGGGAAAAACGGGACTCGACCTGGATGTGTTCGATAGATATACCGGCAAGTCGCGCGATGCGTCGACATTGTCGGGCGGCGAGTCGTTCGAAGCGTCACTTTGCTTGGCTTTGGGACTCTCCGACGTCGTTCAAAGCCTGGCGGGCGGAATCCAACTTGACTCGATGTTCATCGATGAGGGCTTCGGGACGCTTGACGATGAATCGCTTGCGAATGCCATCAACATGCTCGCCGAGCTTTCGACTGGCAATAGGCTTGTCGGAATCATCAGTCACGTGGACGAACTGAAAACCGCAATCGATCGGAAGATCGTGGTGAAATCGGGTCCGCAAGGGTCATCACTCGAAGTGATCGCGTAGTGACGAAACGCGTAAGCACCGCGCAGAACGTTTGAATAGCAAACGGAAGATACGCAACTGCCCAATTGAACGATCACTTGAATAGCAAGCAGCAAGCAAACGACCGCCCGAAGCACTAGGCGGTCGTTTGACTTTGCATCTTAGCTGGAACAGATTATTCAGAAATGGTCTTCGTTGAGATGATGTTGTTCGGAGAGATGAGCACCGCAGCAATGGTCCCGCGATCGCGACGATCCACCACATAGGCGTTGCTCTTCTTCAACTTATGCGTCGAGGCAGAGGAAGCCGAGCTTGAGGCGGAAGAAGCGGCAGAAGACGCCGATTCAGCCGAAGCGGCCTTCTCTGCGTCAAGCGCGGATTTTGCCGCCGTTTCCGCACGTGCAGCTTCGGCTTTCTTCTCGATCTCGGCTTGCTCGGCGGCAGTCAATGATTCGACGTTGTCTGCATTCTGGCCATCTTCGGTTGCCGCCCCGCGAGGTTCATCGTCAGTCGATTCTCTCTCGGCAGATTCTTGATTCTCGGACGACGAGTCACCCTGCCCATCGGACTCGATAGATTCATCTTTCAGGGATTCGCCAAGCTGCAAGATGACGTCGACGCCATCAACCGACTCGAGATATTCGTTCTCGGAGTACTCCAATGCCACGACGATATCGACATGGCGCTGGGCGAAAAGGGCGATCTGCCGATCGATCGAAAGATACGGCGTGTCTTTGTCTACCGGCATGAAACCAATGCGGTACCCGTCATGCAAAAGCACGAACGACTCGGCGTATCTGAAATCGTTGGTACGCAGCGAAAACACGTTGGCGCCCTTGTCGCCGTACGACTTCTTGGTGTCCGCCAGCAACACCGTAGACGAAACACGGACATCAGCCATCGGCTTGACGGGGGCTGCCTGCGGCGTGTCAGTACCCTCATAGAGCACAACCACGTAGCCGTCCATGTTTCCCACGGTGTCGTCAATGGTAGTTGCCGCCAGATTCCACTTATGACCGTTGGTCAAGTAGAACCCGAAGAACCCAGCGCCGCCTAAAAGCAGCGCCATCAAAAGCACCAAGGCGATTATTTCTCGTTTTCGCTTATCCATAGCCGTTGATGATACTACTTGGCGAGGATCTTCTTGAGGAACGCGCCGGTGTAACTACCAGGAACCTCGGCGACGTGCTCGGGAGTTCCGTACGCCACGACCGTGCCGCCACCGTCACCGCCCTCGGGACCCATATCGATGATGCGGTCGGCCGACTTGATGACGTCAAGGTTGTGCTCGATGACAAGCACGGTGTTGCCGGCGTCGACAAGACGCTGAAGAACCTCGAGCAACTGGCGGACATCCTCGAAATGAAGGCCCGTAGTGGGCTCGTCCAGAATGTAGAACGTTTTGCCCGTTTGACGTTTCTGCAGCTCGCTGGAGAGCTTGACACGCTGCGCCTCGCCGCCGGAAAGCGTCGTTGCAGGCTGGCCAAGCCTGATATAGCCCAACCCGACATCGTGAAGCGTGTCGAGCTTTCGCTTGATGCCCGGGATGTTCGTGAAGAACTCGCGCGCCTCGTCAACGGTCATGTCAAGCACCTGCGAAATGTTCTTGCCGCGGTACGTAACCTGAAGCGTCTCGCGGTTGTAACGATCGCCGCCGCAAACCTCACAGGGGACGTAAATATCGGGAAGGAAGTGCATCTCGATCTTGATCTGGCCATCGCCCTTGCATGCCTCGCAACGACCGCCCTTCACGTTGAACGAGAAGCGACCCGGCGAGTAGCCGCGCGCCTTCGACTCGCTTGTCGAAGCAAACAGCGCGCGAATGTCATCCCATAGGCCGATGTACGTTGCGGGATTCGAGCGTGGTGTACGGCCAATGGGGCTCTGATCGATGTTAATCGCCTTGTCGATTGCTTCAAGGCCGGAGATCTTGCGATATGCGCCCGTGCGCTTGCGCGCATGATTGATCTGGTTGGAGAGGATCGGCGCCAAGGTGTCGGTTACCAGGGAGCTTTTGCCCGAACCCGAAACACCCGTGACAACCGTCAGCGTGCCGAGCTCGATTTCGATCGAAACGTTCTTCAAATTGTTCTCGGAAGCGCCGACCAGCTTGATCTTGCCCTTCTTCGGGTTGCGTCGTTCTTTCGGAACAGCGATTTCCTTCGCGCCCGAAAGATATTGTCCGGTGATCGATTCGGGATTGGCCATAATATCTTCAGGCTTGCCTGCAGCAACGACGTAACCGCCTAGCTCGCCGGCACCCGGGCCCATATCAACCACGTAGTCGGCAGTGCGGATGGTGTCTTCGTCATGCTCGACAACGATGACGGTGTTGCCCAAATCTCGCAGACGCTGCAACGTGGCAATGAGCCTTTCGTTGTCGCGCTGATGCAAACCGATAGAAGGCTCGTCGAGAATATAAAGCACGCCCATAAGGCCAGCGCCGATCTGCGTGGCCAAGCGGATACGCTGCGCCTCGCCACCGGAAAGC